>CBFGTB010000032.1:0-20353 GCA_965651715.1 uncultured Gemmatimonadales bacterium
CGGGTCCGGATCTTCAGGACCGCCCCGGACGGTCGCGAGCAGACCCTCACAGTCGAGGGCCCCGGCCGACCGGTCGCCGAACTGCCGCTGTTCGACGGCGGCCCGTATCCGGCCTCCGCCACCACCGTCACCCCCAGCCGGCTGATCTACCTCCCGCGGGCGGAATTCGAGCACGCATTCCGCACCACACCTGACCTGGCGGTATCGGTGGTCAGAGCGCTGGGCCTGCGGATGCGCCACCTGGTCCAGGTGATCGAAATCATCGCCTTTCGCGATGTGGCAGCCCGATTGGCGATGCAACTGGCCGACCATCTCGATCACCGCGGGACGGCACGCGACGATGGCCGGATGGCGCTCCAGCTCGACCGGACCCAGGAAGAACTCGCCAACGAGATCGGTACGGCCCGCGAGTCGGTGTCGCGGGCACTCAAGCAGCTCGAACGCCACGGCCTGATCCACAGCCGAACCGGCAACCGCCTGGTCACGGTTCCGGCTGAACAGATGCGCCGCTGGGCCCGCACCAAGACCGGGTGAGACTTGCGTCACAGCGGTACTCGCACATCCCGATGACTTTCAGGGCATGACAGTGCGCCACGACTTTGATCCCACCATGCTGGTCGAACTCGACGTCCGCGACGCCATTGCGCGGGGCGAGGAGCCGCTCGCTCACATCCTGGCCGCCGCCGACACGCTGCCTCCCGGCCATGTTCTGCACATCCGCGCCCCATTCGAACCGCTGCCGCTGTTCCGGGTGCTGGGCGCGCGCGGCTTCGTTCATCACACCGTCATGTTCGAAGCTGGCGATTGGTCGAGTTGGTTCTGGCGGGCCGACGCGCCGCCGCCGCCGGCCGAAGCACCGTCTGCCGTCCCGGCGTCGCCGCTGCCCGAGGATGTTATCGACCTGCGCGCGTTGACTCCGCCGGAACCGCTGCTCCGGATCCTGGGGCGCACCAATGTGGGTGCTCCGCCCTTTCGCGTGGCGCTGCCGCTGTGGCCCACGCCGCTGCCGGCATTGCTGCGGGCCATCGGCTGGGAGGCGCTGCACGAACGGGATCTCGATCAGGATGCCGTGCTGGTGACCATCCGTCCCGAGCCCGGCTGAGCACTCCGTAGTCTTCAGCATGGCCGGGGGGCCGCTGTCCGGTCTACCTTCCGCGCCATGGTGTCCTCAGCGGCCGACCCGATCCGAGTGGTGCATCTCGCCAGCGGCCGCGAATGGCGCGGCGGCCAGCGGCAGGTCTACCTGCTCGCCCGCGCCCTGAGCCCTGAAACAGAAGTCGTCAGCAGTGTCGTCACCGGCGACAAATCGCTGCTCGCCGAGCGCTGTCGTACCGCCGGAGTGACGGTTCACGGAGCGCCGTGGCGGATGGGCATCGATCCCCGGGTGATGCCCGCGCTGCTCGGCGCCATCACCCCCGGCACCCTGATCCACGCTCACGATCAGCATGCCCACACGCTGGCCGACGCCGCAGCGCGCATCCGCGGCGGACGGGTGATCGTCACCCGGCGAGTCGATTTTCCGATCCGCCACCCGGGACGCTGGCGCCGGGTGGACCACGCCATCGCACTCTCGGAGGCGGTCCGGCAGCGCCTGATGGCCGCCGGAGTGGCCCCGGAGCGGATCAGCGTGATTCCGCCCGCAGTTGACCTTGATGCACTTGCGACCGCCGCGTGGCCGGCCGATCTCGCGACCCGCTCCGACGACCACCAGTTGGTGGTGACCATCGCCGCCCTCAGTCCGGAAAAGGGAATCGACCTGCTGCTCGCCGCTGCCGCGCGAGTGGCGGAACACCACCCCCACGCCCGGTGGCTGGTCCTGGGCGAGGGGCGCGACCGCGCAGCGCTCGAACGGCAACGCGCCGACCTGGGCCTCGACGATCTGGTCGACTTCGCCGGGCATATTGCCCAGCCGGAGGGAGTGCTCAGCCACGCCACGCTGCTGGTCCAGCCCTCCCGCAGCGAAGGCTTCGGCTCGGCCGTCCTCGACGCCCTCGGCCTGGGTGTCCCGGTCATCGCCAGCGACGTCGGCGGCCTGCCCGAGTCACTGGCCGACGGCGGCGGTGTGCTCGTCCCCGCCAACGATGTCGACGCGCTGGTCCGCGCCGTCGGCGGCCTGCTCGACGATCCCGCCCGGCGACAGCTCCTCAGCGTCCAGGGGCGCCGGGCCGCGGCCCACTTCGCCGTGCCCCGGCTGGTCAGCCGAACCCTCGCGATCTACCGGGCGGTTTATCAACTCCCGTCGTGATCGCCGCCGCCGCGGCGCTATACTTCCGCCGCCATGAGCCTATTCGTGCGATGAGCCGATGATCTATTTCTGCGTCCCAACCCGAAATGAAGCCGCGACTGTCGGCCTGGTGCTCTGGCGGCTGCGCCAGGCGCTGGGTGACAGTCGCCGGGAATACCAGTTTCTCGTCGGCGACGACGGCTCCCAGGATGCCACTGCCGAGATTCTGGCCCCCTACACCAATGTCCTGCCGCTCACCGTCATGACCAGCGCAACGCCCGTCGGCTACGCCGCCACGGTCGAACGGCTGCTCCGGACTGCGTTGGAACGATCCGATCGGCATAAGCGCGATGTCGCGATTCTCTGGCCTGCCGACTATACCATCGACCCCGACGGACTCGACGAGCTGCTCAAGAAGTTCGAGTCGGGCGCCGACCTGGTGGTGGGCGAGGCCACGGTGCTGGGTGAAACCGACCGGGGCCGCCGACTGGTACGCCGCTGGGCCGGTCGCCTGCTCGGCAGCCGGGTTCGTGTTCGCGGGGTCCACGATGTCGTCTCCGGGGTGGCGGCGATCCGCCTGGTGGCGCTGAGACAGGCGTTCCGCGACCGGAGTGACAAGTGGTTGCTGACCGAAGACTGGGCCGCCAATGCCGAACTGCTGGCTTGGGTCGCCGCTGCGGCACGTCAGGTCGAGACCGTGCCGGTCACGGTGCGGGTCGATCGACGTCAGCGCCCGTCGCGGGTCGAACCGTGGCCGCGTGCCCGCGCCCTCTGGCAGGCGCGGCGCCATCTGATTGCACCTCCCCGTTCAGCACCGGCGCGGGAGCGCCAGTCCCGATCCTCGGTGCGGAATAAGGATGTGACAGCATGATGCTTCTCCCGATTCTCCTTGCGCTTCAGGTGGCCGGTGGTCCCGGCCCCGGTTCCACGCCGTTCAGCGTGGGCGAACGGCTCGAGTATCGGGGGAAGTTCGGTTTCATCAGCGCCGGGTCGGCGGTGCTCGAAGTCGCCGGCGTGGAGCCCTATGCCGGCCACCCCAGTTGGCGGTTCAACTTCACCACCGAAGTCTCGGTCCCGCTCTACCGCAACCTGTCCGAATTCAGCTCCTGGACCGGGCAGGACGATTTCATCTCGCGCAAGTTCGTCAAGCATGTCAGCGAGAATGATCGCACCCGCCACGAAGAGTTCCTGATCCATCCCGACTCGGGATTCTATCGGCGCAATGCCTCACCCGAGTCCAAGCCGACCTCGGAACGTCCGCTCGATGACGTCGCCTTCTTCTACTGGATTCGGACAGTTCCGCTCGAAGTCGGCAAGACCTACGAGTACAACAACTATTACCGGGCAGAACAGAACCCGGTCATCGTCAAGGTCGAGAAGCGCGAGATGAAGGAGATGCCGGACGGCAGCAAGGTGTCCACCCTGCTGCTGCGCCCGATCGTCGACGAAGAGAACGGCCTGTTCTCGCGCAAGAGCAAGGCCAAGCTCTGGTTGACCGACGACGCTCGCCGCATCCCGGTCGAAATCGAAACCACGCTCGTGATTGGCCACCTCAAGCTGATTCTGACCAAGGTCACGCCCGGTCGCGACGGCTGATGTCGACGCCCGAGGTCGATCTCGCCCAGGTCCGCACCGTGCCCTTCGCCGGACGGGGAAACAAGGTCGCGCCTGGCCAGCTCGCCGCACCGCCGGCCGACGATCGCAGCGTCACCGCCTTTTTGGAGAGCCTGCCCGATCTGCTGGCGGCTCGCCAACTGCGCCAGGTCATCGATCATGTGGTCAGCGCCCATCGCCGCGGCCGTGGGGTGGTGGTCCTGATCGGTGGCCACGTGATCAAGACCGGTCTCGCGCCCCTGCTGATCGATCTGATTGATCGCGGTGTCATCAGCCATGTGGCGATGAACGGCGCCGCATCGATTCACGACTTCGAACTCACTCGCTTCGGCGGCACCAGCGAGGATGTCGAGGCCGGCCTGGGCGATGGGTCATTCGGCATGGTGGCCGAGACCGGGGCGGAGATGAATGCGGCAATCAGCAGCGCCGCCGAGCAGGGCCGCGGCCTGGGCGAGGGCCTGGCGATCGCGCTCCGCGCGGCCGACGGGCTTGTTGCGCCGGAGACCTCACTGCTGCTCGGCTGCCAGCGCGCCGGCATCGGCGTGACGGTGCACGCTGCGGTCGGGGCCGACATCATCCATCAACAGCCCGGCTTCGACGGCGGGGCGCTGGGAGAAACCAGTGCCCGCGATTTCCGCCGGCTCGCTGCCGCGCTGGCCGCGCTCCACGATGGCGGCGCCGTACTCAATATCGGCAGCGCTGTGATGATGCCCGAGGTGTTCCTCAAGGCCCTCACCGTGGCGCGGAACCTTCACGCGGGCCAACCCACCGGCTTCCTCGCCGCCGACTTCGACATGATTCGCCACTATCGACCGCGGCTGAACGTGGTCGATCGCCCGACCCGCGGCCACGGCATCGGCATCCAGCTCACCGGGCACCATGAGATCATGATCCCGCTGCTGACCTGGGGCATCGTGACAGCGCTTGAGCGCGAGCCCCGGCCGTGAGGTTCCGGCTGCTGCTGCTGGCGCTGCCGCTGATGGCCTGCGCGCAGCCCGCCAGCTATCGTCAGCCCACGGTGACAGCCGAACTCACCAGCACGCTCGATGCGCTGGTGGCCGATTCGATCGGCAACGTGCTGCTCGACCGCCTGCTCAGCGCCGAAAACGCCATGGCGAATCCCGACTCACTCTTTGCCGATGAGGCCATCGTGATCGCCGACGGCGAGCCGCGCCTCAGCGTCCCACGCCTGGCGGGCGGCGGCGCCGGCGGGCGGATCGAGATCGTCTCCACCCGGCTCAGCGCTCGGGGAGCATTTGTCTGGGGAGTGGTCGAATACCGGTGGATGCCCATTTTTGCTGCCCGGGCCCTCCACCAGGGTCTCGCCACCATCGTGATCGGCCAGCAACGCGACGGTTCCTGGCGCATCCTGCATCTCCACTCCTCGGCACCACACGACGCGCCGCTCCCCACCGGGGAGCGGGACGCGCCGCCCGAGGAGACAGCGTCGGCTCAGCCGGTGCCGCGAATGGTATCGCGAATTCGCTGCGCCGCGCCCGGCGCGACAATCCGGAGGATGGTGTATACCACGAACCCGATCAGCGCCCACCACAGCAGCGTCATGATCAGCCCCAGCACCGCCCCGAAAATTCCGGCCAGCATCTTGAACGCCACCATGGCCAGGAAGGCGAAAACGGCAAACCCTGTGACATTGCGTATCATCGAATACTCCTTCGCGTCACCGGCGGACACCTCATGCGCCGCCCGTGGAGGAGACTACGGGAGTGTCCCGGGAGAGGTTTCAAAGCGAATCGTATGACCGGCGGATCAGATGTTCTGGTGATCGGGGGCGGGGCGGCGGCGGCGGCAGTTGCCCGGGCCGTCGCGGCGGCCGGGGCGGCCGTGACAGTGGTGCGTCCGGCCGAAATGGCCGGCGAGGCCTGGCGCGCTTCGGCGGGAATGTTGGCGGCACAGATCGAGACCGGCCCCAACGATCCGTTGTTCCGCCTCGGCATCGCCGGCCGAGCCCATTATCGGCGCGAAGCCGAGCGGCTGCACGCCGCCACCGGCATCGATGTGTCGCTGCGGATCACCGGCATCCTCCAGGTGGCCCGCGATCCGGCTGACGCCGAGCGCTACAAGGCCAAAGTGGCATGGCAGCGCCAGCAGACCGAGTCGGCCGAATGGCTCGACCCGACCGATGTTCATGAGCAGTGGCCCTGGATTGCCGCCGAATACGGTGCCTTCTGGGCGCCCGATGACGGCACCATCGATCCGCGGGCGCTGGTCGAAGCCGAACTTCACGACGCCCGGCTCGCGGGAGCGGCGATCGTCACCGATCGGATTCACTCGCTCAATCGCGACGGCTCCCATCTGCTCGGTGCCACCGGCGAACGCGGCTGCTACCCGGCCACGCGGGTGGTCCTGGCCGCCGGAGCCTGGTCGGGGCGCATCGCCAATCTGCCGCGGCCGCTGTCGGTCGAGCCGGTGCGGGGGCAGATGGCCGCCTACGCCTGGCCCGAGGATCGTGAGCCGATCACCGTCTACGGTCGCCACTGTTACTTGCTGCACCGCGGCGGCGAACTCTGGATCGGCAGCACCATGGAGCACGCCGGCTTTACCGCCAGCACCAGCGGCACGGCCCTCGATGACGTCGCCGGTCGGGTGAGCGAAATCGATCCGGCCCTGACCGGCGCGCAACCGCTCCGCACCTGGGCCGGATTGCGGCCCGGCACGCCCGACGGCTACCCGATCATCGGCGAAGAGCCGCGGCTGCCCGGCCTGTGGTACGCCACCGGCTACGGCCGCAACGGCATTCTCGTCTCGGGCATTACCGGGGCGTTGATGGCGCAGGGCATCGCGGGCGAACCGCTGCCCGACGAACTGCATCCCTTCCGCCCGGAACGATTCTGGTCCTGGTGAAGCGCCCCCGCAGCGGCGGCCGCGCTGTCGGAGCCGCGTAGCTTCGGACCCCGCGTCGGGCTATCTTTGCGGGTTCATTCCGGGTTCGGGGAAGGAGATGGCTGTGGCAGCACCTCTGGTACAGCTCACGCGTAGCGGTCGGACTCCGGGGGGAGCGTCATCCCCCGCAGGTACGGTACCGGCTCGCAAGCCGTCGTGGCTCAAAGTGAAGGCGCCGGGCGGCACCGAGTATCTCCGAATTCAGAAGCTGATGCGCGAATTGGGCCTGCACACCGTGTGCGAGGAGGCCCGCTGCCCCAACATCGGTGAATGCTGGGAGCACCGCGCCGCGACGTTCATGATCCTGGGTGATGTCTGCACCCGGAACTGCGCCTACTGCGCTGTCTCGCACGGCACCCCCAAGGCCTTCGACCCGGCCGAGCCGCAACGCCTGGCCGAAGCCGTGGCGGCCATGGGCCTGCGCCACGTGGTGATCACCTCGGTCGACCGTGATGACCTGCCCAACGGCGGCGCCGAAGCCTTTGCCGGTTGCATCACCGAGATCAAGGCTCGCCTGCCGGAGACCTCGGTCGAGGTGCTCATCCCCGACTTCAAGGGCTCGGAGCGGGCGCTGGCCATCGTCATGGATGCCCGGCCCGATATCCTCAATCACAATCTGGAAACCGCCGAGCGGCTCTATCGTCTGGCCCGTCCCGGCGGTCGGTATGACCGCGCCCTGCGCGTGCTGGCCACGGCCCGGTCACTCGATCCCAGCGCGCTGACCAAGTCGGGTATCATCCTCGGCATGGGTGAGGAGTGGGATGAGATCATCACCTGCATGCGCGACCTGCGCCGCAGTGATACCAACATCCTGACGCTGGGACAGTATCTGCGCCCCTCCGACGGCCATCTGCCGGTGGTACGGTACTACACCCCCGCCGAGTTCGATGAGCTGCGCGACATCGGCCTCGCCATGGGCTTTGCGCATGTGCAGGCCTCTCCGCTCACCCGCTCCTCGTATCACGCCTGGGAGCAGAGCGATCAAGCCAAAGCGGCAAGGGATAACTGATGGGAACCTCTACCGATCGCGCCGCCAAGGCGGCACCGTATCACGAGCACTATCGCGACTGGCTGCGTCAGATGCTGCTGATCCGCCGCTTCGAGGAGCGGGCCGGCGAGGCCTACTCGGTCGGCCAGATCGGCGGCTTCTGCCATCTGTATATCGGCCAGGAAGCCGTCGCCGTCGGTGCGATTTCCGCGCTGACCGCTGAGGACTATGTCATCAGCGCCTACCGCGAGCATGGCCAGGCGCTGGCCCGGGGCATGTCCTCCCGCGCCGTGATGGCCGAGCTGTACGGCAAGGCCACCGGCTGCTCGGGCGGCAAGGGCGGCTCAATGCACCTGTTCGATGCCCAGCTCAACTTCATGGGCGGCCACGGCATTGTCGGCGGCCAGATCCCGCTCGGCGCCGGCTTCGCATTCGCCGCGCGTTACCGCGGCAGCCAGGCGGTGTCACTCTGTTTCTTCGGCGAGGCGGCCGCCAACATCGGCTCGTTCCACGAGACGCTCAACATGGCCGGCCTGTGGAAGCTGCCGGCGATTTTCGTGATCGAGAACAACGGCTACGGCATGGGTACCGCCGTGGCGCGGGCCGCCGCCATCACCGATCTGGCGGAGCGCGCCGACGCCTATGGTATTGTCGGGACCACTGTCGATGGCCAGGATGTGACAGCGGTCCGGGCGGCAGTGGACGCCGCCGTCGCGCGAGCCCGGGCCGGCGACGGCCCGACCCTGCTCGACATTCGCACCTACCGCTACGTCGGCCATTCGATGTCTGACGCCTCCTACGGTACCTATCGCACCAAGGACGAGGTCGAAGAAAATCGCAACCGCGATCCGATCGAGGTGTTGATCGGGCTGATGCGGGATGCCGACATGCTCAGCGACGATCAGCTCGCCGAACTCGAAGCCGATGTCGCCGCCGAAGTGGCCGACGCGGTGACCTTCGCCGAAGAGTCACCCGACCCGGCGCTCGACCAGCTCTTCACCGACGTCTATGCCCCGGAGGCGACCTCCTGATGCCGGCGACGACTCTTACGGGAACTCCATTCTGATGGCAACGCTCACTTACCGCGACGCACTCAATGCGGCGCTGCGCGAAGAAATGACCCGCGATACCGACGTCTTCCTGATGGGGGAGGAAGTGGCGGAATACAATGGCGCCTACAAGGTGTCGCGCGGCCTGCTCGACGAATTCGGCCCCCAGCGGGTGGTCGACACGCCGATCGCCGAGCTGGGATTTGCCGGCATCGGCGTGGGAGCCTCGATGGTGGGACTCCGGCCGGTAATCGAGATGATGACCTGGAACTTCGCCCTGCTGGCCATCGACCAGATCGTCAACGCAGCAGCCAAGATGCGCTACATGAGCGGTGGCCAGTTCGGCTGCCCGATCGTGTTCCGCGGCCCGGGCGGGGCGGCGCTGCAGTTGGGTGCCCAGCATTCGCAGGCCTTTGAAAGCTGGTACGCCCACATCCCCGGCCTCAAGGTGGTGATGCCGGCGACCCCGGCCGATGCCAAGGGACTGCTCAAGAGCGCCATCCGCGACGATGACCCGGTGGTCTTCATCGAGGGCGAGATGCTCTACAACCTCAAGGGCGAGGTGCCCGACGAGGAGTATCTCATCCCGCTGGGCCAGGCCGACATCAAGCGCAGCGGCACCGATGCCACCATCGTCTGTCACTCCAAGACCGTGGCGCCGGCGCTCAAGGCGGCCGCCACCCTGGCCGAAGACGGCATCAGTTGCGAAGTGATCGACCTGCGCACCGTCCGCCCGCTCGACAGTGCCGCAATTCTCGACTCGGTGAACCGCACCAACCGGCTGGTGGTGGCCGAAGAGGGCTGGGGCTTCGCCGGCGTCGGGGCCCAGGTCGTCGATCTGGTGCAGCGGGACGCCTTCGACGCGCTCGATGCGCCGATTCAGCGCGTGCATCAGGCCGACGTGCCGATGCCCTACAACAAGTACCTCGAGCGGGCGGCCAAGGCCGACGCGACGAAGATCGTCGCCGCCGTGCGCGCGGTCTGCTACCAGGATTGAATCGATGCCGACCAAGGTCGTAATGGAAGCGCTGTCGCCGACGATGGAAGAGGGCCGCCTCGTCGAATGGAAGAAGGCCGAAGGCGATCCGGTCGCCACCGGCGATGTGCTCGCCGAGGTGGAAACCGATAAGGCGGTCATGGAACTCGTCGCGCGGGCCGACGGCGTCATGCTCAAGCAGGTGGTCGCCGCCGGCGCCACGGTGCCGGTGGCCGAAGTGGTCGGCTGGATCGGCGAGGCGGGCGAAGCGATTCCCGGTGGCGAAGCGGCGACACCGGCCGCATCTCCTCCGCCGGCAGCGACGCCCGCCGCAGCACCCGAGGCTCCGGCTCCCGTCCCGGCGGCTGCACCGCCCGCCGCGACTGCCGCGACCGACGCCGGCGGCCGCATCAAGGCCTCGCCGGTGGCTCGGCGGATCGCGTCGGAGCGCGGCATCGACCTGGCCGCTGTGGCCGGCAGCGGCCCCGAGGGTCGGATCATCAAGCGCGATGTCGAATCGCTCGCCGCCGGAACGGCTGCCGCCGATGTCATGCCGTCGGCCGGCTTCACCGATGTGCCGCTCAGTCAGATGCGCAAGACCATCGCCAAGCGGCTGGTCCAGTCACTCGGGCCGATTCCCACCTTCTACCTCACGGCTGAGGTGGATATGGAGCGCGCGGCCGACGCCCGTGAGGCGCTGATCGCCCGCGATCCCGAGGGCAAGTTCTCCTTCAACGACATCATCATCCGCGCCACGGCCCAGGCGCTGCGCCTCCATCCCTGGGTCAACGCCTGGTGGGGCGACAATGCCATCCGTCAGTGGCATGATATTCATGTCGGTGTGGCGGTCGCGATCGAGGATGGTCTGATCACGCCGGTCATCCGCCACGCCGATCGCAAGGGCCTGCGCGCCATCGCGACCGAGGTGCGCGACCTGGCCGGCCGGGCCCGCGCCAAGAAGCTCCAGGTGGAGGAGTACACCGGCGCGACATTCACAGTGTCCAACCTCGGCATGTTCGGCATCGACGAGTTCACGGCGATCATCAATCCCCCCGAAGCCGGGATCCTGGCCGTCGGCCGGATCGAACCCCGGGCTGTCGTGGTCGATGGCGCGGTGGTGGTCCGGCGCCGCATGCGGATCACGCTGTCCTGCGATCATCGGGTGATCGATGGCGCCACCGGGGCGGCATTCCTGCAAACGCTGGTCGGGATGTTGGAGAATCCGCTGGCGCTGGTATGGTAGACACGTGGCGCAGGCGATCGGTGCCGACACCGGTCGCCTCACCATGTCAGTATTCATGACCCAGAACTCACGGAGCATCCCGCTGGTGGCAAACAACTCATTCGACATCATCATTATCGGCGGCGGTCCGGCCGGCTACCCGGCAGCGATTCGCGCCTCTCAGCTCGGCCTGCGCGTCGCCGTGATCGAGAAGGAGAAGCTCGGCGGCGTCTGCGTCAACATCGGCTGCATCCCGACCAAGGCTCTGCTCCATTCGGCGACGCTGCTCAAGGCGCTCCGCAGCGAGGCCGCCGAAAACGGCATCACCACCGGCGAGGTCGCCGGCGACTACGGCGTCGCCATGAAGCGCTCCCGCAAGGTGGCGGAGCAGAACTCGAAGGGCGCCGAGTTCCTGATGAAGAAGAACAAGGTCACGGTGATCAAGGGCACCGGCGTCCTGACATCGGCGACCACCGTGGCCGTGGGCAAGGACAGCTACACCGCCACCAAGGCGGTGGTGCTCGCCACCGGGTCGCGCACCAAGGGCATCCCGGCCATCGGCCTGGCGCTCGACGGCAAGGTGGTGATCAGTTCCGACGAGGCGCTGTTCCTCGAGCAGGCCCCCAAGCGACTCGCCATCGTCGGCGCCGGCGCGGTGGGCACCGAGTTCGCCGACATCTTCCAGACCTTCGGCAGCGAAGTGACCCTGATCGAGGCCCTGCCCCGCATCCTGCCGATCGAAGATGCCGAATGCTCGGATGTCATCGCCAAGAGCTACAAGAAGCGCGGCATCGGTGTCATGGCCGGCGTCAAGGTTGTTAAGGCCGCCGTCACGGCCAAGGATGTCACCCTGACCATCGAGGCCGATGGCAAGCAGCAGACTGTGGTGGCCGACAAGGTGTTGATGGCCGCCGGCCGCGCGGTCAATACCGAGTCGCTCGGTCTGGAGAAGGTCGGCGTGGCCCTGACCGAGCGGGGCTTCATCAAGGTCGATCCGACCACGTTGCAGACCTCGGTGCCCGGCGTCTACGCCATTGGCGATGTGGCGGGTCCGCCGATGCTGGCCCACAAGGGCACCCGCGAGGGCGTCCATGTGGCCGAAGTGATCGCCGGCCACCAGCCGCGCGCCATCGACTACAGCAACGTGCCCAGCGTCACCTACTGCCATCCCGAGGTGGCCAGCGTCGGATTGACCGAAGACGCCTGCCGCGAGCAGAAGCTCGACTACCAGGTTGGCCGCTTCCCGTTCTCCGCCAACGGCCGCGCCCGGGCCTCGAACGACACCGAGGGCTTCGTCAAGATCATTCGCGGCAAGCAGTATGGCGAAATCCTCGGCGCACACATCGTCAGCGGACAGGCGTCGGAGATGATCGCGGAGCTGGTGCTGGCCCGGACCAATGAGTACACGGTCGAGGAAGTCGATCTGGCCATTCATGCTCACCCGACCCTGTCGGAGGCGATCGCCGAAGCCGCTCTCGACTCGATGGGTCGGGCGCTTCACTTCTGACCCGGTGAGCACCCCGCCGGCCCCGCCCCCCGCATCGCCCAATCCGCTGGGCGATGCGGCGGCGACCGAGGACCAGGTCCCCCTCGCCGCGGCGGCGATGGTGGCGGGGGCCGCCGCCGCGGTGACCTGGGCCGCGCTGGTCATCTGGATCGCGCTGCTCAGCCTCCCCCCCGGCGGAGGCCCCGGATCGCTGGCACAGTTCGATCCCGATGCGACCTACGCCAACATCATCCTCTTCGGCTTGATCCCGACCCCGTTCGTGGCGGCCTTCACCTGCTGGCTGCTGATGCTCAGGATCGAAGCCAACTGGCGCCGCGGCGCCCTGGTCATGGTCAGCGTCATGGCCGGCGTGGTCGTCGCCATGATCACCACCTTCGTCGCCCGTCAGGCCTTCGGACGCCACGGCCTGCTCGGCCTCGCCCTGCTGATGCTGGCCCTGACCCTCTGGTCGGCCCGACGGGCACGCCGGGCAGTCAGCCGCCTCGAGGCCGCTCGGTCATGAGCGCCCCGCTCGCCCTGCTCGACCTCGGGCGACGCTCCTACGGCGCGACACTGGACCTGCAACGAGCGATCCGCACCGCCCGCATCACCGGGACACTGTCCCATGATGTGCTGCTGCTGGTGGAACACGACCCGGTCTACACACTGGGACGCGGCACCCAGGCCAGCTCCCTCCCCCATGCCCCCGAGCAACTGCGGGCGACCGGGGCGGAAGTCATCGAAATCGAGCGGGGCGGCGACGTGACTTGGCATGGCCCGGGCCAGCTTGTCGGCTATCCGATCTTCGACCTGCAACAGCACCGCCCCGACCTGCACTGGTACCTGCGCCAGCTCGAAGCGGCGCTGATCGCCGCCCTGGCAGTGGTCGGCGTGGCGGCAGGCGTGGTGCCGGGGCGCACCGGCGTCTGGACCGAGGACCGCAAGATCGCCAGCATCGGAATCCATGTCCGACAGTGGGTCACGCTCCACGGCTTCGCGCTCAATGTCGCGCCCGACCTCGGCTGGTTCGACAGCATCGTGCCCTGCGGACTCACCGGTGTCACCATGACGTCGGTGGCCGCCGAACGCGGCGGCCCGGCCGACTCCTGGTGGCAACCCACCCGTGCTGCGGTCGTCGCCGCCCTGGCGCGGCAGTTCGACCGCGAGCTGGTCGCGGCCTCGCCCGAACTTGAGACTCTTGCAAATGACCCCGCGCCGGGGTTCCCTTCCCTTCATGCCAACCGCACCTGACCCCGGGCGCATCTCGGCAATTGCCGATGACACCATCGCCGCGATCCTCGGCGCCGCCGGATCGTGGGCCGCCGACGCGCCGCCTCGACTGACGCCCGCCATTCGGGCCGTCTGTGTTCGTCTCGCCGAAATGGTGGCCGACCAGCGCCACTACCTCGCTCCGCTGCCCGAACCGCAGGAGTCCGAGCGCCGCGCCATGCTGACCCTGGTCGCGGAGCGGCTCCGCAGCGGACCGATCGCCAGCGAACTCCGGACCCATCTCGATGCCCTGGCCGCGCTCGAACTTCGCGCCACCGGCTCATGGTCGCTGGTGCAGAGTCCGTTGACCGAGTGGCAGCAGACGGCCATCAACTATCTCGACGCCCAGATCAGCGAATCGTCAGATCCGAATACAGCAGCCATCGATGAATACTGGGCCGAAGATGTCGTCGCGGGCATCATCGCGTCGGTCAAGGGAATCATCGGAGCCGATGATCTCTACTCCCGGATCGAGGCCCAGTACGCCGAGGGCGGGCGCCCCCGGCGCAAGGACTGACCGCCGCTCAGGCCTGGGCGGCCAGGCCTTCGAAGAACAGACCGAAGACCCGGATGCCATCCCAGAGCTGCTGCAAGTCGACCTTCTCGTTGGGAGAATGCAGCCCGTCGTCGGGCAACCCGATTCCGGTGAGAACAACCGGCGCACCGCCCGCCGCCAGACTGGGAACGATCGGGATCGACCCACCCGCCCGCACCGCCACCGCTCCGCGGCCCACCACCTGCTCAAAGGCGCGGTCCAGCACCCCGAACACGGGGTGGTCAACGGCGATCTGGGTCGGGTCGGCGCCGTGCACCAGCCGCACCTCCCAATCGGCATAGTCGGGGGCCACCCGCGCCACAGCCTTGCGAAGCTGGCGCAGCGTGAACTCCAGTGGCAGACCGGGGACCAGACGGAGTGAGACCTTGGCCGTGGCAGCCGCAGGAATCACAGTCTTGGCGCCATCGCCGGTAAAGCCGCCGCGAATGCCATGGATCTCAAAAGTCGGCAGCGCCCATGTCCGCTCCAGCACCGAGTAGTGCTTCCGGCCGGTGATCGCCTTGGCCGTCAGCTCCTCCTCGCGATAGCGCTCCAGATCGAGCGGCAACTGCTGCCACCCCTCCCGCTCCGCCGCCGACGGCGGCTCGACGCTCTTGTAGAGCTTGGGAATGCGGATCTTGCCATGGCGCGACTTGAGGTCGACCAGCAGGCGGCACAGGGTCTCGATGGCGTTGGGCGCGACCCCACCGTAATGGCCCGAATGGAGATCCCGCTGCAGCGTCCGCACCTGAATTTCGGCGTAGCATATTCCGCGCAGTGCGGTATAGACCGCCGGGATGCCCGGTGCGTAATAGCCCATGTCGGCCACCAGCACCGCGTCGACCTGGGTCCGCTCGGGCTCGTCCCGCAACAGGTCGAAGATCACCTCACCGCCGCATTCCTCCTCACCCTCGAAGATGAAACGCACATTGATCGGCGGTCGGCCGTCGGCGTCGCGCACCGCCTCATAGGCCTTGAGCAGACAGAACACCTGGCCCTTGTCGTCGATCGCCCCCCGGGCGTACAACCGGCCGTCGCGCACCGTGGCCTCGAAGGGCGGCGAGACCCATTCGTCGAGCGGATCGACAGGCTGCACATCGTAGTGGCCGTAGATCAGCAGCGTGGGTGCGCCCGGCACGGCCGGGCCTTCGGCCCAGACCACCGGATGGCCCTCCCCCTCGATCAGGCTCACCGTGGGGCAGCCCAATCGTCGCAGCTCGTCCACCAGCCAGTCGGCGGCCGCGCGGCAGTCCCCGGCATGCTCCGGCAGGGTACTGATACTGGGAATGGCGAGGAACTCACTCAATTCCCGCAGCAGCCTCGGCTGCTCACGGGTGACAAACTCATGATCCATAACAGTATCCGGTCGGGGTCGTCGGGAATTTAGTCGGAACCGCTCACCTGTCCCAGCAGCGCCTCCAGCCGCTGCCATGCCTGGTCGCCGCTGGCGCCCTCCATCGCCATCACCAACTGCTGCACCGCCAGGCCGATCGACTCATCGTTGCGATACCACCAGTCCTCGAACCAATCCAGTCCGGTTCGGTACAGCCTCACGCCCAGCAGCGCGGCATTGTTAATCGGCTGATCGGCGATCCGGTGGGGATCGACAGTGCGCAGCGCCATGCCGAAGGGCGACAGCAACGTGTCGCGGCTCCAGCTCGCGATGCTGTCGCGCCCCGCCTGCAACGCGACACTGGCCGGATGGCGGGCGTAGAGCGAATCCAGCCGTCCCAGCAGGGCGTCATAGTAGTGCCCCAGAATCTGCTCGTCGTGCCAACGATCGGCCGCCCGAAGCGCCAGGCGAATGTCGCCCCGATCGCGGAAGAACTGCTCGGCCGCGCGGTATCCCACCCACTGAGCGAAGGATTCATTGAAGTCGGTGGCATGATCGACCCACAGCGTGTTGTGGGCGATCTCATGAAAGACCAGCGCGGCCAACTCCACCGAGTCGCGTCCCACGGCGGTGGACAGCAGCGGATCATTGAACCACCCCAGCGTGCTGAAAGCAGCCGACGGACGCAGGTGCACATCGTAGTCCCGTCCGGCATATTCCCGTGCCGCAGACTGGGCCGCCGCCGGATCGAAGTAGCCCTTGTACGGAACCCGACCGACGAAGGGATAGCTCCAGGTCACCGGGCAGAGACAGTCCCGCGGCGATGCCGTCAGAACCAGCAGCAGGGTGTCGCGCCCCACGTCGCTGTAGGTGGTGTAGGTCTGACCGGCGGTGAGACCCATGGCCACTGCTGCCGATCGGACTTGAATCACCAGCGCAGCAGCATCGCGCAGGGCAACCGGCTGGCTGCTGTCGTCGGCCAGGCGTGACATGGGCACGCGCCTCACCAGAATCTGAGTCTCTTCGATCCCGGCGCGGGTGAGATAGCGCACCTCGCCGCTTGCCATGTAAGCGGCCCCGAAGCCGAACAGCAGGGTACCGGCGGCAATCAGCAATCCCATCTTCCATCTCCGTTTGGGCGGACGTGGGGAAACCCGGGGCGCCATCCGGCGACGTTGCAGACCACTCACGGCGTCCAATGTACTCCCAGCAGATGGATGCTCTCCCCCAGTGCGCTCTGCCGTTGATAGGCGTAGTCGAGTCGGGCCGTCCCGAGCACCAGTGAGGCACCGTAGGAGGTCTTGCCCACGCCACTCCGCGGCGGCTGGGCCCCGTGACCGATCCGTCCCACCACGCCGATGCCATGAACAAAAACCCCGGCCTCAAGACCGACAATGGTGCGACGGGGCTGGTCGGCAGTCCAGACAGTTTCCCAGGTCGCCAGCAGCCGACCGTTGGAATAGGTGTCGATCAGGTTGAACGAGAAGCCCAGATGGGTGCGCGACGGCAGATCCAGGGTGCTCCCGCTCAACGAGGTGCGCCCCAGGTTCTCGAACGAGAGCGCCGCGCTGGCGATGTCGAAGAAGGTCACCATGACGCCGGCGTCCTCGGTCAATGCCCGGGAGACGGTGCCACTGGAGTCTTCGACCGAGGCGTAATCGGTTGACACGCCGAGATGCACGCCGCGCAGTCGGAGCGATGCGGCGGCCACCCACTCCAGGTTGTCGGTCAGGGGGTGATCGTCAGGAAAATCGAGATAGCGCAACCCGCCGCCGATGCTCACCGGACCGGTGCGCAGCGCCGCCGCGCCGCTGGCGTAGCCGCGCCGATCGGGCAGCCGGGCATAGCTGGCTTCGACCGCCAATCGGCGGATGGGTCCGATGATGGCCGGGTTGTCGAACACCACAGCCGCATCGCCGGTCAGCGCGACCGATCCGCCGGCCATGCCGGCGGCGCGCACCGAGGCGCTCAGGTACTGCAACGTGGGAGTGGTGCCCGCAGCCGGTTGCTGCGCTCCCAGGGGGACAGCCGCCGTCAGCAGCGCCAGCGCCGCAGCATACCGCCTGATGCTCACCGGGTCCGGACCACCGCCAGACGAGCCGTCAGTGCCGCAGTCGGCGCACTGCCGCCGCCGCCGACGAGGTGAACCTCCACCGGAGCGCCGCCGGTCGGGATACCGACCAGGGTGAATCGCCCGGTGCCGCCGCGCAGCGTTCCGCTCGCGCTGAGCACGCCATGACTGGCCACCGTGGGCTCGAGCGGGAAGGCCTTGGGGAAGGTCCCCGGCGAATTGGCGGCGAATGTCGTCCGGAAGTTCCACGTCTCATAACCCAGCCGCCCGCTGGTCGGCACCCCGGTCAAACCGTCGACCCACAGACTGCTGAGCCATTCGCCCACCAGCGTGGCGAAGGGCACTCCGGTGGCGGTGGCGACATTCAGCGCCCCGGTGGCGCTGCCATTGATCAGCGCCCGGGTCAGCTCGGTGCCCCGGAGTGTATCGCTGGAGAAATGATCGGCCAACCAGCGGACGAACAACCAGGCCGCGCCGCGCCCCTCAAGCGTCGGCCCGTCGTCCTCACCGGCAACCAGATATGTCGCTTCGGGATTGCTCATGAACGAATAGGCGTTGTGAAGATTGCCGCTGGCGAACTCCGCAAAACAACTGGCGGACGCCGGGCAGCGCGCGTCGGGAATCAGCAACTGACCCAGATCTTCGGCGAAGTGCGACAGGCCCTCGTTGAGCCAGGCCACTTCGTCGGCTCGGCCGCGGCGCAGCACCCGCTGGTTGAACGAGATCATGTGCTGCATTTCGTGGATCAGCACCGGCGGCAGCGACCGCAGCGCCGTGGTGCGGGTCACGGCCGGACAGTTGCCGCTCGCCGGTCGCGGCGCGAAAGCAAAGAACACCTCGCGCTGATTGGTCCCCGGGTAGGTCGCCAGCAGATCGCCGCCGAAGAAATACCCCACCACCCGCCCGGCGCTGCAATCGGTGGTCAGCTTGTTGACCTGCTCGGTGATCAGAATATCCACCCGCTGGTTACCATCGATGTCCGAGGGCAACCCGAAGGCCGTGGTATCGATCGCGAAGACGTAGTCATCGAACAGCGCCGAAAGCTGCTGCAGATCGGCCGACGTCAGAGCATCGGCCCCGGGCGTGGTGGCATTATCGACCCAGACCACTCCCTGCTCCCCCACCACCCGCGCGGTCGCAGTCACCCGGGTCACCTGTTCACAGCTCAGGCTGAGGCAGGCGTTGAACTCTTCGACCGCCCCCACCACCGGTGGCCCACGGCGGAGCGCCGCCACTCTGGGCGACAGGCTCGCGGCGCCGGAGCGCGCCAATTGCGCCTCCCGCTGCCGCAAATGGCTGTGGAACTCCACAGCATTCATCGGCTGCGGCTCCAACCCCAGAACCGGTACTGCCAACAGGTCGGCACCACTGGCCCGCCGCGCCGGCGCCGGCGCCACAGCCCCCGGGCTGGTGGTCAGTTGGTACCCGCCCGACACTCCGGTTCCGGTCACCTGGCCGGCACCCGAGTAGGCGATCACCAGATACTCGCTGGGAGAATCGTGGCTCGCCAGCGCGATGCACCCGCCGCTCAGTGCCGGGTCGACCACCTGAAGGCCACCGACGCTGAGGTCCACCACAGTCGGGTCGGTACACTCAGCCGCCGGGCTCGGCCCGGTTGTGTCCTCGCCGCCACAGGCCGCGGCGAATACCAGAATCGCCAGCGACATCCGCGTGGAAACGGCCATGGTCCCCCCAGAGAAAGAGTCGAGTCCCAACGAGCTAAGCCTAAGCGCCACAACGACTTTTGACAATCCGACCGGATCGGGATACGATTCCCCGGGTGACTACCAGCTTCCGGCCTCGCTCCCCGGCCACCCCCCGTGATCGGCCCCGGGCCGAGCCACACGACTGACCGATGGCCTTCGTCCACCTCCACACCCACAGCGAGTATTCGCTGCTCGACGGCGCCAACCGGTTGGGCGACCTGGTCGGCTACGTCAAGTCGCTCGGTATGGACTCGCTCGCCGTCACCGATCACGGCAATCTGTTCGCCGCCAAGAGCTTCTACGACGAGGCCAAGCGGCAGCAGATCCGTCCGATCCTCGGCTTCGAGGCCTATCTGGCCTTTGGCCCCCGACAGCTTCAGGCTCGGGTGAATGGTGCCCCGGCCAACTATTCTCACCTGGTCCTTCTGGCGCAGAACCGCACCGGATACCGCAATCTGGTCAGACTGACCTCGATCGGGTATACCGAGGGCTTCTACCGCCGACCGCGGATCGACCGCGAAGTGCTCGAGCGCCACAGTGAAGGCATCGTCTGCCTGGCCGCCTGCCTCTCGGGCGAAATCGCGCTCTATCTGCGGCAGCAGCAGTGGGACAAGGCCCGTGACACGGCGCAGTGGTTGGCCGGTGTGTTCGGTCCCGAGCGCTTCTTCCTCGAGATCCAGGACCACGGCATTCCCGATGAGACGCTGGTCAAGGATGGCATGCTGCGGCTGGGCCAGGAGCTCGGCCTCGGGGTGGTCGCGACCAACGATGCCCACTACCTCCGCCGCGAGGATGCCGAAGCCCACGATGTGTTGCTGGCCATCGGAACCGGCACCGACCTCGACGATCCCAAGCGCTTCCGTTTCACCGGCACCGAATCGTACGTCAAGTCCGAAGCGGAGATGCGCCAGCTCTTTCCCGAGCATCCCGACACCATTGAGCTGACCCAGGCGGTGGCCGACCGCTGCGAGTTCGATTT
>CBFGTB010000033.1:0-20153 GCA_965651715.1 uncultured Gemmatimonadales bacterium
GCGGCCCGCACCCGATCCCGGGTGGTCGGGTCGTGAAAGGCGAAGAACAGCTCAAGGATCTCGCGATACGAGATCAGCTCCGGCGCGTAGCGGAATCTGATCACTTCGGCATGACCGGTCGCACCGGTCGACACCTGAGCGTAGCTGGGGGAGGGTCGCCGCCCGCCGGCATACCCCGACACCAGCGTGTCGATCCCTGCAATGCGCTCATAGACGGCCTCCAGGCACCAGAAGCATCCGCCGCCCAGCGTGGCATGGTTCATCAAAAACTCCAGAGGGCAGTCCGACCCGGCCCGAACCGCAGCCGACTCAGCCCACCGAATCGGTAGGTGGGATTGCCGTCGGCCTCGCGCCGCAACTGCCACGACAGCGATTCGATTCCGGCGCCGCGATAGTCGGGCACCAGGCGGATGGTCTGATTGGGGAAGCTCACCACCAGCCCCTCACCCTCGGGAACCACTGCCGCGCCGGCGGAGCGCAGCAGCGGTTCGATCATGTCAAGAGTCGAGTCACTCACCGCGATGGTCGCGGTCTCCATGTAATACATGATCGGCAGCTCGGTCGACGGCACTGTGTAGTCGAGCGGCGGCGGCGGGGCCTCGATCGCCACCGGTGCCTGATCACCCAGCGCGGCGAGTCGTTCGGCCAGGGCGCTGCCGCTCACCGGCTGCACACCCAGAACCACAGTACCCACCGTCCGGCCCGCCCCGCTGTCGCTGGGAATCATGACAAGGCAGGACAGCCGGTCGCAGAGCCGTACCTCAGTCGGTCCGGCACCGTAGCCGGCACCAAAACCGAGCGGCAAAAAGGCTGAGGCCTTGATGTCCTGCCAGGTGGGAGCATCGACCACCACAGTGATTCGGGTCAGAGCGACGGGATCGGGCACCACCGGAGCCGCCGCGAGCAGCCAGGACAGGGGCAAAGCCAGGAACATCATCTCACTCCGTCATGCCAAGGTAGCGGCGCAGCGCCAGAGCCAGCCGCTCCAGCCGAGCGTCGTCAAGTGCGGTATCGAGTGGCAGCCGGGCTCCGGCCACCGCCCATTCGATATCCATCCAGCGGGAGATAATCGACCCACCGGTTGTCCGCGCCGCCTCGATCCAGAGCGCCCGGGCGTCGGCCTCCCACACCAGCCGCAGGGCCAGGTCGGCCTTGAGATACTCTGCCATCGCGGCGCCTTCGTCCTGTTCGGCATACTCGCGCGCCACGACGCGGAAGCCGGCGGCCTCCAGAATCGGACCCAGAAAAATTGATGCCCGGGTGAACGGCTCCGAACGGACCGGGGCAGACTTCATCACATTCCTCCCGCGCGGACCGGCCGCGCGCCACCGTAGTCTCAGACACTCTCGCGGGTCTGAATGCTACCATTCTCCCGCCGGAGGTGCCGCCTCATCGTTCGATCCGGTAGACGCCCAGCGCCACCACACCGGTTGCCGCATCGGTAAGCGGCAGAATCACCCGGTCCCGTCCGACAAATCCCAGCGGCAGACCGCGACCGACCTCAGTTCCGACGTAGCGGCCCTCACCATCGAACACATCGACCACCGGGTCGGCGCCGCGCGGACCGTAGCGTTGCACCCAGAGTTCGCCCGCCGGGCCGAAGGCCATTCGCATCACCTGCGGATAGCTCGGTGCCACCCCCACCTTGGCGGCGGCCTCGGCAATCGGCACGTTGCACTCCCGGCCGCCACCGAAGTTCACGGTAAAGCCATCGGGGTACAGCGCCGCCACATCGTCATCGGTCGCCGGCCGGGACGTCATCGCCCGTCTGATACTGCCGACCTGGTGGCCCATCCGGTACAGATCAATCAGATAGTCCGACTGACGGGTCACAGCCACGACGCCGTCGCCCAGCGCCATATGAAGTTCAGGGCTGAAGTAGGGCGATATCATCAGCCCGACACAACCCAGATCGACCATCCCCGGACGGGGCAGCGCCATCTGCGTCAGCACCGTGGTGTCGCGGGGTGTCAGCAGCATCACCGCCGTGATGGCCTGCGCCGTATCACTGACCGTGCCGACATAACCAAGGGTATCACCCCGCCAGGCGAGATCGGTCCAGATCGCCACCGGAAGCACATCGCGCCGGGTCGCGACAATCGGCAGGATGGTCCCAGTCGAGTCCCACCTGACCAGGCGGCCGCCTGAGATGTCGCGCACCATATCGCTGCCGTCGGGAGACACCGCCAGTCCGGCGGCCCACTCAATCTCGCCCGGTCCCCCGCCCCGTCCGCCCAGCGTGAGCAGGTGGCGTCCGTCGGTCGAGAAGCGGCGCACCTGGTTGGCATCGGCATCGAGCACATGGATGACTCCGGCGGCGTCGACGCCCACGCTGCTCGGATGAACCGACGGGAAGCTCTCCGGCCCGCTGTCCATGCCGCCGATCCGCCGTTCCTCAACGAACCGCCATCCCAGGGCGCGATCGTCGCCGGGCGACACCACGATCCGGATACCGGCCGAGTCGGTCACGGTGGCGCCACTCGACATCACATCCCCGGCTCCGGCGCAGCCCGTCAGCAGCACCATCGCGATCAACCCGGTCACGCCGATGCGCATCGTCACAATTACCTCCGGACCTGGCACAGGGATGGAATACGAGGGGCGGGCATCGTCACGATGCCCGCCCCGGCCGCTCGGTTGCACCAGCCGAGACTAGCGCTCCGATCGCGGGAAGCGCCGGGCCCACTTCTCCCACTGCTCGAGCCACCGACCCAGCACGGCACGCGTCCCGTCGTGGACCAGCCGTCCGTCGGCAAACTTCTCGTTGCCGAAGGTGACCAGCACCTGCGGCGCCGCCAGGGTCGGTGCATTGAGCGTGGTGAGCACCTGGCGGAGATGGTACTGACAGCGGGTCGTTCCAAAAGAACCATCTGACACACCCATGATCCCCGCCGGCACTTCGAAGAATGCATGAGGCGCCGGTCCGCGCGACAACCAATCAATCGCATTCTTGAGCCCACCCGGAATGCTGTGATTGTATTCCGGCGAGGCGATCACCAGTCCGTCCGACTGGCGAATGGCATCGTGAAGCTGCCGCACCTGCGCCGGCGTCCCCCGCGCTTCGAGATCGACGTCGAACGGGGGCAGGTCGCGCCAGTCGAGTTCCCTGAAGCTCAAATGCGCCGGCGCCAACTCCGCGAGGGAATGCAACAGAGCCCGATTGAGCGAGTTGGTGCGCAGACTGCCACAGAGCGTAACGAACGACAGCGGTGCGGTCATCAGAGATCCTTTCAGGGTCGGCTCACGTCGGGAATGGGCGTCAGGCGAGCCTCAATTTCGCTGCGGCGCGGCTCGAACTGCGGCGGCAGAATCAGCCGCGAACCGAGCTGCTCAACCGGGTCGTCGACGGTGAAACCCGGCCCCTTGGTGGCCAACTCGTAGAGCACGCCACTCGGTTCCCGAAAGTAGATCGACTGAAAATAGTGTCGATCGATGACCGGTGTCGACGCCACACCGCGCTCAGCAAGATGCCTGTGCCAGCGATCGTGATCGGCCGGCTCGGTCGCCCATGCAACATGGTGCACCGTTCCCGCTCCCGCGCGAGCGGGTTGCTGTGGCGGCTGATCGAACCGAATCCAGCCACCGCGCGATATTCCCCGCACTTCCCAGCGACCATCGCCCTGTGATTCTGCGCCGAGGGTCTGCTCGAGCAGATCACCGCTGGCCGCGCGCTCACGACCATAGGCGAGGACGTGATCGAAGCCGAGGATCTCAGCGGCCGCGGGAATCTCGGGATGCGCGCCGCGCAGCGGAGCGTCGCCGCTCTGGTCCACCACCAGGGCCAACCCGAGCCCCTCGGGATCGGCGAAGGCCAGCCCCCGATCGATCGGCGTCACCTCGATGCCTTCGGCCGCGAGGCGGGCGGTCCAGAACTCCAGCGCCGCCTGATCGGCCACCCGGAACGCAATCCGATACACCATCCCCGCGCCCGCCCGCCCGGGCAGTGCGCCCGGGTATTCGAAGAAGGTCAGATCGGCGCCAGGCGAACCGGCGTGGTCGGCATAGAACAGGTGATAGACGTAGGGGTCGTCCTGGTTGACAGTCTTCGCCACCAGGCGCAGACCCAGCACCCGGCTGTAGAAATCGAGATTCCGGCTGGCGTTGCCGGTGATGCAGGAAATGTGATGAATACCGTCGAGCCGCATGCCGGCGATCCTCCTCAAGCACGGGGAGCGCCTGTCGTCTGCCACACGGCAGCGGAATGCGCGTCCAATCAGGCAGTGAACGCCGTTGGGGTCCGTCCGGTTCCGCGGACCGCGCAGCTTCGGTGGAGCCGACACAAAATGCCGGCTGCAGGGCCGGCGCCGAAGGCGAAGCGATGTGGGAGAGTGAAGTTGCCCCTCCAGGGATCGAACCTGGACTCTCCTGATCCAGAATCAGGCGTGTTGCCAGTTACACCAAGGGGCAGTCGTTCTTCGAACCGGCGAAACTAGCCGCCCGATCGACTTGGCGCAATTGCGGCGACTCAGGCGGCGACCCCGGCTGCGGCAACCGCGGCAGGAAGATCGCCAGCATGCTGCCGGAACCAACCGGTAAAGGCCTCCACCACCAGCGGGCAGAGCTGCCCCCGCAACGAGAGTTGCCGCAGCAGGGCGACGGTCTCCTCGTAGCCCAACCCGGGCCGGTAGGGCCGCTCAGCCAGCATCGCTTCGGCGCAGTCGGCGACAGCCAGGATCCGCGACCCGACTCCGAGTTCCTCGCCGTGGAGTCCGACGTGGTAGCCCGACCCGTCAATGCGCTCATGGTGAGCCGCCGCCGTGGCGGCAAAGCGCCGAAAGGTGCTGACCTGCTTGAGGATCTCGAAGGTGTAGCGGGTGTGCTGCCGCATGAGCTGCACCTCCACCGGATCGAGCGAGCCGGGATGATCGAGAATCCGACTGCTCACCCCCAGCATGCCGATGTCGTGAAGCAGCGCCGCCCGCCGCAGGCTGCGGACCTCATTCTGCGACAAGTCCAGCGCCTCGGCGGTACCACCGGCCAGAAATGCGACACCAGTCGAGTGTTCACGAGTGAACCGACTCTTGCCATCGACCACGCGGGCGAAGCCTTCGGCCACTCGGTCAAGCTGCTGCTCGTCGGCCAGCAGGCGGCAGGAGTCGGGCTCTGCAGCGGCAAGCTGCTCACTGCTCGGCACGCCCGAAAGCTGCTGCCAGAAGGTGGCGTCGTATTCCACAGCCGCGAGGGCATCGACCACGGTGGGGTCGAACCAAGTCCCGCTCCGCTCCCGAGCCATCTGGAACGCGCTCTGCACGTCGAACGCCCGGGCAAAGACATCCACGGCCTGAGCCAGAGCGCCGATCCGCGCCAGCATCGGCACCGCCGAGCCCGCCAGACCGTCCGGTCCGCCTCGACCGCTCCAGTGCTCATCAAGGCCGGCGATTGTCGCCACCGCGCCGTCGGGCAACCCGATTCGAGTCGCGATCTCGACGCCCTGAGTCGCCCGGAGCTGGGCCAATTCGTGGAAGATCGTCCTGGAGCGACGCCCCAGCCGGAGAGCGTGCCACGCCCGGGCCATCCGCGACCCACCCGGCATCGCATGCTTGAAGGCGTAGCGGGTGGCGTCGCCGGGAATTGTCCAGTCCACCAGCCGATGAGCGCGCTTGAGCAGATGATCGTCGGAATCGAAAAGCTCGACCAGTCGCGCCGCAGTGCTGGTGCAGCCCAGGTCCTTGAGCAACAGGCCGTACAGCAGGTCCCGCCGCTCGACTTGGTCGAGACCGAGTTCCGCCGCCAGCCGCATTCCGATCAACGCCGACCGGGCCGCATGTCCGGTCGGCTGACCCTCGGCCAGGTCGAGTGCGAAGGACAATCCGACGGCCACCCCGATCAGCGGGACGGGCGACTCGTCGTGGCGAGGTGACCCGGATCCCGGGTCAGAGTGGGGTGCAGCGGCCACGAAACTGATCATGACAGCCGACGAAGCAAAAACGATGCCCGCATCGAGGTGATGCGGGCATCGAAGTGGAGCTGAGGGGGATCGAACCCCTGACCTCTGCAGTGCGATTGCAGCGCTCTCCCAGCTGAGCTACAGCCCCGCAAGGCGGATCAACTTACGGGTGGCGGCGGGCCGCGGCAAGCCCGCCGGGCTCATTCGGGGAACGGCACCTCGATCACCAGACCGTCCCGGGCGATCCTGGTCGCCGGAAAAATCCGGCGGGCCTCCTCCAGCAACTCGGGCGCGTCACGGGAATACCGGGCCGAAATGTGAGTCAGCACCAACGCGCCGACGCCGGCCTGCTGCGCCAGCTCGGCGGCCTCCGCTGCTGTGCTGTGGCGGGTCTCTCGAGCCCGGACCGTCTCGCTCCGATCGAACGTGGCCTCATGGACCAGCAGATCGGCCCCGCGGGCCAGCTCGAGGATGCCGGGCGCCGGCGCGGAATCGCCGCTGAAGGCCACCCGCCGGCCTGCCCGCGGGGGACCGACCAGTTCCGCCGGGCTGACCACCCGGCCGTCGTCGAGGCTGATCGATCGGCCGCGGTGGATTTCCCCCCAGAGCGGCCCTTCCGGGATTCCGAGCTGGCGGGCCCGTTCCGGATCGAACCGACCCAGTCGCGGCTTTTCGGCCAGCGCGTATCCCACGGCGGCGCCCTTGTGCAGTGCCGCCTCGACCTCGATCACATAGTCGCCTCGGTCGAGTCGATCCCCCGGAGCGACCTCATGAATCGACACCGGGAACCGGGGCCGTTCCATTCCCAGCGTCACCAGGGTGCCGAGCTGATCCGCCGCACCGCGCGGTCCGTGCAGCCGCAGCGGCGCAGTCCGCTCCTGCAAGCCCATGGTCCGGAGCAGACCGGGCAGACCCAGGGTGTGATCGGCGTGGTAGTGGGTGAAGAAGATGTCCTGCACGGTGAACCCGACAGCGTAGCGCATCATCTGACGTTGGGTGCCCTCGCCGCAATCGAACAGCAGCGGCTCGCCCGCGCGCTCGATCATCAGCGCCGTCACGTTGCGCTCCACCGACGGCACTGCTGCGCCGGTGCCCAGAAAGGTCAGCCTGATCATCACTGCCCGTTGTGGACCAGCCGGAGGAATTCCTCGCGGGTCCGTGCGTCATCGCGGAAATCGCCCCGCAGCGCCGAAGTAATCGTGCGGCTGCTCTGCTTCTCCACCCCGCGCATCATCATGCAGAAATGGGAGGCCTCGAGCACCACGCCGACGCCGAGCGGATCGAGCGCCTCGACCAGGGCGTCGGCAATCTGATCGGTCATCCGCTCCTGCACTTGCAGCCGCCGTGCAAACACGTCGACCACACGGGCCATTTTGGACAGACCGACGATCCGGCCGTTGGGGATGTAGGCCACGTGGGCCCGCCCCACGAACGGCAGCATGTGATGCTCGCAGAGCGAGTAGAACTCGATATCCCGAACCACCACCATGTTCTGATGATCGGCCGGGAACAGGGCGCTGCCGATCACGGCTGCCGCATCCTGGGCATACCCGCGGGTCAGAAAGGCGAGCGCCTTTTCCACCCGTTCCGGTGTCCGCACCAGACCGGGGCGGTCCGGGTCCTCACCGATGGCGCTGAGGATCTGGCGTACCGTCGTCTGAATATCCACTCCCAGCTCTCCGATCAGAGGATCTTGACTGTGATACCAATCCGCTCCGGATGTTGGGCGAGCGAATCGACAAGGGCGCTGGTGGCCCGCAAGGTTCGGGTCAACTCCTGGTACAGCGTACTGTCGGACACCAGTCGTCCGAGGCTGCCCTCGCCGCGATCGATCCGGGTCAGCAGAGTATCCATCCGCGCGGTGAGTGACGCCAGATGCGCACTGGCGCTTCCGGCCTGACGCATGGTGGTGTCGATCCGGGCCGCCAGGGCGCGGCTGTCGACCCCGGCCAGGGTGGAATCGAGGCGCGCCGCCATGGCCTGGACCTGACGCATGGTCGGGGCGATTTCTGCGGCCGGTCCATTCTGCCGGTCGGCAAGGTAATTCATCACCCGCTCGGTACTCGCCAGGGTCCGTCGCAGATCGACCACCAACGCGGTGTCCATCATCCGGGTCAGCGATTCGAGCGCGGTGCCGGCCTGGGCAGCCAACTGATTGCCGGTATCCAACAGCCCGGGCGTGAGCTGACCTTCAATCACCTGATTCGGCCCCAGCGGCGCGCCGGTGCCGGGCATGAAGTCGATCGCCATGTCGCCCAACATCCCCACGCCGACCAGTGCGGCAGTGGCGTTGACGGTCGGGGTGACCAGGTCGTCGTCGTAGGTCAGCGTCACGATCACCCGCCCGGGACGTTCCAGGGCAATCGTCTCCACCTGGCCGATCACCGCCCCGGAGACCCTGACCGGCGACCCTTCCTTCAGGGTCCGCACATCGGCGTACGCCACCCGCACCTCGGGCGGATTGCCGAAGGCCTTGCCCTTGAGCCACATCGATCCGGCGACGAATCCTGCGACGCCAAGCATTACGATCAGGCCAACTGTGGCTTCCTTGTGGTATGAATGCATGCTCAGTTCCCGTCAGATGGAGGCGCGATCGAAATCGCGCTCAAGGAAAGCTCGAACGCGAGGATCATCCATTGCCCGGAAGTCGGCGGGCGTCCCCTCGGCAATCACCTTGCCCCCGGTGAGCAGCGCAATCCGATGCGCCGTCCGGAAGGCCCCACGCACATCGTGAGTCACCATCACCCCGGTCACCCCGAGTTCCTCATTCATGCGGGTGACCAGACTATCGATGATGTCGGAATTGACCGGGTCAAGCCCGGACGTCGGTTCGTCATACAGCACATACTTCGGTCGACCGGCGATCGCCCGGGCGATCGCCACCCGCTTGCGCATTCCGCCGGAGAGTTAAGCCGGCATCTTGCTGAGTGTATAGACCGGCAGATTCACCACCCGGAGGCATTCGGCGGCGCGTTCCCGGGCAAAGGCCTCATCGGCGAACTCGTCAGGATTTGTCAGCCCCATCCTGATGTTCTCATAGACGTCGTCCGAATCGAACAGGGCACCGTTTTGAAAGACGTAGCCGATCTGTCGCCGCAGCGTGGCCAGCGCGGTGCGCGACAGCGTCGGGACCGACATGCCGTCGACATCGATCTCGCCACGATCGGGACGAATCAGGCCGATGATATGCTTGAGCAGGACGCTCTTGCCGGTGCCCGACGGGCCCAGCAGCGCCAGCGTCTCGCCCTCCTGGACATCGAGGTTGACACCGTCGAGAACCACTTGCGCGCCGAACCGCTTGGCGACATCCCGGATCCGGATCAATGGGTCAGCAACAGTTGGGCGAGGAGAAGGTCAAGCAGCAGGATCACCACCGACGTGGTCACCACCGCCCCGGTGGTGGCCCGCCCCACTCCTTCGGCGCCCTGCTGGGTCGTAAACCCGCGGTAGCATGAGATCAATCCGATCGCCGCGGCAAAGGCCACGGCCTTGATGATCGAATACCAGGCATCGAACGGCCGCCAGAACACCCGGGCCCCGTAGGCAAAATCCTGATCGGTAATCGGCAACGCGGTCTTGGCGGCCAGCCAGCCCGACGCCACAGCCGTGATGTCGGCAAAGACCACCAGCATCGGAATCACCAGCAGACAGGCCAGCACCCGGGGAACCAGCAGATGACTGGCGGGCGAGCGTCCCAGCGACTCCAAGGCGTCGATCTGTTCGGTCACCCGCATGGTGCCCAGCTCCGCCGCGTAGCGCGCACCGATGCGACCCGCCAGGATCAGCCCGACCAGCACCGGGCCGAGCTCCAGCACGATCGACTCGGTCACCAGCGAACCCACGACATAAATCGGAATGTTGCCGGTAAACTGGTAGCCGGCCTGAAGTGCGGTGACGCCCCCGGCGAATGCCGAGATCAGCAGGACAATGAACAGCGACCCGGTCCCGATGTTATGGGCCTCATCGAGGGTGCGCGGCAGCCAGGTGCGCACCTCGCGCACCCCGCGCCCCATCTCGACGATCAGCAGGGCGAACCGCCCCACCGCCGCGAAGGCATCGAGGGTGATCTGACCGATCCGCTGCTGCAACTGTCCGACCAGAGTGCTCACCCGCGCCCACCTCCTCGACCTGTGATCCTCGACACCCTAGATTGCCCGCCCGTGGCCACCGCGCGAATCGTCACCGACAGCCAGCGTCGTCTCCGCTTCAAGCGCCGACTGCTGCGCTGGTTTCGGCAGCACAGCCGCGACCTCCCCTGGCGGCATACCCGCGACGCCTACCGTATCCTGGTGTCCGAAGTCATGCTGCAACAGACCCCGGTCGCCCGGGTAGAAGGATACTGGCACCGCTTCCTCGATCGCTTCCCCGACCTGGCCAGCCTGGCCCGAGCGCGTCCCCGCGCCGTGCGCGAGGCCTGGGACGGCCTGGGGTACTATCGGCGCGCCGCCCAATTGCACAGCCTGGCCCGTACCGTGGTCCGCGATCACCAGGGGACGCTGCCCACCACCCCCGACGAACTGCTGACGCTTCCGGGCATCGGTCCGTACACGGCCGGGGCCGTGGCCTGCTTCGCCTATGAACTCAACGCCCCCGCTGTCGACACCAATGTGGCCCGGGTGCTGCGCCGGGTCTTTCATCCCCGACTCCGCGCCGGCGCTGCGGGTCAGCGCCGCCTCACCGCCACGGCCCAGGCGCTCGTCCCGCGCCGCGGTGCCGACGCCTGGCTCACCAACCAGGCGCTGATGGAGCTGGGAGCGCTGATTTGCACCGCCCGGGTGACGCGCTGTGATCAGTGCCCGGTCGCGCCGGTCTGCCGCAGTGCCAAGACTCAGTCGGCAATGCGGGCCACCAGCGCGACAGTGCGCTCGAGGTCCTCCGGCAGAACGTAGAGATGCGTGCTGAGTCGGATATACTCATAGCCGAACTCGGCGATCCGGCGCACTCGAATTCCGGCCCGTCCCAACTCCCGCTGCAACGTGGCAGCGCTGGCATCGTCCTTGGTGAACGAGACGATCGCTGAGCGGTGAGCCGCCCCGCGCGGCGAAACGACCCGAACCTTCGCAACGTCGCGCAACTGGCGATCGAGTTGGCTGGCCAGGCCGCGCGAGCGCGCTTCGATCGCCTCGCGACCGATGCCCTCCTGGAACTCCAGCGCCGCGGCCAGCCCGGCCAGCAGCGATTCATTCGAGGTACCCACATGCTCAAACCGGCGATAATCGGTCGCGGCCCAATCGCCCGATCCGATCAACGGCCAGGTGGAAGCCAGCCGATCCGGGCGGGTGATCAGCAGGCCGGTTCCCTTGGGGGCCAGCAGCCATTTGTGAGGTGATGTGGCATAGTAGTCGGCGTCGATCCGCTGCAGATCGAGGGCCATCATCCCGGGGGGATGAGCACCATCGATCACGGCCACAATGCCCCGCTCCCGCGCCAGGCGAACCAGCCGCGCCACCGGTTGCATCATCCCGGTGGAGAACAGCACGTGAGAAATCATCATCACCCGGGTGCGGGGGCCGATGGCCTGACGCCAGGCGTCGACCACCTGCTCCTCATCGTCGGGATCGAGCGGCGGCGTGAAGCGCCGCACCGTGGTCCCCCGTCGCGCCGCCAGCAGTTCCCACGGACACTGACCGCCGATGTGTTCATGGCTGGTCATCAGGACTTCGTCGCCGTCCGCCAGCGTGATGCCGTTGGCCACGATGCTCATCGCCTCGGTGGTATTGCGCACCACCGCCACCGAACCGGGCCAGGCACCGAGGAACTGTTCCAGGCGGCGGTGCAGCGCTGCCACGTCGGGATGTTCCTGCTGGGTCATCCGTTCAAAGGCGCGGAGATGATGGATTGTCGCTTCGATCACCGGCAGGGGACAGGCTCCGTAGGTGCCGGTGTTGAGATGCAGGCCGGCGATGACGAACTGCCGGGCGATGGCCTGCCAGTCGGCCTCGCTCTGCGGCGGCCCCGGCCGGCGCGGTAGATCGGGAGCACTGAACGAGCCGACGCGGCGGGCCAGGCCCTCGAAACCCGGCACCATGGCGCCGAGCAGCAGCAACTCGCGGCGCGACAGCCGCGAACTCACCGGTACAGTGCCCCCGCGCCGAGCGCGGCAAGCGCCAGCAGTCCACTGATCACCGCGCTGAGGGAGAGGCGGCGGCGCATCATATCGAACGCGGCAGCCCCGTCGCCGATCGGTTCCAGACGCATGAGGCGGCCCGCGGCCGGCATCATGCCGAGCAGCGCGACCAGCGCCGCCACCAGACCCAGTCCCTGCATCGAGCCGAGCCAGGCGCCGACCTGCCCCGAGAGCGCTCCATACATCCGAAAGGTCAGCATCAGACCCGACGCGACGCTGAGGATGGCGCCCGGCCCAACCAGCAGGCGACACATCGCGGCCTGACTGTCGGCCACCGCACCCCACAGGCGTCGATCGAGCCGACGATAGCCCGTGCCTGCCACCAGGACGGCCGCCGCCCCGCCCAGCCAGAGCGTGAACGCCAGCAGATGGGCGAAGCGCCACAGGTGGCTCACGACGACTCCTGCACCGAGAACAGTTCGTCGAGCGGATGCCGCTCGGTGTCGCGCGGGTCGATGTCGAACCAGTAGGCGACATCGGTCTCGCCAAGCTGCCATGACAGCAGCACTTCATGGCCATCGCGCTCGGCCGGAAAATCGACAAGCCCCTGCGCCACATCGCGCATTCGACACCCCACCATGGCCAACTCCTCATGACAGGCATCAATCCGGGCGGCGAGATCCGCGGCAAGCTGGCGGGCACGCCGAACCGTTTCGGTGGCGACATCGGCTGCGCCTTCGGCCGCCAGATTCCCCACCAGAGCGTCCATACCGGCCCGATCGCGCTTGAGTTCGATCAGTTCGGCCACAATGCGGGACACCAGCGGCAGGGTACGCTTTGCCGATTCGGGCGTGAACCACGGCGAACGTTCGGACATCACAACTCCTCGAGAGCAGTGCGCATGGCGCGTTCACCGGCTCGCCCGTACTCGGCGATCCGATCCAGGGCGAACGTCGCTCCCCGATCATTGACCGGGCGGACCCAGAGCAACGGGGGCAGCGTCGGCTTGAGTTCCCATTCGGTTCGCAGCAGTGCTGTTGTCCCGGCCATCAACCATCCGATCGCCGTGTCGGCCGAACCGATCAGCGGCGGCGGCCGATGCACCGGCGTTCCCAATTCATCGAATCCCGGTCCGACATCGATGGCGATCACCAGATCGACATCGAGTTGTTCGGCACAGCGCAGCGGCATCGGTGCCCGCAGGCCGCCGTCAAGAAACCGACGACCATTGACGGTCACCGCCGGGAACCAGGGCGGCAGAGCGCAGGAGGCGGCCAGCACATCAACGATCGGCGCCTCTTCGCCGTCGCTGCCGAATGCCACAATCCGCCCGGTCTCGGCCTCGACGGCGGTGATGGTACAGGGCGCCCGCAAATCGGCGAAGCGGCGCGGAGTGATCATCAGCTCGATCGCCCGCCGGAAGGCTGAACCCCGGAACACCGCGGGCGTCCAGATGCCGCGCAGCGGGAAGAACGGCACCCGCTGCAATACATCTCGCGGACGCAGCGTGGCGAAGCCGTCCAGCACCGCGGCGGGGTCGGCCCCGCCGGCCATCGCCACCGCCACCACCGCGCCCATTGAGGTGCCGATCCAATGCACCGGCGTGATGCCATGATCGGCCAGCGCGATGGCCGCTCCCAGATGAGCCGCCGCCTTGGCGCCGCCGCCGCCCAGCACCACAGCCACCCGCGGCGCCGTCATCGGTCGCGGTGCTCACGGCGATAGGCTTCGGCCGCCGCGTAGCGGGCCTGCTCATCGGCTGACTCCGGAATCAACCGCGGAACGCGCTTGGGCTGGCCATAGTCGTCGATGGCCACAAAGACCAGCCGGGCCGTGTGGGTGTGGCGCCGCTCGCCGGTGCTCGGCTTCTCCGCCACGACATCAACCACAATGTCCATTGACGAGTTGCCGACGTACTCGACCTGGGCCACGCAGGTCACCAGCGATCCCATCGCGATGCGCTCGCGGAAGTCGACGCGATGGATCGAGGCCGTCACGGCCGGTCCGCCGGCATGGCGGATGGCGGCGATCGCCGCGGCCTGATCGACCATCGACATGATCTCGCCACCGAACATGTCGCCGAGGATGTTGGCCATGTGCGGCATGACCAGTGTCGAGATCTCGCCGCGGGCGTGCGACATCGGTCGGGATTCAGGCAGCGGCATGGCGGCAGTCGTCTCCGGCGGGGAGGTCACAGGAAAATGGAGCGGTGGCAGACACATTCCCTAATAATCGACCGGACGGAGGTAATACTCACCGATGGCCGTGCCGCTCACCATCGCGGTGCTCGGCAGCCGCCGCTTCCAATGGGTGCCATTGAGGCGGCCACAGACCAGATCAATCTGCTCGGCACTGTAGCCGGCGGCGTGAAGCGCCGCGCGATCAAAGCCCCGCAGCACCAGATCAAGAATCCCGTCGGCCGTGGCGTAGTCAGTCCCGAAATCCGCCTCGTCGGTCTGTCCGACGATCAGATCCGCCGAGGCCGGCTTGTCGATGATCACCTGTGGCACACCCAACTGCTCCGCCAGCGCCCAGACCTGGGTCTTGAACAGATCGCCGATCGGATTGATCGGTGGCGTGTCGTCGGCGTGCCAGGTGAAATAGCCCAGCAGGCGTTCAGTCTTGTTGCCGGTGCCCAGCGGCAGCGCCCCGAGCGCCGCCGAGAGATCAAACAAGGTGGTCATCCGAATCCGCGCCATGACGTTGCCCAATCGAGCCGGCGTCATCGCCTCGCCGCAGTGGGCAGCATAGCCATCGACGGCAGCGGTGATCTCGACAGTGCGTTCTTCAATCCCCAGCGCGGCAGTGACGAGTCGGGCATGATCGAGCGACGCCGGACTCGATGTGACGTAGGGCATCCGCACGGCGATCACGCGATCGGCTCCCAGCGCGGCAGTCGCCAGATACGCCACCACCGCCGAGTCGACCCCGCCGGACAGGCCGACCAGCACCCGCTCGAAGCCGCTCCGGCGACGCAGCTCGTCGCGCAGGAACTCGACCAGCCAGCGCACGGTCAGTTCAGCATCGATCGCCAACCGAGGCCGCTCCACCGGTCCACCACTCGCGCTGCGAACGGGCGCGACCGATTGCGGCGTGATCGCCGGCACCGCGTCTCCGCCGGCTCGGCGCTGGCGGGCCCGCTCCAGGGAGTCGATCAGATGCGGCAACCGCTGCTCCAGATCGGCCAACAGCGGTGAATCAGCCCGGACCCGCGCGACGGCGTCCAGATCCACGGTATGCTGCATCAGCGCGTCGGCGAATACCGGGGCACGGCCGATCACCTCGGCGTCGGGGCCCACCAGCAACGAGCCGCCGGGAAATCCCTTACCGGCCTCGAAGCCGACCAACTGGGACATGGCGACGAAAATGCCGTGCTCCCCCGCCATGTCCCGCGCCAAACGCTCCCAGCGCCCCAACGATTGGGGCTGACCCGGGTGGGTGGGATCCGGCGCCAGTCCTCGCGCCGGGCTGGCGGCAATCACCGCCACCATTTCGGCGCCGTCGACCGCGGCCACAGTGCCCGACAGCGCATGCCAGGCATCTTCGCAGATGAGCACTGCCATCCGACCGAACCGCGTGTCAAACGCACGCAGGTCGCGACCCGCTTCGACGAAGCGCTCTTCGTCGAACACGCCGTAGGTCGGCAGAAACAGCTTGCGGTGCACATGGCAGATCCCGGCCGCCGGGCCGCCCAACGTGGCCCAGAGCGCCGCATTGTGATGATGATTCTGCCACAGCTCGTAGAAGCCCAGTACAATGTCGATCGGCGGCCCGCCGGCCGCGGCGTGGCGAGCACTCAGCTCGGCATAGAGCTGCTCGGCCGACATCGCGTGCTCCCGCACGCCGCCCTCAAGGAAGTAGCCGGTAGTGATTGTTTCCGGCAGAATGAGCAGGTCGGGCGGCTCGCCGGCACGGGCAAGCTGGGCCAACATCTCACCGATCAGGTCGAGATTGGCGGCAGGAGAGCCCTTGACGGGGCGGAACTGGTACTGGGCGATCGCGACCGGGCGCATGTCCCAATCTACCCGAACCGAGGCGTATATTCCCCGTCCACCGATCAAGCGAGCCCAATCGTGTCCCTGATTGAAACCATCACTGGTGCCCCCAACGCCGCCCAACCACTGCCGTGGCTGATCACCTGCGGCCAACCCGGTGCCGATCAGCTTCAGGCTGCTGCCCGTCAGGGCGTGGTCGCCGTGATCGACCTGCGCGATCCGATGGAGAACCGTCCCTTTGACGAGCCCGAGACCGTGGCCGCCAGCGGCGCCGCGTATGTCAATATCCCGGTCACGCTGGGGGCGCTCGACGATGCTCTGCTGGATCAGATCCTGGCGGCGGTCCGCCGCTACGCCGGCCAGCCGGTCATGCTGCACTGCGCCAGCGCCAATAGGGTGGGCGGTGCGCTGATTCCCTACTTCATCCTCGATCAGGGGATGACCGAAGAGCAGGCAGTCGATGCCGCCACCCGGGTCGGCCTGCGCAGTGCCGAGCTGCTCGATTGGGGCCTCCAATACGCCCGAGCGCGCCGACCGGCATAGCGATCGACGCGCTCGTCCCACTCCGTTCCCCTGCCGCTCAGTTGGGGCCGCGGCTCCGGGCCCTGGGCCGCGGTGCCGGAGCCGGAGCCGACGTCCGCCCCGCCGACGGCGACACCGTCCGGCTCGGCGGCGTCGCCCGGGCCGGCGGCGGGCTGCTGCGCCGGGGAGCCGGGGCGGCCCGGCGCGGCGGCGGGCTGGATGCCGGCCGCGAACCCGCTTCACGCCGCGGCGCCGGGGCCTGAACCCGTTCCCGACTCACCGGCGGCCGATAGACCGGCCGGCTCTCTTCCCGCCGGGTTTCGATCTGCCGCGGCGCCGGCCGGTTCTGCTCGACGCTCGGCGCAGGACGGCGGCCACGAGCCCGGGTCGGATTCCGCTCAGGTGTGGCCGGATTCACACGCACCGGCGGCGTGGCACTCGGCCGCGGAGCACTCGTCGCCGGACGGCTCGGCGCCGGCTGCTGCCGCACCGGATCGTTCCGGCGACGGCTCCGTCCCTGGTCGACTGCGCGCGGCACAACCGGGTCGATCAGACGGCGGCTCACCCCCGCTCCCCCCTGCCCGAAGCCGGTCTGCGGAGCCCGCGCCCGGGTGCCGTAAATCGGGTTGGGTACCGTCGGCCGAATCGGCGTGTTGATCACGGTAATCGGCCGCCACGGGGTGCCCCAGTAGGGATCCCAGCCGTACCAGCCATTCCAGCCGCTGTAGTAGCGCGACGAATACCGGCCCCAACTGTTCCAACCGGTCCACGGGTCATACCATGGGTCGTACCACGGATCGTACCAGCGACTCCCGATGGTGATGTTGAGACCCGGCGAGCGCCAGCCGCAGGCGAGGCAGGGATCGAAATAGGGATTGTAGGCGTCGTAATAGGGGTCATACCCGCCGCCGGCAATCACCACCGGCTGCTCGCTCTCATACCCCGGTCCCCAGACCCGGTAGCCGACCACATCGTAGTCAAGCGCCCGACCGCCACTCATCCGCCCCACCAGGGTCAGCAACTGCGCCTCGGCGTCTCCAGCCGGATCATCGAGCCGCAACCGCTCATAGTCCCAGCGCCCATTCGTCACGTAACCGCTGACATCGTATCGCGTGGTCGCCAGGTAGGCCAGCACCAGTCCGGTGCCGCCCAGATCGTCGGCAAGGAATGTCGCATCACCGCCATTGGGACGAAGCTGGTACCGCCGCCCACCCGGAACGCCAGTGTCGAGATCGGGGGTGGCAGGAAACAACACCCGCACCCGACCATCACCGTCGACCCGCAGGACCAGCAGATAGCCGTCCTCGCCGGTCGAGACCTCGACTGACACCCGGTCGCCCGGTCGATAATCGCCACCGTTCAATGTCACCCGAATCGGGGCGGCTGATGCCGCACCACCGACTCCGGCCGTGACCGGCGCCGGAGTCGCAGCGAGCAGGGCTAGTAAAGCGAACATGGCAGACCTCCGACACAGACTGAATACACTCAAGGTACAGTTCTGACGTTCCAGAACCGTGCCAGAGCTAACATGTTGAAATATAACACGATAGGCGCATGGCGTCCGGGCAGATGTCCTTACTTTGGGACAGATCGACCGGTTCAGGGGCGCGAAGTGTCTCTGCCGCCATTGGTCCGGTGCCAGTACATCCGCATCTCGGTGATTCTGACGCCATCGGTTTCGACAAAGAGCGCCCCGCGGGCATCGACCCACTGGCCCGACTTCCGCCGGCGGAACACCAGCCGGAACTCGCTGCTGAACCAGCGCTCGCCGGCGAGAAACAGTTCGCCGACAGCGAAACGCGGTTCCGACTGGCTGTAGGGGATGTCGGCCGCCCAGGCCCGGATGGCGGCGGCACCGACAATCGGCGCCGAGAAGGGGGTCTCGATCAGCACCGCCGACTCGGCAAAGCAGCTCATCATCAGGTCGACCCGCGCGCGACTCCAGCCCTTGGCGAAGGTGTCGAGTACCGCTTGCGCCCGCTCGCCGAAGGGCAGGGTCTCGAGCGCTGCAACATCGAGCGGGTCACTCATGAGTGGCTTCCTCGAGTGCGCCGCGGCCGGGCACCTCGGCACTCAGCCGGGCCACAGCTTCGCGAGCTGATGTTGCCAGCGGTTGATAGGCCGAGTCGGCACCGTTCCAGAGCGCGATAAATCGCTGATAATGGGCCCGCGCCGAGTCCGGTTGCCCCCGGGCCTCGAAGGCTTCGGCCAGATAGCGTTCGCGAATCGGATAGACCTCGGTCCAGTTGGGAAATCCCCAGCGCAGGCGCATGAATCCGGCCTCACGCTGCGCGGGAATCCCCAGTTGCATCAGGGCATAGCGCAATTGGACCGGGGCGGTGAAGGCGTTGAAGGCCAGCGAGCTGCCGATCAGATCCATCCCGGCCTGTGCCCGGGCCAACCCGCCGGTGGTATCGGCCTGGGCGACCATGGCAATGCCGTCAATCACGGTCAGAGCGCCCCGGATCTCCACCTGCACCGTATCGGGAGATGCCAGCATGGCTGCGACGATCGTCCGAGCGCCGGCATAGTCCCCGCGACTCAGCTTCACGACGCCCCGCCAGGCGGCCAGATACTGATTGCGCTGTTGCGACGCCGTCATGGCCGAGTCGAGCTGGGCCAAACCCCGGGCAGTTTGGAAGCCGGCCAGCGCGGGGAGCACGTTGAGATACCCCTGCAGGTCGGGCGCATTGATCCGATGCGCTGTGAAGTAGGCCCGGGCGCTGTCGAGCCGCCCCAGAGCGGCATCGAGTGTCGGCTCGAGTGCGACCAATTGCGCACCGTTGGGGAGCGCCCGCCCCCGCTCGGTGATCACCTGAGCCGCGGCCGCAATCGCATCACCCGTCACGTCGGGGTCGTCGAACCGGGCCATCAGGGCTGCAAACGCCACACCCGACCCGATCGCGTCACCGAACAACGCGGCCATGGCACTGTCTGAACCGGCCAGCGCCGCGCGGGCCAGCGCGACCCGATCCAGTTCCGCATCGGCGTCGGCAGCCCGGAACACGGCGGCGTAGTGCCGCATCAGGGCGGTATCCCGCGCAGCCACCGCCAGTTCCAGCGGATGGATCGCGGCCTGCGTCAACGATGAGTCGATGCTGAGCACCCGGTCGAACGGCAGCCGCAACGGCTCGGGTGCCATCGGCCGATAGGAGCGGGCGTGATACTGGGCCTCCCCCAGGAGATACCAACCGTCGGCGTCGCTGGGATGGAGGCGCGTGTAGGCCTTGGCCGAATCGATGGCCGCATTGTCGGCGCGATTGAAGAGATCCGACGCATAGAGCAGCGATCGCAGCCGCGGCGGCAACGAGTCGGAATACCTCACGGCCAGCGCGGAGGCCTGCCGCGCCTGGGCTCCCTGATAGGCGCCCTTCCAGCCGAGCGTATTGGCCAGACGGTACCACGCCAACGCGAAGGTGGAGTCGTGAGCCACCGCATCCTCAAAGGCCACCTGGGCGCTGTCCCACAGGCCACGACGGTGGTACCGCTCGCCGCGCAGGTAGGCGCGGATAGCCGGCATCGACGAGGACCGAATGCCCGAGGCATTGGCCGATGGCAGCGGCTCGCGCGAGCGCCACATGTCACGCAACAGCGCCAGCGCCAGCGCATTCGACAGCGCCAGCACCGAATCGGCCGGGCCGTCGACCGAGGCGCGGGAGAGTTCGGCGCCGTTCAGATCGTA
>CBFGTB010000034.1:0-20135 GCA_965651715.1 uncultured Gemmatimonadales bacterium
CAGCCGCTGGAGAACATCGACCACAAAGGCCGGCTCGTTGCGCCGGCCGCGGTGCGGTACCGGGGCCAGATACGGCGCATCGGTCTCCACCAGCAGTCGCTCCGGCGGGACCTCTCGCACAGCCGCCTCATCCTGCCACGAGCGGAAGGTGATCATCCCGCTGAATGAGAACCAGCAGCCGAGCGCGAGACCGGCCTCCCGCAGCAGAGGACCGCTGCTGAAGGAGTGCAGCACCACCCGAGCGGTGGGCTGCTCGCGCAGAATCGCGGCGACATCGGCGTCGGCCTCGCGCGCATGGATGATGATCGGGAGTTGCTCTGCGACGGCGGCGGCAAGCTGGTCGGCGAAGACCCGCCGCTGGATGTCGCGCGGCGAGTGATCGTAGTGGTAGTCGAGTCCCATCTCGCCGGCGGCGACCACGCCACCGGTCTGCCACGCCCGGAGTACGCTCTCGCGGGCTCCCTCGTCCCAGTGGGAGGCATCGTGGGGATGGCATCCCGTGGCCCAGCTCAGCGTCGGCTGGCCGGCCACCCAGGCAGCGGTGGCATCGAGGCGCTCGAGAGCACTCTCGACCACAATCGCCCGCTCGACACCCGCCGCCGCCATCCGGGCGATCGCCGCCTCGCGATCGGAATCGAAGGCGGGATCGCTCAGGTGGCAGTGGGTGTCAATGCAGCCGGTCATGCCGACTGCGGCGCACTCCGACGGGTCGACTTCCCCGCGATCGTGACGCCACCACCGCCGACGCCCGGCCAGCGCTGCTCGATGAACATCAACACCGGCGAGGCGATGAAGATCGACGAGAACGTCCCGGTGATCACGCCAAAGGCCATCACCAGCGCGAACGGTCGGATCGTTTCACCGCCCACCAGAATGAGCGCCAGCAGCGCGGCGAAGGTAGTGGCGTGGGTCAGCACCGAGCGCGGCAAGGTTTCGTTGATCGAGCGATTCAGAATCGCGACCCAGTCGTGCTTGGGGTCCTTGCGCATGTTCTCGCGCACGCGGTCGAAGATGATGATCGTATCGTTGAGCGAATAGCCGACCATCGACAGCAGGGCCGCGATCACCACCAGGCTGACCTCCAGGTTCATCACGGCGATGAAGCTGATGGTGAGCACGATGTCGTGCGCCGTCGCGGCGATCGACGCCAAGCCGAAGCGCCATTCGAAACGCCAGGCCAGGTAGGCCAGCACGGCGAAGAAGGAGAAGAAGATCGCCAGGAACGCCTGGGTCCGCAGCTCGCCACCGACCTTGGGGCTGACCGACTCGGCCGCCGTTCGGGTCCACTGATCGGCGCCGACCAGTCCACCCAGCACCTGGTCGATCGCATTGGCTGTCGCCTGGGTGTCGTCGACATCGCCGCCGGCGACCACATCCTGAGCCCGGATCGCGATCGCGTGACCGTCACCGAATGGTGTGATTTCGGCGCCGGCCAGTCCGGCCGATTCGAGCCCCTGGCGCACCGCCTCGATGTCCCAAGGGGCCCCGGTGGTGGTCGCCTCGATCAGGGTGCCGCCGGTGAACTCGATCGAGTAGCGGATCCGGCGGCCCAGCAGGGCCACCAGACCAATCGCGAGCAGCACACCGGTGACGACGTACGCCTGGCGGCGCATCCCGATGAAGTCGTAATTCGCGTTTGCAAAGAAGCGTGTCATGGTCGGTCAGATGCTCAAGGTGGTGGCGTGCGGATCTTTCCGCTCCAGCCAGATCAGGAAGAACGTGCGCGTCACGAAAATCGCAGTGAACATCGAGGCCGCGATACCCATGATCAGCGTGACAGCAAAGCCCTTGACCGGTCCGGTGCCGAACTGGAACAGGAAGAGCGCGGTCAGCACCGTCGAGACGTTCGAGTCGACGATGGCATTCATCGCGTGACGGAAACCCTCGGAGACGGCCAGGCGAATGGTCCGACCGGCCAGGAGTTCCTCGCGGATGCGCTCGAAGATCAGCACGTTCGCGTCCACCGCGATACCGATCGACAACACCAGACCGGCCAGGCCGGGCAGGGTCAGCGTCGCGCCAATCGCCGAGAGACTCGCCGCAGTAAAGAGGATGTACAAACCGAGGGCGAGCACTGCCAACACGCCCGACAAGCGGTAGTAGCCGATCATGATGAACACGACCAGCAGAGTACCGATCGCCAGGGCGAGCAGGCCGGAATGAATCGAGGCCTCGCCCAGCGACGCGCCGACATGGCGTTCGGCCACCACCTTGAGCGGAATCGGCAGCGCACCGGCGTTGAGGGTGAGGGCCAGATCCTGGGCTTCCTTGAGCGAGCCGCTCATGGTGATCTGCCCGCTCCGATCAATTCGACTGTTGATCCGCGGGGCCCGTCCCTGGACCTTGTTGTCCAGCACGATCGCCATGAAGTCGCCGACGTGTCGGCTGGTTTCGGCGCCAAAGCGGCGACCACCGGCCCGGTCGAGCGTGAAATCGACGACCGGCCGGTTCTGCGTGGGATCGATCCGTGGCGTCGCGGTCTCCAGCCGATCGCCGGTCATGATCGCCTCGGCATCGAGCACGTAGAGCAGGCGGATCTGTTCGGTCCCAGCCGCCATCGGCTCACCGGCCCAGCGCCAGACCACCCCTCGGGGCAGCAGCCGGGCGACCTCAGGCAACCGCAGCAGCGAGTCCACCCGCACCACGGCCGTCTCGAGCACGGCATACTCGCCAGGCACCAGATCCGGGAAGTAGGCCGATGACGGTTGAATCAGCGACTGCAACACCGGGCCCGCGCGCGGCGAACTCGCCGCGGCACTGTCGCCGCTGACACTGTCGGCCGCCGCCCCGCCGCTGTCGGCCCCGACCAGCAACTCGGTGACCCGATCCGCGCCGGCCACGGCGCCGGAGCTGCCCGCGCTGGTCACGCCGAGCTGGGCGAGGGCCCGGTCCATCGCCGGTAGCGCATTGTCGAGCGCCCGGGTCTCGTCGGTAATCCGGAACTCCAGCGCGGCGGTGCTCTGCACGATCGCCTTGGCGCGCTCCGGGTCGGTGATGCCGGCCAGCTCGACCACGATGCGGTCGCTGCCGACCTTCTGGATCACCGGCTCCGCCACACCGAACTCATCGATGCGCTTGCGGAGCACGGTCAGAGCGAGATCGGTGTCGCGCGCCTTGTCGGCCGAGACCTTCTCACTCTCATCCAGCTCGAGTTCGAGATGCATCCCGCCCTGCAGATCGAGACCGAGCCGCAGCGGGATCCGTGTCATCACGGTATCGTGCATCGACTCGTCGGCAAGCTGCATGCGGACGACTTCCGGGCGCGGATAGAGGTAGAAGACCGCGACGCCGATCAGGGCCACGATCAGTACCATGCGATTGCGAATCGAAGCGAACATCGTCACTCGGGCGCCCCATCGGGCGCGTGAAGGTCATCCCCTGCGTCGGCCAGTACGGCCCGAGCGCGCTCGGCATCCTCGCCCAACTGGCGGCGGAGAGATGCTGCCCCATCGAAGCGGCGAATTGGGCGGAGCGGTGTCAGCCACGCCACCCGCACCATCCGGTCATACAGATCCACCTCGGCATCGAAGAGATGGACTTCCAGCAAACGACGACCATCGTCGAAGGTCGGTCGATGGCCCTGATTCATCATCCCCCCGAACGAACCGACCGGGGTATCGACAGTCACCGCCCAGACGCCATCGGGGGGCAACAATTTGTCGGCAGCGATGGCCAGGTTGAGTGTGGGATACCCCAAGGTCCGTCCTCGTGCCGCTCCCCGCTCCACCCGCCCGCTGACCGTGTACCGCCGTCCCAACTGTCGCGCGGCGCTGGCCAGATCACCCCCGGCCACCGCCCGGCGGATGCTGGTACTCGACACCGTCTGACCGCCCGACGTCATGACCGGGGCCACCACATCCACGTCGAACCGATGCTCCGCACCCAGTCGGCGCAACATCTCGACGTCGCCCTGCCGCCCCCGCCCGAAGCCGTGGTCGTGCCCGATCACCAGCTCCCGCATCCCGCAGCGCCCGAGCAACACCTCCCGCACAAATTGCTCGGGCAACAGATTCGCCATCGTTCGGTCGAAGCGCAAGACGACCATGCGATCCAACTCACTGCTCGCCACCGCCTCGAGCCGCTCCCGTGCCGTGGTCAACCGCGGCGGTGCTGCCGGCGGATTGACCACTGCCAGCGGATGCGGCTCGAAGGTAACCAGCACGCTGGCCCGATTGCGGGCCCGCGCCCGCGCGGTGATCTCCGCCAGCACCGCATGATGCCCCCGGTGCACACCATCGAACGTGCCCACAGTGACCACCGTCCCGGCCGCCGGTGCCGCCAGCAAACTCATGCCGGCTCCAGCACCACAACCGGTTGCCACACCTCATCCCGCGCCTCGGCCATACCGATCAATCGCCCGTCGGGCCCGAGCAGCGCCGCCGTCGCCGCGCCGTCCTCGGGCCGACGCGGTACCGCGCGCCCAAAGCCGACATCGGCGGCCGCCGCCGGGTCGAGCTGCACCCCCGGGAGATGGCGTACCATCTCGACCGGGGCGCGTACCGCCTCGCGGGTCACCTGCTCCGGCGCCACAGCATCAGACACCAGAAAGGGTCCGACTGCCGTGCGACGGAGTTCGGCACAATGGGCCGGGATACCGAGTCGGTCGCCTATGTCCCGCGCCAGGGCCCGCAGGTAGGTGCCTCCCCCCACCCGCGCCCGGATCGTGAGATCGGGTGGCTCCCACGCGACCACGTCCACCGCATCGATCCGCACCTCCACCGGCGCCAACTCAACGGCCCGACCCGCTCGGGCCAGCCGGTGGCTGCGGGTCCCGGCCACATGCTTGGCGGAGAACGCCGGCGGCCGCTGCAGGTAGCTGCCGACAAACCCGGTTGCCATCCCCTCCATGACGGCCCGATCCGGCCATTCGCTCGGCGTCACAGTGGCCACGACGGCGCCGGTGCCATCGTCGCTGTCGGTCCGGCTGCCGAAGCGGAATACCGCCTGGTACTCCTTGCTGGTGGCCTCCACGAACCGCGCCAGGCGGGTCGCGCGGCCCATCAGCATCACCAGCAGTCCGGTTGCAAACGGATCAAGCGTGCCGCTGTGCCCGATGCTGCGCTGCCCCAGACGCCGCCGCACCACAGCAATGGCATCGTGCGACGTCCAGCCGGCCGGCTTGTCAATCAGCAATCCCCCCGTCAGGATGGTGTCTCCTCATCCTGATGCAGTCCGGCCAGAATCTCATTGATCCGCCGGGCATGCTCCAGCCCCCGATCCCGCACAAAGCGCAACTCCGGCGCGATACGGGTGCTCAACTGCTGCGCGACCTTACGCCGCAGATACCCCGCGGCACTGGTCAGCCCGGCCACCGCTGCGTCGCGATCCGCAGATTCCTCGCCATGCGGCACCACGCTGATGGTGGCCACCGACAGGTCGCGGCTGACCTCGACTCCGCTGACTGTCACCAACCCGACCCGCGGGTCGCGCACTTCGCCCTCGGCCAATGCCAGTGCCACCACTGTGCGAATCGCTTCCGCCACCTGTTCGCGCCGGTGCGATGCTCCCTTCCCCGCCATGCCTCACTCCTTCGCGTCACTGGCCGAGGCCGCCAGCGTCCGCCGCACCTCTTCGAGCCGGAAGGCTTCGATCCGGTCGCCGACCTTGAGATCGTTGAAGTTCTCGATCGCGATACCGCACTCGAGTCCCTCGCGCACTTCGCGCGCATCGTCCTTGAAGCGCTTCAGCGACGCGAACTCGCCGGTGTAGACCGTGACACCGTCGCGCACCACCCGAGCCTTGGCCGCCCGCTGAATGGTCCCGCTGACCACCATGCAGCCGGCAATCGTGCCGACCTTGCTGACCTTGAACAGTTCCCGCACCTCGGCCTCGCCCAGCACGGTCTCCTTCTGTTCCGGCTTGAGCAGGCCTTCGAGTGCATTGCGGACATCTTCGACGGCTTCGTAGATGATCCGATAGGTGCGAATGTCGACCCCTTCCCGCTCCGCGGCAGCGCGCGCATTGGCGTCGGGGCGGACGTGGAAGCCGATGATGATCGCGCCCGAGGCCTTGGCCAGCAGCACGTCGCTTTCGGTGATCTGCCCCACGCCGCGGTGCACCACGTCGACCCGTACTTCATCGGTTCCGAGGCCGGCCAGCGCATCGGCCAATGCTTCGGCCGGGCCGCCTTGATCGGCCTTGATGATGATGGGCAACTGGGAGACTTCGCCTTCCTTGAGCGCCCGCGACAGATCCTCGAGCGTCCCGCCTCGTGCCGAGCGACGATTCTGGGCCTCCCGTTCAAGCCGTTGCCGCTTCTGCGCGATGTCCCGCGCCTCCGACGCATCGGCCACACTCATGAAGGTGTCGCCGGCCGAGGGCACGCCCTCGAAGCCAAGAATCTGCACCGGAATCGAGGGACCGGCTTCCTTCACGTTGTTGCCCCGCTCGTCGAACAACGCCCGCACACGACCGGAGAACTTGCCGCAGATGAAGTTGTCGCCCACCCGCAGGGTGCCGCGCTGCACCAACACGGTCGCCAGCGGTCCCTTGCCGGGATCGAGGGTGGCCTCCAGCACGGTGCCGGTGGCCCGCGCGTCGGGGTTGGCCTGGAGTTCGAGCACTTCGGCCTGCAAGAGGATCTGCTCCAGCAGGGCGTCCACTCCGGCGCCGGTCTTTGCCGAAATCGGCGCGTGCAAGACCGTGCCGCCGAACTCCTCCAGCACCACGTTGTGCTGCAGCAATTCCTGCTTGACCTTGAGCACGTTGGCCGCCGGGAGATCGGTCTTGTTGATCGCCACCACCAACGGCACCCCGGCGTTGCGGGCGTGCGAGATCGCCTCGATGGTCTGCGGCATGACCTGGTCGTCGGCGGCCACCACCAGCACCACCAGATCGGTCACCTGAGCGCCGCGTGCCCGCATGGCGGTGAACGCCTGGTGTCCCGGCGTGTCGAGGAAGGTGATTTCCTTGCCCCCGGGCACTGTGACGTTGTAGGCGCCGATATGCTGGGTAATCCCGCCCGCCTCACCCGCCACGATGTTGGCCTTGCGGATGTAGTCGAGCAGCGATGTCTTGCCGTGATCGACATGGCCCATGATGGTCACCACCGGCGACCGGGGCCGCAGGTCCTCGGCGGCGTCGACCTCGGCGGTGCTGACATCGGCCTGATACTCCTCCTCCCGCAGCGCCTCGAACCCGAACTCGGAGGCGATCAGCTCGATCTGATCAAAGTCGAGCCGCTGATTCACCGTCACCATCAGACCGAGTTCCTTGAAGGCGAACGCGACGATCTGATTGGCCGGGATCTTCATCAGGTCGGCCAGTTCCGCGACTGAGATAAACTCATTGACGCGGATGCGGGTCTTTTCGCGCTCCCGCTCTTCGGCCGTGCGCGAGGCCAGCAATTCGCGATAGCTGGGTTCATCCGAACGACCCCGCTTCCGTCCACTGCCGCCGCCCTTGAGCCCGGCCAGGGTCTTCTCGATGTTGGCCTGCACCGCATCCTGATCAACAAAATTCTTGCGACCCCGCTTGCCGCCCTTGCCGCCGCGGCGACCGCCGCCCGGCTGGGCATCGGGTCCGAAGCTGCGACCGGCGCCGCCCGGGGGCGTCCGCGGCTGGACCGGGGCGCTGGAGGAGAAGACCGGCTTGGGTCGGGGTCCCCGCGCCGGCGGAGCCGCCGGTCGCGGTACCCGGGGCGGAATGAAGGCCTTGCGCGGCGGAGCACCGGCCGCCGCCGGCGGCGGGGCCGATGGAGCCGACGGGGCCTGCGACTTTGCGGGCGGCGTGGTCGATCCGGCGGCCGGCGGCGTCGCAGCCGGCGCAACCGGTGGCGGCGCCTCGTCGCCACTGGCGGCTGGCGCATCGCTCTCCCCCGCCGGCGGCTCGGCCTCGGCGGTTCGGCTCGCCTCGTCGGCCTGGCGCTTGGCCTCGGCTTCTTCGGCGGTGGCCGGCAGATCCTTGAACAGCAGCCGAGCCCGTTCTTCCAGCGACAACTGCGGCGCTGCCGGTTCGACCGGCGCGTCCTCACGACCAAAGACCTCGGTCGAGAGCGTCGGCTCCGGCGCGTCGTCGGATTCGGCCTGATGCTTGGCCTCGAGTTCCTGAACCTCCGCGGCCGTCCGGCGCCGACGCACTGGCCGGGCCTCGGTCACGGGAGCCGTCGGCTCGGGGTCGGCGGCCTTGCGGCGCCGCCCCTTGCGGGGCGTTTCCGGTTCGGCACTCCGCCGCTTCTCACGCTCCCACCGCACCCGCGCCGCCGCGACCTGATCCGGCTCGAGCGCCGAGAGATGGCTGCGCACGAAGATGTTCATCTCGCGCAGCATCCCGAGGAGCTGCTCCGAGGGAATGCCGAATTCCGCCGCGAGGTCGTGCACTCTCGTCTTAACCACTCGAGTCCTCCATCAGGGTCCATCCGGGGCCACGACAATGGCGAGGAGTCCCCGCGCCAGGTCGTGATCCCGAACACCAACCACCATCACCGGTGGACGCCCGATCCGTTCGCCGAGCTGTTCCGCCGTCGGCCCGGCGATCACCGGTACCGCAATACCGATCGCCAGAGCCTGCACCTTATCCACTGCCCGCGGTGAGGCATTCGATGCCAACACCACCGCCCGCGCCTGGCGTCGTTGCAACAGCGCCCGCGTGGCGTCGACTCCCGCCACCACCCGTCCCGCGCGCACCCCCAGGCCGATCAGGCCCAGCAGCCGCGCGGCAGTCTCCTCAGACGGCTGCGGCGCCATCGCCGTCGCTCGGCTCCGGATCCTCCTCCGTCAGTTCGGCGACGAACCGGGCCAACTCATCGGCCGCGCCGCGCGTCATGCCGGGAATTTGCGCAATCTCTTCCGGCTCCAGATCAATCACATCGTTGAGCGCACCGTACCCGGCCTGATCGAGCAACGCCACCAGCTCGGGCGAGAGGCCTTCGAGCTGCGCCAGCGGAACCCGCGGCGTCTCGTCGTCGTCGGGCTCGCCGCTGGCGAACAGCGGGCCATCGCCGCCCCGTTCCAGCCACTCGCGACTGGAATAGAGATCGATCTTCCAGCCGGTCAGCTCGGACGCGAGTCGGACGTTCTGCCCGCTCCGCCCGATCGCCAACGACAACTGGTCCTCATCGACCACCGCCTGAATGGTCTTGGTGGCGATATCACTGAAGACCTTGGCCACCCGCGCCGGCGCCAGCGACAAGCGCGCAAACCGTTCCGGGTCAGGCGACCACGGCACGATGTCAATCCGCTCGCCGCCCAGCTCATTGACCACCGCCTGCACCCGCGACCCCTTGAGGCCGACACAGGCTCCCACCGGATCGATGGCGTCGTCGCGCGAAATCACAGCGACCTTGGTCCGCGACCCGGCTTCGCGCGCCAGGCCCCGAATCTCGACGATCCCCTGCTGAATCTCGGGGACCTCGAGCTTGAACAGCGCCTTGACAAACAGCGGATCGGCCCGTGACATCACCAGCCGCGGCCCCTTGGGCGTCTCTTCAAGACGCTTGAGCACCGCCCGAATGGTGTCGCCCTGGTGGAAATGCTCGCGGTGATTCTGCTCACGATACGGGACGATCGCCTCCGCTTCCCGGAACCGATTGAGCATGATCACGAACTTGCCGCGCTCGACCTGCTGAATTTCCCCGGACAACAGCTCACCCACCTTGTGGGCGAACTCATCACGGATCCGATTGCGCTCTCCCTCGCGGACCCGCTGGATGATCCGCTGCTTGGCCGCCTGCACCGCCAGGCGCCCGAAGGCCTCGGTCGGCACCTCCTCTTCCAGTACATCGCCCACCTGGAAGGCCGGGTCCTCAAACTGGGCCTCTTCCAGCGAAATTTCTGCGCTGGGATCCTCGACCGCAGCCACGACCTGGCGCAGCCGCATCACGGTCATGGCGCCGGTCAGGTCGTCGACCTCGAGTTCGAACCGGACGGTCGGGCCATACTTCTTCATCAGCGCCGCGTGAATACCATCCTTGAGCAGTTCCAACAGATCGCTCCGCTCCAATTGCTTGGAGTTCGCGAGTTCGCGGAAGGCACTCACCATATCGACTGACGGAGTCATCTCCTCGATCTCCCACTACCGGTTACCCGAGCGCGGACCAGTCCACCACCAATGTGGCACTCCGAATCCCCGCCAGCGCCACAACCTGTCGGGCGCCTGCCATCTCCAACTCCACGTGCCGGTCGTCCGGCACCGCAACAATCCGGGCGCGCTGTCGCCCCCGGATTCCCGCCGCACGCACAGCCACCTCATGGCCGATGTAGCGACGCCAGTGGTCCACAAAGCGGATCGGCCGCTCGATACCCGGTGACGAGACTTCGATCCCCGCCCACCGTTCGCCCCACCGATCGGCCAACGCGCGCGACACCCGAGCGCAGTCCTCAGTGGTCACGCCGGCCCCGGGCGCCGCACCGCCGGGACGATCGATCCGCAGCCGCACCACCCGATCCCGCGCATCCCCGCCGGTCACATCGACCAGCTCAAAACCCAGCTCGGCGACAGCCGCGCGCAGTTCCTCGGGACTCAGCAGCGATTCGGTCACGACTCCGGACGACTCCCGGGGGGATAAACAAAAATGTCGGGGGGCACCCGACACCTGACACCTGCCCCAACCTTGCTCCAGCGCCCAATGATACTCGCGCCGCCACCACCGGGACAAGGCCTCAGTCGGTCGGCAACCGCCCCAACCAGGCGACCATCCGGCCATCCTGCCCGCCGCTGCCGCGATGGGAAAAGAACGGCCCGCCCGGCTCGGCAGTGCAGTGACCGCTCAGACTGACCTCCCCGATCCGGATCCGCTGGGCCGCCAGACCGAGCTGCTCCCGCAGGTCCACCTGCCACGGCCCCGTCCCCTCCACCGCGAGACCAAGCCCGTCAACGACCTCGCGACCAACTTCATATCGACTACCGGAAATAGCGACACCGCAATGCATTACAATATCGGCAGGTGCGGCCCCGACCCGCCGCTCAAGCAGCTCAACACCGCGCCGAAGGATCGAACTCGCGGTGCCGCGCCAGCCACTGTGCAGCAGCGCGATGGCTCCCTGGGCCGGCGCGACCAGATAAATCGGGACGCAATCGGCCACAGTCACCAGCAGCAGCACCCCCGCGGCCGCCGTGGCATGGCCGTCGGCAGCCTCATGGATGACCCAGCCCGAGGCCGCCTCGTGCCAGAGGACCCGGTCGCCGTGGACCTGGTGCGCCATGACCTGCGCCGCGAACTCCGGCAGCGCGGCGCGGAACCGGCGCCAGCGGCCCATAGTGGCCTGCACCGGCGTGCTGGACCAGAGCCCCAGATCGAACGGCTCGCTGGCGCTGCCCCGGGACGTGATCCCGGCGCTCACTCCAAAGCGCTCGCGCCACCCGGGCACTTCCCAGAGCGGCGGATCGGCGCTGACGATCAGTTCATCAGTCCTCATGGCGTTCGATGGCCGCGCCGAGATCGCGCAACCGCTGATCGATACGCTCGTAGCCGCGCTCAATCTGGCCGACATTGTGGATGGTACTGACCCCGTCGGCCGCGAGCGCCGCCACCAGCATCGCCATCCCGGCGCGAATGTCGGGTGATTCCACAGTGCCGCCGTGCAACCGTCCCGGCCCGCTGACCACCGCCCGATGCGGATCACAGAGAACGATCCGGGCCCCCATGCCGATCAGCTTGTCGACAAAGAACAGCCGCGATTCGAACATCTTCTCATGGATCAATACCATGCCGCTGCACTGGGTCGCCGCCACGATCGCAATCGACATGATGTCCGCCGGGAACGCGGGCCAGGGACCGTCTTCGAGCTTGGGGACATGCCCCCCCAGGTCGGGGCGAATGGCCCGCTCCTGACCGGCGGTGACCACCAGCCGATCGCCCTCGACCCGCGGGACGATCCCGAGACGCTCGAAACCCAGCAGGGTGCTCCGGAGGTCATCGGGACGCACGCCGGCAATGGTGAGGGTGCTGTCGGTCGCCGCGGCAAGACCAATGAACGATCCGATCTCGATGTGATCCGGTCCGATTTCGACAGCGGCACCATGCAACTGCTGCTGCCCCTCGATGACATAGCAGTTGGACCCGATGCCGTCGATCCGAGCCCCCATGGCCACCAACGCCCGGGCGGTGTCCTGGACATGCGGCTCCGCTGCCGCATTGCGCAGGATGGTGGTCCCCTCGGCGGTAGCGGCCGCCATCAAGGCGTTCTCGGTGGCGGTGACGCTGGGCTCGTCGAGAAAGATGTCGGCACCGCGCAGCCGCCGGGCATGGATTTCAAACCGCTCGCCCACATCGACCCGGGCCCCGAGCCGTTCCAGCGCCAGGAAGTGGGTGTCGACCCGCCGCCGCCCGATAACGTCGCCCCCCGGTGGCGGCAGCACCACGCTGCCGAAGCGCGCCAGCAGCGGCCCGGCCAACAGGATCGAGGCGCGGATCCGGGTACAGAGCACCGGATCGAGCGGCTGCGGGGTCAACGCCCGCGGATCGATGGTCAGCCGATTGTCGTGCCACTCGGTTGTCGCGCCCAGCCGCCGGATCAGTTCCAGCAAGGTCTCGACATCCCGAATGCGAGGCACATTGGCGATTTCGACCGGCCCGTCGGCCAGCAGCGCGGCGGCGATCACCGGTAGAGCGGCATTCTTGTTTCCGGCCGGGCGGACGGTGCCGCTGAGCTGACGGCGGCCGGTGACGACGAAGCGTGGAGGCATCCCCAAAGGTTCCCTCCCGCCGCCGCTGTCGCAAGCCGAGGGGCCGGCCCGCTTAGAATTCGGAATGACTCCAACCAGGAGTGTCCCATGGCCAGTTGGGTAGGCCCGACCGTCGCGATCGCGCTTGCGCTGATCGCCCTGTGCGTGGTCGCCGCTGCGGTGGTGGCTGTTTCCCTGATCCGCGAGGCCCGCGCCAAGACCGAATCGCTGGCACGTGAACTGGCCGAACTGCGGACCGACCTGGCGCCGACTCTCACGGCCATCAACCGCCTGACCGAGTCCGGCGGCGATCTTGTCGACCAGGTCCGCCTCGAGGTCGACGCGGTGCTCGACACCTCACGCCGGATGCGGCAGCGGGTCGATCACGGCGCGCAGCAGATGGCATCGCGCCTGGCCGACCTCGACGCCCTGCTCGAAGTGGCCACCGAGGAGGCCGATGCCGCCCTGCTCGACGCCGCCAATGCGATCCAGTCGCTCCGCTCGGGCGCCGGTCTGCTCACTCACGTCGGCCGCTTCCTGACCTCCAGTGCCGAGGACGAGGAGGGCCTGGACGAAGAAGAAGTTGACGAGGACGAGGAAATCGAGGACGAATTCGAACCGGAGCAGGACAGCGACCAGGACGATGACGAACACGAGGGCGACACTCGCGCCGCAGCGAACTCCGAGCCCCCCGCATGAGACCCGCGGTGGCCCTGCTGGTCCTTGTCGCCATCGGTCTGTGCTGGCCCGATGCGGCGCAGGCGTGGACCCCCGGCACTCATGTAGTGTTGGGCGAGCAGATTCTCAGCTCGTTGCATCACCTGGTCCCGGCCACTGCCGACCTGCTGCGCGCCTTCCCGTACGACTTTCTCTACGGCAGCATCGCCGCCGACACCACCATGGCGAAGAAGTTCGCGCCGGCGGACCGCCACTGCCACGCCTGGCACGTGGGCCGCGAGGTCTATCAGCTCGCCCCCAGTGATGCGCTGCGCGCTTTCGGCCTGGGCTATCTGGCCCACCTCGCCGCCGACACCGTGGCCCACAACCACTTCGTACCGCGGCAACTGGTGCTGAGCAGCAGCACCCGGACCATGGGCCATACCTACTGGGAGTCGCGGGTCGAGACCGCGCTGGGCGCGGCGGTGCCGCACGCCGCCCGCGAACTGATCCGGCTGGACCACCGGCCGGCCGACGCCCACCTCGAACGGATTCTCTCGCCGACAATCTTCTCCGTCCGCACCAACCGACGGCTGTTCCGGGGCATGGTCCACCTGACCGATTCCAAGCCCTGGCAGATGGGCATGCAGGTGGCAGCCGACCAGAGTCGCTGGGTGCTGAGCGACGAGACGATCCAGGCGCATCTGGATCGCGCCGTCGCGTATATCCGCGAGACCCTCAACGATCCGACCGGGGCGCTGCAACCGCTCGACCCCAACGGCGAGACTGCCATACTCCGCAGCAAGGATGTCCGCCGCCAGGCAATGCGGGGGCCGGGCCGACGCGATCGTGACTGGGTGATCGCGCTGGCGGAAGCCCAGTTCGGACTCCCGCCTGCCGGTACCGATCCCCACCTGACCCACTCGGACGGCGCTGTCAGCCGCTGAGCCGCTCGCGCAACAACGGCTGAATCAACTTGGGATCGGCGGTGCCACCCGATCGCTTCATGATCTGTCCCATGAAGAAGCCGATCAGCTTGACTTCACCGCCGCGGAAACGCGCCACCTCGTCGGGATGCTCGGCCATCACCGCCGCGATCCACTGATCCAGAGCGGCCTGATCCTGAACCTGCACCAGGCCGAGCCGTTCGGCCACCGCCATCGGGTCCTCATCGGCCGAGGCGATCACCGCGTGGACCTTGCGCGCCGCCTGAAGCGACAGCGCCCCGTCGGCCACCAGGCGTAGCAGGTCGGCCACCCGGGTCGGAGCCACCGGGAATTGTCCCGCCTCATCCACGCTCGCCAGCCCCTCCCCCATGACCCAGTTGGCCGCCGTCTTGGCCGCCACGCCGCAGTCGATGATCGCCTCGAAGTACTCGGCGATATGGGGCTCGGCGCTCAGGACGCCGATATCGTAATCGGGCAGCCCCCAGGTGGTCTGCCAGCGCTGCCGCCGCGCCGCCGGCAACTCCGGCAGTTCGGCCTCCCGCGCGTTCAGCCATTCGGCGGTGAGCATCAGCGGCGGCAGATCAGGGTCGGGGAAGTAGCGATAGTCGTGGGCGTCTTCCTTGCTGCGCAGCACCCGTACCTGACCGGTGGCGGCATTGAACGTCAGCGTCACCTGCGCCACCGACTCCCCCGCCTCCAGCAGTGCAATCTGCCGCTCGCGTTCGGCGGTCAGCGCCCGCTCGACGTTGGCGAAGGAGTTCATGTTCTTGACTTCGGTCTTGGTGCCTAGGGCCGCGCCGGGGCGTCGCACCGAGAGGTTGGCATCGACCCGCAACGAACCGGTTTCCATCGAGCACTCGCTCACCCCGGCATAGATCAGCAGTTGACGCAGGGTGGTGAGATAGGCCCGGGCTTCGGCCGGTGATCGCAGATCGTGATACCCGACGATCTCGGCCAGCGGTGTCCCGGCCCGATTGAGATCGATGGCCGTTCGCCCCGGGATGCGATCATGCAGCGACTTGCCCGAGTCCTCTTCGAGATGGAGCCGGGTGATCGTCACGGGAATGGTGCCCCGCTCGGGCGTGTCGATCATGATGGTGCCGTCGGTTGCCAGCGGGCGATCGAACTGCGAGATCTGATATCCTTTGGGCAAGTCGGGGTAGAAGTAATTCTTGCGGGCGAACACGCTCACCGGATGCACAGTGCACCCCAGCGCGCGCGCGGCCAACACGCCCAGGCGAACCGCCTCGGCATTGGGCACCGGCAGCGCCCCGGGGAGCCCGAGACAAATCGGGCACACCAGCGTATTGGGCTCCGCACCGTAACGGGTCGCGCAGCCGCAGAACATCTTGGTGCGGCTGGCGAGTTGAACATGCACCTCGAGGCCGATAATCGTTTCCCAGCTCATCAGCGCACCTCCGCCGTGGCATCGATTGCCGTCTCCAACAGTCTCGCCACAGCGATCATCTCCGCCTCCCGCAGATAGGGCGCCATCAACTGCCCCCCCACCGGCAGGCCGTCGGCCCGACCGATCGGCTGCGACATCGCCGGCACACCCGCCAACGACGCCGGAGCCACAAAGACATCGGCCAGATACATCTGCACCGGATCGGTGAGCTTTTCGCCGGCGCGGAAGGCCGGTGTGGGCGTGGTCGGCGTAAACAGCAGGTCGACACCGCTGGCGAACACCGCGTCAAAATCGGCGATGATGCCGCGCCGTGCCGCCTGTGCGCGGGCGTAATAGCGCTCGGCGTAGCCGGCACTGAGCACGAAGGTTCCGATCAGAATGCGTCGGCGAACTTCCGGCCCGAACCCCTGACCGCGCGTGGCCTGATACAGGGCGCGAATATCAGCGCCGGCCCCCTCGCGCCGGTTGCCATACCTGACCCCGTCGTATCGCGCCAGGTTCGCCGCGGCTTCCGCCGGATTGATGACGTAGTACGCCGGCACCGCCGTGGCGGTATGCGGCAGGCTGACCTCGCGAATCGTGGCGCCCAGTTGACGCATCGCCTCGAGAGCCCGATCACACGCCGCCCGAACCCCGGCATCGAGGTCCGCCGGGAAGTACTCCTGCGGGACACCGATCGTCACGCCGCGCAAATCCGCGCGCGGTGGCGCCAGCGCCAGCGGCGGCAGCGGGTGGCTTGTCACATCGAGAGGATCATGACCGGAGATGGCAGCCAACACGGCGGCGGCATCGTCGACAGTCGCTCCGAACGGCGAGATGCAATCCAGCGAAGACCCGAAGGCGACAAGGCCGAAGCGGGAGACCCGCCCATAGCTCGGCTTGATCCCCACCACGCCGCAGAACGACGCCGGCTGGCGCACCGACCCGCCCGTTTCGGACCCCAGAGCGGCCCGCACCGCGCCCGACGCTACCAACGCCGCCGAGCCGCCGCTCGATCCCCCCGGAACGCGGTCGGCGTCCAGCGGATGGAGGGTACGACCAAAAGCTGAATGCTCGGTCGATGAGCCCATCGCGAACTCGTCAAGATTGGTCTTGCAGGCAATCAGTGCACCGGCCTGCCGCAGCCGGCTGACCGCTGTCGCATCAAACGGCGACTGATAACCGTCAAGCAGTCGCGAGGCACAGGTGGTGGGCAGTCCCGTGGTGACGATGTTGTCCTTGACGCCGATCGCCATGCCGTGGAGCGGCGCTGCATCGCCGGTGGGCAAGGCCGCAGCGGCGGCATCGATCGCGGCCGCTGACCACGCCAGTGTCGCGTGGAGCGGGGCCGCGTCTTCCAGCGCGGCAATGGTGCGTGCCGCAAGATCGGGGGCGCTCATTCCTCGTGCAGTCCGTCAAGAGCCGGCACCACAAAAAAGCCCTCAACAAACTCCGGGGCCATGTCGGCCACCGGACGCGTCATCGGCACCGGGGCGACCACATCCTCGCGCAGCCGGAGGTGGGACGGGCCGACTGTCACACTCTCGCTCGGGCCGCTGAGGGCGGGGAGCTGTTCCACGAAGGCCACAATCCGCTCCAGATCCTGGCTCAGCCGCATCACATCGTCCTGCGCCAGTTCCAGTTCCGCCAGCGTTGCCACCTCGCGCACCTGATCCGGCCCGATGCTCATACTCCCTCCTCGTCGCGCTCCAGGCCGGCGAAGGCCACGAGCAACTGTTTGGTTCCCACCTCGGGATCGTCGAATCCCACTGTCACCTTGGTGTCCTTGCCGGTCCCGCTCAACCCCATGATGGCACCCGATCCGAAGCGCCGATGACGCACCCGTTCGCCCTTGATGTACCGCGGCGCATCCTGGTTGTGGTCCTCGACCGCCGCATCAGGCTGCGGTCGCGCCGGCTGCCGATGCCGCACCGGACTGGGCGACGTCGACGGGCGACTGGGTCGGCCCCACCCGCGGGTGCCGCTCCATCCCGCCGAGACGCCGAACGAGGTACGCCGTTCGTCGACCAGCTCGGCCGGCAATTCGGCAAGGAACCGTGACGGCTGCCCGGGACGCAATTCGCCACCGCGTCGCCGGGCGCGCGCGGTGGTGAGAATCACGGTATCGCGGGCCCGGGTCAAGCCGACGTAGCACAGACGGCGTTCCTCTTCGAGGCCATCGGCGGTTTCAAGAGCGCGTCCCAGCGGGAAGAGGCCTTCTTCCATCCCGGCGAGAACGACCACCGGCCACTCCAGACCCTTGGCCATATGCAACGTCATCAGCGTGACGCCGTCCTCACTGCCTTCGACCGAATCGACAGACGACAACAACGCGGCCTCAGCCAGCCAGCGTTGCAACGGTGTTGCCTCGTTCTGGTCCTGCTCGGGGGTGACCACCTCCGACCATTCGGCCGCGCTGGCCACCAGCTCGCGCACATTGTCCCAGCGATCGGCGCCCTCCACACCCTCGGCCAGCAGCGCCGCTTCGTAATCCAATGCGGTCAGCAACTCCTCCATCACCACGGCCGGCGCTGCCGCACCGGCCCGGGTGATGCCGCGCTGAATCAACGTGGCGAAGTCACCGAGGGCGCTGCGCACCCCGGGACGCAATCCGGTAATGAGTTCGGCGCGCTCGGCAGCAGCCAACAGCGGTACGTCCCACGCCCGCGCGGCGGCCTGCAATTCCGCCAGTGCCGCGGGTCCGACCCCTCGCCGGGGCACCGTGATGGCCCGGAGAAAGGCCTGGTCGTCGCTCGGGTTGGCCACCAGGCGGAGATAGGCCAGCAGGTCCTTCACCTCGCGCCGATCGAAGAAGGAAATCGCGCCGACGATGCGATAGGGCACCCCGGCCCGACGCAGCGCTTCTTCCAGGGCGCGCGACTGGGCGTTGGTGCGGTAGAGGATGGCCATGCCGCGGTAGTCGTCGCCCTCACGCGCGCGGCGACTCAGCTCGGCGGCGACCCACTCCGCCTCATCGCGCTCGTCGGCCGCCGCGAGGACGATCAGCTTGTCCCCGCCGGGTCGGGCGGTGCGCAAGGTCTTGCCGAGTCGCCCGGTATTCTGCGCAATCACCGCATTGGCGGCCTCAAGAATCGGTCGGGTGGACCGGTAGTTCTCCTCCAGCCGCACCAGGACGGTCCCGGGGAACTCCTGCTGGAGCGTGCGCATGTTGCCGACATCGGCGCCACGCCAGCCGTAAATCGACTGATCGTCGTCTCCGACGGCGAAGACGTTGTGATGGCGCGCGGCGAGATCGCGAACCAGGGCATACTGCGCCCCGTTGGTATCCTGGAACTCGTCGACCAGCAGGTAATCGAACCGCTGCTGCCAGCGGGTCAGCACCTCGGGATGCTGACGGAACAGCGCCAGGGGATGCAGCAACAGATCATCGAAGTCCATCGCGTTCGCCTGGCGCAGCGCCTGCTGCATCGCGACGTAGACATCGGCGGCCACCGCAATCGTGCGATCGCCCGGCGCCGAGCGTTCCAGGTCCTGGGCCGTTTGCATCCGATTCTTTGCCGCCGAGATTATCCCCTGGATCACCCGGGGTGGGAACAGCTTGCTCGGATGATTGCGCTCCTCCAGCAGACGCTTGACCAGCGTGGTGGAGTCGTCCTGATCGTAGATGGTGTATCCCGCGGAGAAGCCCAGCGCGGCCGCCTCGCGGCGCAGCAGACGGGCCGCAAGCGAATGGAACGTCCCGATCCACAGTCCGGCCGGATCCCGCCCGAGCAGCGAGCCGATCCGCTGCTTCATTTCGCCGGCGGCCTTGTTGGTGAACGTGACGGCAAAGATCCGCTCGGGTCGGACTGCTTCCGCCGCGATCAGGCGGGCGATCCGCGTGGTCAGGACGCGGGTCTTGCCCGACCCGGCGCCGGCCAGCACCAGAATCGGGCCGTTCACGTGGGCCGCCGCTTCGCGTTGGGCGGGATTGAGGCCATGCAGCAGGGAGTCGGTCATCGCTCCATCGTCGGAAACTGAATCAAAAAGGTGGTGCCTTCATCGCTGGGCTCGAGCGACAGCACGCCGCCATGAGCATCCTCGACGACCCGGCGGACCAAGGCGAGGCCAATTCCCCACCCGCCCCGCTTGGTCGACACACCGGGCTCGAACAGCGTCCGGCGGATTTCGCGCGGCACGCCGGGACCATCGTCGTGTACCCGCAGCGCCACAGCGTCACCGTCGGCCGCCGTGGACAGTACGATGCGTCCTCCGCGCCCCTGGAGCGCATCGGCGGCGTTCTTGACCAGGGCCTCCAGCGCCCATTCCAACAGCACCGGATCACCGCTGATCACCGGGCCGGCGCTGGGCGCATCGACCTCCACCGCGATGGCATTGGCGTGACGCGGCAAGCGGGAGCGGTAGTAGACCGCGACCTTTTCGGCCAAGGCGCCGAGCGACACCGGATCCCGTCGGGCCGGATTGCCGATGCGTTCGAATCGCTGCGCCACCCGCTGCAACCGATCGGCGTCCGAGCCGAGATGGTCGGCCAGTTGCAGCGGCGGCACGCCGCCGCCGCGCAACTGTTCGATCCATCCCTG
>CBFGTB010000035.1:0-19860 GCA_965651715.1 uncultured Gemmatimonadales bacterium
GTGTGCGGCGGATCGCTGGCGTTGATGGACGGCGGCGTGCCGCTCAAGGCCCCCTGCGCCGGCGTGGCGATGGGGCTGATCAAGGAGGGCAAGAAGGTCGCCATCCTGACCGACATCCTGGGCACCGAGGACCATCTCGGCGATATGGACTTCAAGGTGGCCGGCACCGCCGAGGGCATCACGTCGATCCAGATGGACATCAAGATCGATGGCTTGTCGCTCGACATCATGGAGACGGCGCTGGCGAAGGCGCACCAGGGCCGGATGCACATTCTCGGGGAGATGAACAAGGTGTTGGCGGCTCCGCGTCCGGAGATGTCGCCCTGGGCGCCGCGGATCATCACCATCCAGATCAAGCCCGACAAGATCGGCGACGTGATCGGCCCCAAGGGCAAGACCATCCGGGGCATTCAGGACGCCTCGGGCGCCAAGGTCAACATCGATGACACCGGCTTGATCACCATTGCGGCGGTCGGCGCCGAAGCGGGCGAGAAGGCGCGCGAAATGGTGATGGCCATCGTGGCCGAACCCGAGGTGGGCAAGGTCTACGAGGGCCCGGTCAAGAGCGTCACGGCGTTTGGCGCCTTCGTCGAGATTCTGCCGGGCGTTGAGGGGCTGCTGCATATCTCGGAACTCGATCACAAGCGGGTCGAGAAGACCGAGGATGTGGTCAAGAAGGGCGATATCGTTCAGGTCAAGCTGCTCGAGGTCGATGAGCGGGGCCGGATGCGCCTGTCGCGGAAGGCGCTGTTGCCGAAGCCGGAGTGAGCACCGCCGCGGTGGTCACCACTCAGCTCGATACCGAGCTGTTCCGGACCGATTGTCCCAATGGACTCGTGGTGCTGACCGAACGCCTCCCCGGCGTTCGGTCAGTTGCCGTCGGGACGTGGGTCCGCTCGGCCAGTGCGCACGAGGCGCCGGCGGTGATGGGCGTCTCACACCTGCTCGAGCACATGGTCTTCAAGGGCACGGCGCGACGCACCGCGCGCGAGATCGCCCTGGCGCTCGAATCGCGCGGTGGCGCACTGGATGCCTACACCTCGCGCGATCACACCTCGTTCCAGGCGCATGTGTTGGATCAGGATCTGCCGCTGGCGCTCGACGTGCTGACCGATCTGGTACGACAGCCGGCGCTGCGGGAGAGCGATCTGGAGCTGGAACGCAATGTTGTTCTCGAAGAGATCAACGGCGTCGCCGACACTCCCGATGATCTGGTGCACGAGTTGTTCGGCGCCACCCTCTATCCTGAGCATCCCTACGGCCGACCGATTCTGGGGACCGCTGCCACCGTGGCGGCGCTCTCGGCCGACGATCTGCGCGCCGTGCATCGCCGCGGGTACTACCCGGGCAACACCGTCATCGCCGCGGCGGGTAACCTCGACCACGACACTGTGCTGGCCGAAATCGAGCGGCAGGGATGGCTGGCCGGCGACCCGGTCGCGCCACTGGCCCCGGCCGACGCGCCGCAGGCGGCCCGGGGGGTCGAGTACGCCGAAGACCGTCAGCTTTCCCAGGTGCACATCGTGATGGGCAGCGACACCTTCCCGGCTGCGGATCCCCGGCGCTGGGCCATGTCACTGCTGTCGACGACGCTGGGAGCCGGGATGTCGTCCCGGCTGTTCCAGCGCGTCCGGGAAGAGCAGGGCCTCTGTTACGCGATCTATTGCTGGCACGCGATGTACCGTGCGGGCGGCAACTTCGCGCTCTATCTGGGCACAGCCCCCCACACCGCCGATGCCGCAGTGGCCACTGTACAACAGGAACTGGCCCGAGTGGCGGCTGAAGGCCTGCCGAGCGCAGACCTGGCTGACGCCAAGGGCCAATTGAAGGGCACCTTGATGCTGGCGCTGGAGAGCACCTCGTCGCGGATGTCGCGACTGGCCACCCACGCCTTGACGCAGGAACCCTATCGTCCGCTCGATGAGCTGCTCCGGCTGATCGATGCGGTCACCCCCGAGGACACCGCCCAGGTGGCGCGTGACTTCCTCGCGCCGGAGCGCATGACGACGGTCCGTCTTGGCCCGTCGTCCCGATGACCCTTACCGCACGCGCAACTGACGTGCAAGCGAGTATGCGATGCTGATCGGCGTTCCCAAGGAAATCAAGACCAACGAAAATCGTGTCGGCCTGGTACCGGCAGGAGCGGCGGCTCTGGTCGCCGATGGTCATACCGTCTATGTCGAAGCCGGGGCCGGCGAAGGCAGCGGCTTCGCCGATGCCGAATACGCGGCGGTCGGTGCTTCGGTGCTGGCGACGGCCGACGAGGTCTGGGCCGCGGCGGAGATGATCATCAAGGTCAAGGAACCGATTGCCGTGGAATGGCCCCGGATCAAGTCGGGCCAGTTGCTCTACACCTACTTCCATTTCGCGGCCGACGAACCGCTGACCCGCGCGGTGATGGAGTCCGGCGCCGTGGCGGTGGCGTATGAGACGGTGCAGCTTGCCAACGGCCACCTGCCGCTGCTCACCCCGATGTCGGAAGTGGCCGGTCGCCTGGCGGTGCAGGAGGGTGCCAAGTACAACGAGAAGCTGTTCGGCGGACGGGGTGTGCTGCTGGGCGGCGTGCCGGGTGTGAAGCCGGCCAAGGTGGTGATCATCGGCGGCGGTGTGGTCGGGATCAATGCCGCCAAGATGGCCGCCGGCATGGGGGCCGACGTGACAATTCTCGACACCTCACTCGATCGGCTGCGCTACCTCGACGATGTGTTGCCGGCCAATGTGCGGACGGTGTACTCCAACCGGCACAACATCCAGGAAGCGACGCGCGAGGCCGATCTGATCATCGGCGCTGTGCTCATTCCGGGGAAGAAGGCGCCCCACCTGATCACCCGTGAGGATCTCAAGCAGATTCCCGACGGCTGCGTGATTGTCGACGTGGCTGTCGATCAGGGCGGCTGTGTCGAAACGATCAAGCCGACCACTCACGAGAACCCGACCTACTTTGTCGAGGGCGTGCTCCACTACGCCGTGGCGAACATGCCGGGTGCGGTGCCGCGGACCTCGACCCTGGCGCTGACCAACGCGACGCTGCCCTACGCGCTGCGGTTGGCGCGCGTGGGCTGGCAGGAGGCCTGCCGCCAGGATGCCGCCCTGCGGCTCGGCCTCAATGTCGTGGCCGGCAAGGTGGTCTACCCCGGCGTGGCCGAAGCGTTCGGCCTGCCCTGTCATGACGTTGCCGACCTCCTCTGAGTCGGTGGAACTCCTCGTCGTGCGGTTGCCGCACGGCGAGGGCCTTCCACTGCCCCAGCGCGCCACTCCGGGCGCAGCGGGGATGGATCTGGTGGCCGCCGCGGCGGTCACCGTCGCGCCGGGGCAGCGGGTCCTGGTGCCGACCGGGCTGGCGGTGGCCGTGCCGAATGGCTACGAGCTTCAGATCCGGCCCCGGTCGGGATTGGCGCTGCGCCACGGGGTCACACTTCCCAATACCCCTGCCACCATCGACGCCGATTATCGCGGTGAGCTTCAGGTGATTGTGATCAATCTGGGCGAGGCGCCGTTCGCCATTGCGCGGGGCGATCGGATTGCGCAGATGCTGGTGCAGCGAGTCGAACCGGTGGTGTTCCGCGAGGTGGCCGAACTGCCCGGCAGTGACCGCGGCAGCGGCGGATTCGGCAGCACCGGCCGCTGAACCCTGCGGCGGGGTAGATTGCTCCGATGACCCCATCACCCAAACCCTGGCGCTTAGCCGAGCTGACCTGGCCCGACCTCGCTGCCGGCGGGTTCGACCTTGCGGTGCTGCCGTGGGGCGCCACCGAGGCGCACAACCGTCACCTGCCCTATGCCACCGACAGCATTGAGTCGGCTGAGGTGGCCGACCGCGCGGCAGCCCACGCATGGCAGCGCGGCGCTCGGGTCGTCGTCCTGCCGACTGTTCCCTTCGGGGTGCACACCGGCCAGCGTGAGCTGCCGCTCTGCCTCAATCTGAATCCCAGTACCCAGTTTGCTGTCCTGCGCGATCTGTGCACCACGCTTCACGACAGCGGCATCGGCAAGCTGGTGATCCTGAACGGCCACGGCGCCAACGACTTTCGGCAGATGATCCGCGAACTCCAGGGCAGCCTGGCGATGCTGTTGGCGCAGGTCAACTGGTATCAGGTGGTGGACCCGGCGGACTTCTTCACCGAACCGGGGGACCACGCCGGGGAGCTGGAGACCAGTGCCATGTTGACGCTGGCTCCCGAGCGGGTGCGGCCGCTGGATCAGGCCGGCTCCGGGCGCGCGCGACAGTTCGCGGTGCGCGGCTTTCGGGAGGGATGGGCCTGGACGCCGCGTCACTGGGTCGAGGTGACAGCCGACACCGGCGTGGGCGATCCGCGCGCCGCCACGGCCGCCAAGGGCGAGGCGTTTCTGGCGGCTGTCACCGAGCGCCTGGGGGACTTCCTTGCCGAGTTCGCGGCGGTGCCGCGGGAGGGGATGTACCGCGACGATGACGCCAGCGACTGAGGGGTTGATGGTTGGGGGCTAGTCGGTCTCGATCGACTGAGCCCGTCCCGGCCCCAGTCCCGCCGCCACCCGCTGCGGCAGACCGAACAGACGAATGAACCCCTCAGCGTCGGCCTGACGATAGACGGCGTCGGCCCCGAAGGTGGCCATGGCCTCGTCGTAGAGCGAGTGCGGCGACTGCCGACCAATCGCGGTGCAGTGCCCCTTGAACAGCCGCATCGTCACGTCGCCCGAGACATTCTGCTGCGTGACATCGACGAAGGCGTCATAGCCGGCGCGTTCGGTGGTCCACCAGCGACCCTCGTAGACCAGGTCGGCGTAGCGCGGTGCGATCAGATCCTTTGCCGCCAGGGTCCGTCGATCGAGCACCAACTGCTCCAGGGCGCTGTGGGCGGCATAGAGCACAGTGCCGCCCGGCGTTTCGTACACCCCACGCGACTTCATGCCCACCAGCCGGTCTTCAACGATATCGGCGCGACCGACCCCGTGGCGACCGGCCCGCTGATTCAGTTCTTCGAGCAACGGTACCGGCGCCATCGGACGGTTGTCGAGCGCCACCGGCGTCCCCCGGACGAAGCTCACAGTCACCTGGTCCGGCGTGTCGGGCGCCGCCGCAGGCGAGGTCGTCAGCAGGAACATCTCTTCGGGGGGAGCCTGGAGCGGATCTTCGAGGACGCCGCCCTCATGGGAGATGTGCCACAGGTTGCGATCGCGCGAGTAGATCTTCTCGCGGGTGGCGCTCACCGGCACGCCCTGGCGCTCGGCGTAGGCCAACGCATCCTCGCGGGACCGGATCTCCCAGTGGCGCCACGGGGCGATGACCTCGAGATCGGGCGCGAAGGCCATGTAGGTCAGCTCAAAGCGGACCTGGTCGTTCCCCTTGCCGGTACAGCCATGGGCCAGCGCGTCGGCCCCCACCTGGCGGGCCACCTCGACCTGGGCCCGCGCGATGAGCGGACGCGCCATCGCGGTGCCCAGCAGGTAGCTGCGGGAATACACCGCGCCGGCCCGCAGGGTCGGGAAGACAAAGTCGCGCACAAACTCATCCCGCAGATCGGCCACGTAACACTGGTCGGCGCCCGAGGCCAATGCCTTCTCACGCAGCCCGGTCAGCTCGTCGCCCTGACCGACATCGACGGCGACAGCCACCACCCGACTGCCGGGATAATGTTCCTTCAGCCACGGCACGATAATGGATGTATCGAGGCCACCGGAATACGCCAAGGCAATCGTTCGGGACATGACGCGCCACGGAAAAGGGAAGGGTCGCTTGTCGCTCGGGCGGCAGAATGGGGGCATGGACCCGAGAGGTCAAGGTCGCTCGCGACAGCCGCCGCGATCCGGGGCGATGTGAGTGCGTGCTCACCCGGGTGGTCAGGTGAGCGCGTGCTCACAGTGACTGCCCAAGCTGGCCTGCGACAAGGTGTTGCGCGATCCGGGTCCGACAGGTCACCTTACGGCGATTCGTGGACCTCGCTTTCTCCTGCGGCACAGGTGTTTGCCCGTGAACTTGCTCAAGCTCGCCAAAATCGGTTCGTTGCTTCCGGCCAATGAGATCGCCGTGGACCTCGGCACAGCGAACACGTTGATCTACGTCAAAGGCGAAGGGATCGTCCTCAACGAACCGTCGGTGGTCGCGATTGAAAAGTCGACCGGCCGCATCAAGGGGATCGGCCTTGAGGCGAAGCGGATGTTGGGACGGACGCCGGAGGGGATCCTGGCGGTGCGTCCGCTCAAGGATGGCGTGATCGCCGATTTCGACGTCACCGAAAAGATGCTGCGCTACTTCCTCAAGACGATCATCGACAAGCATGTCTTCCGGGTGAAGCCGAAGGTGATTGTCGCGGTGCCGTCAGGGATCACCGAAGTTGAGCGGCGCGCAGTGCGCGATTCCTCGGAGACCGCCGGTGCCAAGCAGGTGCTGATGGTGGCCGAGCCGATGGCGGCGGCGATCGGCGTGGGGCTGCCGGTGGAAACGCCGACCGGGAACATGGTGATCGACATCGGCGGCGGCACCACCGAGATCGCGGTGATTGCATTGTCGGGCATCGTGTCCGACACATCGATTCGGATCGGCGGCGATGAGCTGGATCAGGCGATCGTGATGTTCATGCGCAAGAACTACAATCTCCTGGTCGGTGAGCCCACCGCCGAGCTGATCAAGATCAAGGTCGGCTCGGCCTATCCCTTGGGCGAAGAGCGCGACATGGAGGTCAAGGGGCGCGATCTGGTCTCGGGCATTCCGAAGACGGTGCGGGTCCATTCCACCGAGATTCGCGATGCGGTCCAGGAGCCGGTGCAGGCGATCGTGGATGCGGTGCGTCGCGCGCTGGAGATCACTCCGCCGGAGTTGGCGAGTGATATCGTCGATCGCGGCATCGTGATGACCGGCGGGGGCGCGTTGATCCGCGGGCTCGACCAACTCCTGATGCAGGAGACCGGCCTGCCGGTTCATATCGATGAAGATCCGCTGAGCTGCGTGGTGCGAGGAACCGGACGGATTCTTGATGACTACGAGAAGTACCGCTCGGTCCTGACGAGCTGACGATGCGCGACTACGGCGGACGGGACGCGGTGGGTGGCGACCTGCTCCTGCTGGTCGTCTGTCTGCTGGTGGCGCTGGTGTGTTTCGCCTTGCCGCGGAACTGGTCCCAGGCGCTGGTGACCGGGATCCGCGAAACGGCCTTGCGTCCGGTGGTGAGCCTCCGGGCTCGGGCCGAGCGCGATCGCACCTCGCGGTTTCGTTTGGCGGAGATCGAGGCCGCTCGCGACTCACTCGCCCTGGAGCTGCAGGGCGACAGTGTCCTCAGTCGGGAGAACGCGACACTGCGCGGCCTGCTCGCTCTGGGACCGCGACTCTCCGGCCGCTGGGTCCCGGCCGAAGTGTTGCACCGACCCACGCCGACTGATGCCCGCATGCTGCTGCTCGGCGTGGGCGCCGAGGACGGCATCACAGTCAACGATCCGGTCGTCACACCCGAGGGTCTGCTCGGCGTCGTCTGGCAGGTGGGGCGCGGCAGCAGCACCATTATGTCCTGGCAACATCCCGACTTTCGCGTCTCGGCCTACACCGGCAGCGGCCAGGTGTTGGGGATCGTCGGGCCGCGCATTGTCGGCACCCGCGGGGAGGCCCTGTTGGAGCTTCGCGGCGTGGCGCTGCGGGACACCGTGCCCGACGGCAGCGTGGTCTATACCACCGGGCTCGGCGGCGTCTATCCGCGCGGGGTGCCGGTCGGTCGCGTGATCGATGCGACAACCGATCCGCTGGGGTATGAACGACTGTATCGGATTGCTCCGTTCGCCAACCCCGGCGCGGTGTCGCACGTGATGGTGCTGCTGGCCGGCCCCGATTCCAGCTACTTCGTCAGCGATTCGATGCCATGAGCAACGTCTGGACCGGCGAGGGACCGAGCCACCGGCGCCGCAGCGACCGACTGCGGATTTCATTGGTGATCGGGATTCTGCTGCTGCTCGAGTTCTATCTGCGCCCCTCGCTGATCGAGGGCCGTGGGATGCCCGACTTTCTCCTGCTCGCCCTGCTGATTCTCTGTCTGCGGCTCTCGCCGGGATGGGCGGCGGTGATGGGCCTGCTGGTGGGAGCGACTCTCGATGTTCTCACGCCCGCCCGTTTCGGGGCGAACATGATTGCCCATGTGATTCTGGGCTACAGCGCCGCCTGGGGCCGGGCGGTCTTCTTTGCCGATCACGTGATCGTGAATGCCGGATTGTTTTTTGTCGGCACCTGGGTGCGCAATCTGCTCGTCCTGTTGCTCAGCGGCGCGGCGATCGCGCGGCTCGGCGCCGAAGCAGCCATGTGGGGCCCACTGCAGGGCCTGACCACTGCGATGGTCGGAACGGTGATCGTGATTCTCTTCCGCGACTGGCTCGCGATTCGGATTGAACGATGAGCGCGTTCTCCTCGACGGAGCTCAATCGGCGATCGCGTCAGGCGCGCTGGCTTCTGGTCGCCGCGTTTACGCTGTTGGCGGGCGCCTTCTTCAAGGCCCAGGTGCTGCAGTCGACCGAGTTCCGCTCCAAGTCGGAATCGGTTCGCACCCGCCCCATTCCGCTGCCGGCGCCGCGCGGTGAGATCCGCGATCGCAACGGCCTGCTCATCGCGGAGAACACGCCGGGCTACACCATCCGGCTCTGGGCGCAGCGTGAGGACTCGCTCCGGGCAGTGCTGGCGCGGGTCGATTCATTGGTCCGGATCGACAGTGTCGATGTGGCCAAGGTGGTCGGTCGCTGGCGGAGCGCCCCGTATCAACCGGCGCAGGTGTTCACCTCAGGCGACTTCCGGATCGTGTCGGTTCTGGAGGAGCATCGGGCCAGTTTGCCCGGCCTGGTGATCCAGGCCGAGCCGCGGCGCCATTATCCCGACAGCACCGCACTGGGCCATCTGGCGGGCTATGTCGGCGACATCAGCGAGCGCGAGTTGGAAAGCGATCGGTTCCCGGGAGCCCGGATGGGGACGGTGGTGGGCAAGAACGGGCTGGAGTACGAATACGATCGCCTGCTGCGCGGCACTCCCGGCTACCGCTTCATCGAAGTGACGGCCAAGAATCAGACCATTGCCAACGGGGTGCACGCCGAAATCATCAGGCCGATTCCCGGCACCACTCTCACCACGACGCTCGATCTTCCGCTCCAGCGTTTCGTCGACTCGATGTGGAGTCATACACCGTTTCTGGCGGAGCGAAAGGGCGCGCTGCTGGCGATGCGCCCCACCGGCGAGATTCTGGCCTACTACTCCTATCCCACCATCAATCCCAATCAGTTCATTGGCGGGATCTCCAACACCGAGTACGCGGCCTACGTCGACGATCCGCGCAAACCGCTGATCGACCGGGTGATTCAGGGCGGGTACCCGCCGGCGTCGCCGTTCAAACTGGCGGTGGCGGCGATGGGTCTTAAGCGGGGTCTGGTGACCATGAACACGCGGATGCCGGTGCCGTGTACCGGCGGCTACCAGTTCGGCTCCCGCCGATTCCGCTGCTGGAAACCCGAGGGTCACGGTGCTGTGACGCTGGCCGATGCGATCAAGGTGTCGTGTGACGTCTACTTCTACCAACTCGGTTTGCAGCTCGGCGCCGAGAATCTTTTGGCGGATGGCGCGGCCATGGGATTTGACGATGAGAGCGGAATCGATCTCGAACGGGAGCAGTCGTCGCGGTGGGCGCACAGCGTTGAGGACTATGTCAAGGTGAAGCGGTTCGGCACCTTCACCCAGGGGCAAATTCTCAACCTCTCGATCGGGCAGGGCGCCAACGTACAGTCGTTGGTCAACATGGTCAGCTTCTATGCCGCGCTGGCGGTTGATGGCGTCAAGCGGCCGCCGTTCCTGGTGGCCCGTCGCGCCGACGGACCGGTTCACGATCTCGGCCTCACCCCGCTGCAACTTCACCAACTGCGGATGGCGCTGGTGGATGTGGTGACCGGCGGCACCGCCGGTGCCTCGGGCGGGCGCGACCTCAAGGTGGCCGGTAAGACCGGCAGCGGACAGATGCCGCGGGGCCAGGCCGACGCCGGCTGGTTCATCGGTTTCGCGCCCTACGATGCCCCCGAAATCGTGATCGGCATGTTGGTCGAGGAGGGCGAACACGGCTCCAGCGTGGCGCCGTACGTGGTCAAGGCGATACGGCGATTCCTGGTCGGACCTGACAGTGCCGCCATCGACGCTCCGATTCGGCTGCCCATTACCGAAAACCTCTCCGACAGTGGTCGAATCGCCGGGCGGGATTCGGTGACGGACGGCGACTGATGCGGCGCCTGGATCGCAGCCTGGTGCTGGTGGTGTTCGCGCTGCTGGCCTTCGGCGTGGCGATGCTCTTTTCGGCCGGCCAGATGGACATTCCCAGTAATGCCGAGGGCATCTGGATTCGGCAACTGATCTGGATCGGTGTCGCGCTGACTGCCGCATTTGTCAGCTCGCGGGTTCCGCTCAGAGTGCTGGAGTGGGCGGCGCCACCGCTGTATCTGCTGGGGTTGGTCCTGCTGGGCGTGGTGCTGGTGGCGGGAACCGGGGCTGGCACCGCGAGTGGCACCAAGAGCTGGCTTGCCATTGGCCACACCCGCCTGGGCCAACCTGTGGAATTGGCCAAACTCGCCACCATCCTGATGATGGCGCGATGGTTCGCAGCCCGGCGCGACGCGCCGACCACCATTCGCGGCCTGGTGGCGCCGATTGCCATTGCGGCGCTGCCGGCCCTGCTGGTGTTGGCGCAGCCCGATCTGGGCAGCGCCATCGTCTTCGCCGGTATTCTCTTCGCGATGCTGTTCTGGGCCGGAGTGCCGCTACCGATCCTGGTGCTGCTGGGGTCGCCGATCGTGTCGCTGGTGCTCTCCTGGAGCACGGCGCTCTGGTCGCTCTGGATGGTGGTGCTGTTCGTCCTGCTGGTGATCTGGCGGCCGTTTTTGCTCGAGGGCATCGGAGTCTACCTCGCCAATTCGGCCACCGGCGTCCTGGCGATTGTCGCATGGGATCGACTGGCCGACTATCAGCGGGGTCGCCTCACCTCCTTCCTCAACCCCGAAGCCTTTCTGAAAACCTCGGGGTACCAGGGCTTCCAGTCCAAGCTGGCCATTGGCTCGGGCGGGCTGCTGGGGCAGGGGTTCACCCTGGGACCGCAGAAGCGCGCCGGCTACATCCCGGAGCACTGGACCGACTTCGTGTTTTCGGTGGTGGGTGAGGAACTTGGTCTGGTCGGCGTGCTGCTGGCACTCGGTCTGTTGATGGCTCTGTTGCTGGTCTTGATCCAGATCGCCCGCCGCGCCGGCGATGCCTACGCCTCGCTTGTCACCTTCGGCCTGGTCGGGCTGATCTTCACTCACATCTTTGAGAACGTGGGGATGACCATCTCGCTGATGCCGATCACCGGCATCCCGCTGCCGTTCTTTTCGTACGGTGGCTCATTCCTGGTGGCCCTGTTTCTGGGACTGGGGTTGGCCTACCGGACCGCGCGGGATGAACGGGTCGCCAGTTATATCGATGGGTGACAATGCGTTAGCTCACGAGCCCTTGCATCCCGGGCGTCGGTCGGCCACGTTCCATGATCCGTATTCAGGTTGCGCCACGCCTCCCCCGGCGGGGTGCCCACCCGAGGTCATGTGACAGTTATGGCGTGGTTCAAGAAGGAGCGGAAGGCGCGGACAGCGCCCCGGGAACGGCGCGATATCCCGGCCGATGCGTGGGAGAAATGCGACGCATGCGGCCACGTCGATCTGCGGGAAAAATTTGTCAGGGCGCTCAATGTGTGCCCCGAATGCGGCACCCATAAGCGTTTCGCCGCTGAAGATTATGTCGACCTGTTGACCGATGAGGGAAGCTGGCGCGAACTCTTTGCCGATCTGCGCTCGGGTGATCCGCTGCACTTTGAACACTACCCCGAGCGTCTGGTCGCCGCCGAGCGGAAGGCGGGCCGCTCGGACGCGATCTTCACCGGCCTGGGACGGCTGGAAAACGAGCAGCTTCACCTGGGCGTGATGAACTTCCGCTTTATGGGCGGCTCGATGGGGTCGGTGGTGGGTGAGAAGATCGCCCGGCTGGCGCGGCGCAGTGCCGACAAGCGGATTCCGATGGTGCTGGTCTGTACCTCCGGCGGTGCCCGAATGCAGGAGGGGTCGCTGTCGCTGATGCAGATGGCGAAGACGTCGGCAGCGATTGCGCAGATGCGAGCGCGGGCGGTGCCCTACATCTCGGTGCTGACTGACCCCACCACCGGTGGGGTCTCGGCGTCATTCGCGATGCAGGGCGATGTCATCCTGGCGGAGCCGGGTGCGGTGATCGGCTTTGCGGGACAGCGGGTGATCAAGCAGACCATTGGTCAGGACCTGCCGGAGGGATTCCAGACCGCGGAGTTCCTGCTGGAGAAGGGGCAGATCGACGATGTGATCCCGCGGGCCTCGCTGCGCGAGACCACTGCCCGACTGCTCCGACATATGCGGGGGCAGCGCGCGCCCGGAGGCGCGGGAGCCGACGCGGCTGCCTGACTCCTATCGGCGGGCATTGGACTACCTCTTCCCGCGCATCACCCAGATCAAGTTCGGCCTCGCGACCACCCACCGTCTGCTTGAGACGGTGGGTACGCCTCAGCGCCAGTTCGCCAGCATCCACATCGGGGGCACCAACGGCAAGGGCAGCGTCGCCACGCTGGTCGCGGCAGCCTTGCACCAGAGTGGGCGACGGGTGGGTCTGTATACCTCGCCGCATCTGGTGTCGTTTCGAGAGCGAATTCGGGTTGACGGCGTCCCGATCAGTCGGGCGGCTGTGACGGCGTGGACCGATGCGCTGCGTCCCACCATCGAGGCCACCGGTGCGACGTTCTTCGAAGCCACCACGGCGATCGCGTTTGCTGATTTTGCCGCGCGCGGCGTTGACGTGGCAGTGATTGAAGTCGGGCTCGGCGGTCGACTCGACTCGACCAATGTGATCACGCCGTTGGTCAGCGCTGTCACGCATATTGCGCTTGATCATCAGAAGTATCTGGGTGACACTGTGGAGCAGATTGCTGCGGAAAAGGCTGCCATTGCCAAGCCCGGCGTTCCATTTGTGATCGGGGAGGCCGATCCGCGGCTTGCCGCAGTGTTGCGTGATGCCGGTGAGCGCCACGTGGGAGCGGCGGCGTACCGACCGATTCCGGTGTCGCCGGACCGGCGCTGGACCGGCCCGTTGGGTCTGGCGGGTCCTCACCAGCAGCGCAATGCCGCGGTTGCGGCGGCGGTGCTTGATGCCTTGCCGCCGGCGATGCGCCCGAGCGATGATTGTCGTGCTGCGGGCTTTGCGCGGGCGCGGCTGGCGGGCCGGCTCGACCGCCGGGGCCGGTGGCTGTACGACGTCGCGCATAATCCTGACGGCGTGCGGACTCTGATTGCCGCGCTCGAGGCGGCGCCGCCGCCCGGGCCGATTCACGCGCTGGTCTCGATTCTCGGTGATAAGCCGTGGCCGGAGATGCTGGTGTTGCTGGATCGGGTGGTGGACGTGGGCATCCTGACCGTCGCCCCCACCGCGGCCGAGCGGGGTTGGAAGCCGGCCTGGTTGGCGGAGTGGCTGGCGTCGGCGGATCGCCCCCCGGCCCGGGGTGAGTGGCACCTGATCCCCGACTTTGAGGCGGCGCTACGGCGAGTGGAAGCGGACGCCGGCACGGTTCTGGTCACGGGCTCGTTTCATACGGTGGGCGATGTGATGGCGACCCGGGGCGAGGCGATCGAGTGAGGTGAGGCGGGCGACGGGATCTCTCCGCTCGCTGGACTGGGAACGGCCGCCGCAGGAGAATGGCCATGACGAAGGGGCTGGACTCAACTAACCGAGGCCCCGGAAAAGCCGGGACGGTTCAGTCTATTCCAACTTGTGCGTCAGGAGACCGAACGCTGACTACGGAGGGCGCGAGAATGGGAAAGCTGCAACAGGCCGTCGCCGTGTCGGTGATCGTTGTTCTTGTGGCCGGATGCATGTCGGGTCGTCTTGCCGATGCCGGATACTCAGTCTCTGACAGTGCCGGGGTCAAAATTGTTCGCGCTGGAGTCGATTTCGAAGCGCTGCCGACCTGGCACTTTATCTCTCCAGCCGAAGGACAGCTTGATTCACTACAGGCAACTATCGCCACGGCGCTCTCGAACCGCGTGATCGGTCGTCCCAGTGGGATGAGCTGGAGTCCCGACCATGGACTGGCCTTCGGCGATGATGGCGCCAAGACAATCGTGGTTGTGCCGTTGGACGGGGAAGGCGCAAGAACGGTGGGGCGTTCGGGGAGCGGTCCAGGTGAGTTCATTCATGTCGGCCTGACCGGACTCCTGGACGATGGTGCGATTGTTGCGCGCGATGGTGTAAGGCAGCAGTTGGTCTATTTCCCCGCAGATGGAGGCAGCCCCAGCTCTCAGATGTATGGAGCAAGAGGGTGGGGATATACCATGATTCTGGGCGCATTGGGTGATCATACCGTTGTCGCAGCCAAGGTAGAGAGCCGAGCCCGACCCTCCCCTGCGGGGACTGTCTTCGATTCGGGAACTGCGTTCCTCCTGCCTCAGTTCGACGCGGATTCGTTAGTGGAGTTGGGGACGTTTGCCATCGAGGAAAGGGTTCTCCGTCAGCGCGATAATGGTGGGCTGACCGGCGGAGATCCGCCGATGCCGAGGAATCTCGTCGCCGCGGTGTCGCCGGAGACGGTGGTGCTCGCTGACGCGGGCGACCCAGCGTTGTTCATCTACACAGCAACCGGCAAATTGTTGCGCATTATTCGGCTCGATCTGCCGCAGAGGCAAGTCACTTCTGCCATCCGGAATGCCTATCGTGAAGCGGCAGTGGGACGTTATGGCGAACGGAACGAGGAGTGGGAGCGGCTCACCGCCGATGATGTATTCCCCGAAGCAATTCCTTCGATCCACTCACTACACCGTGGCCGAGACGGATCAATGTGGATTACCTCCTGGCCGGAGGACCCGGCACGGGATGGCATCCCGGTCTTGGTCATCGACAGTGCGGGGCACCCGGAGGCCCATGGTGTATTGCCGATGGGGTTCAGTTTGCAGGCGATCGGAATGGATCATGTGTTCGGTTGGGGGGAAGATTCGGCGGGTGCTCCGATCGTCGCGGCCCTCAGAATCCGTCGGTAGGCGGCGGCGACACCATCGCGGTCGGGACGGTGATGCGGTCCCGGTCCAGCGCCCAGGATGGTGAGGCCGGGGAGATCTGTGGAATTCGTGGACCCCACCTCGCCCGGCGACCCACCAATCATCACCGCGAACCCTATTCGCGTCCATTCGTGTCCATTCGCGGATCCTTCCCCCGGATCTGGACAGCCACGAATGCACGCGAATGCACGCGAATGCTGACCCGGCAGCGACCTCGCCCGGCGGCCCACCAATCATCACCGCGAACCCTATTCGCGTCCATTGGCGTCCATTCGCGGATCCTTCCCCCGGATCTGGACAGCCACGAATGCACGCGAATGAACGCGAATGGTGACCCGGCAGCGACGTGACGCTGAGCCGGCGCGGTGGCAGGGATGATGTGTTCGGTGGGTGCTCCGTCCAGCGAGCGGAATCCAAGGTCCGAGAGATCGGTGCAATCCAGTACAGCGACCTCGCCCAGCGACCCACCAATCATCACCGCGCACCCCATTCGTGTCCATTCGCGGATCCTCCCCCCGGATCTGGACAGCCACGAATGCACGCGAATGCTGACCCGGCAGCGGCGTGACGGTGAGCCGGGTTCGTGGCGCAGTTCAACCGATGTGTCGGCGGAGCAAGTTCGAGGTTGCGTCGCCAGTCGACTGGTACGATACTCCTCAGGTCGGGCAGTGTCGCTGCTGGACTTCAGTCAGTATTGTGAAGATCGTGTAGGACGGGCGTATCCACGTTTCGCGCATGACCGCGGACCTCTTCCCGCTCAGGGAATTGCCGTATGCATGTTCAGCGGGTAGCCGGAGTGCCGGATAGTGCCTCGCTCGCTGAGTACGTGGACAACCTTCTGGCGGACTTGTGAAATCACTGGATGCTCGTTGGCACTGGGGTATCGTTTGGTCGGCCATGATGCTCACGGTAGCCTGCGGTGACGGTGAGTCGCCGCGAGCCAACGTTGCTCCGGACATCGCGGGTACTCCGCACTGCATCTCCTGTGAGGTGCGGCTTCATTCTGTCGTCGCGCTCGCTGGAACTGATGCGTTTCCACTCGATGAGCGAAGCGTACCCGGGCGTGATGATACCGGCCGGTGGTATGTGACGGCAACGGGCGGGACGAGAATCCTACAATTCGATGCGTCAGGGTCACTCGAGTCGTCATTCGGTACAGAGGGCGACGGCCCTGGCGAACTACGCCGTGGATTCTTTCTCATTGGGACCGAAACGGGCGTGGCCGTGATTCAAACCGGCCGCGTCACCTGGTTTGATGGCACCGGAAATCCTGTCGCAGAGTACCGAGGGCACCTCGCCTGCCAAGCCCGGACGGGGGGCGATCATCTCTTGTGCGCCGCACGATCGATCCCTCAGGGCGACTCGATCATTCCGGGGCCAGTGCTCGAACTGGATCCTTCGCGTGGAGTCATCCGACGATTCGGCGCACCTCCCGATGGTGGTGGCGCGTGTCCGGCATGTGAGGCATATCTCACGAGCGCAGGCGTTGGGCGGCCGATATGGGCGGTTGGGGCGCGGGACTATGTTGTCACGCGGATCAGTCGCGATGTCGATTCGAGTGTGGTGTTCGGGCATGTCGCATCAGCATGGTTCGACCGTCTCCGGCCGTCGGATGGGGGACCTGCGAGGCCGAGTGGTCGGATCTGGGGTGCCATGGTGCGTGGGTTGGATTCGTTGCTGATCATCGGTAGCGCCCCCGACGAGGACACCAGCGCCCCCCGGAATGGCGCGCCACCGGTCGCCGATTTACAGACCCTCGACGGCATGACGGCAGGATATGGTACTATCGCTGAGCTGGTCCGTCCCGACGGGGGAGTCCTAGTCTCAACACGATTTCCAGGGCGCCGGCTAATGCCATTTGCTGACAGTCTACTCTATGAGGCGCAATATGACGGATCGGACAATGTCGTTCTCCACATATTCGGCCCGGATATCATTCAGCCGAGCGGGGACAAGACGGGGCGGTAGGAAGCCTGACGCGCCTTTCCACACCGAACGGCGGAGCCGTTGGCTGACGGCGCTGGTATTGCTGGCCGGTGTCGTTTGTGGCGCCTGTTCGCGAGAGGCGCCGCTTGCAAACCATGAGCTGCAAGTCGGTGATACCCTCCCATCAATCACCGTGCGCGCACTGAATGGCGACTCGGTGTCACTGAGTGCCAGCGTGCCACGTCCGGGCCTGGTCGTTCTCACGGCAGCGGGTTGCGGACTGTGTGCAGAACTTCTGCCACCCCTGCGTGACGCTGCCACGGCGCATCAGGCGAGGGGGCAGCGCGTCACCGTTGTGACATTTGACCCGGCCGCTGATGATCAGGATGTGATCGATCAATTTGTGCGTGACGATAGTTTGTTCACTGTCCTGCGTGACCCTGAGCAGAACGCCGCCGTCCTGGCATCGGGTATTCCCGCGATTCTCGTTCTTGACTCAGAGGGGCGGGTGGTGCTGGTCGGCCATGGCGTTGGCCGTGACAGGCCCCTGCGCCCGCATTGGCGCTCGGTGCTCGACTCGCTCCTGGCGTTGCCTGATGATGCTCAAGGCCCCGACTGAGCGGTGTCCCTCGACATCTCCTCCAGCGAGGGGGCGAGTTTTCCAGGGCGGGCTCGGTCTACATCCCGCGGGACGGTATGAGCACTCGCAAGTTCCGTCGTGCGCCGAGGAGCAGCCTGTCGCGAAGCCCCGGTGCGCCCGGTCGAATGATGACTCACCCACGGGACGCCCTTCGGCGATGCGGGACCTCGGCTGAACCGCCGGCAGGGTTAGCTTGAGGGATGGCTCGACAATCCGCCGCGACCGAACAGGTTACCCGTACCGGGATTCGCATCGTTGGGCGTGCGGCGGCGGAATTGGCATCCGCCGCCGGTGCGATGCCGCTCGCGCCGCCGCCGCCGCGGGACGCGATCTGGGCCGCACGGTTCCGCGTGCGCCTGCGGCTGGGAAGTGGCAGTCCCGTCACGGCGCTCCTCGATGCGGTGGCGAGTGCGCTACGCGCTGATTGGGACGGTTGCCCGGCCGTCACGCGGGACACCCCCTTTTCGCGACCTGCCGGGCGACTGCGCGGTATCTCCTGGGACGTATTCGGTGACCCGGGCGCGTGGCGCGGTGAGCTGGTATGGCGCCATCCGCATCCTCGGCTCGCCGGCAGCGCGATGACGACGCACCTTGTCATCGATGAACAACAACAGATCACGACGCTGGGGATGGTCGCCGCCGCTGACGGCGGCGTGGCCGGGGTGCGCGGCATTGTGGGGGTTGGTCAATCGCGCCCGCCGCTGCTCGATGTCTTGCGCTCCGCCGTGTCTCTCATGCCCCTGGGCGACGACGGCGAAATTCATGTCCTCGACAATGCGGATGTGGAGCCGTTTGTCCGGACGGTATTGCTGAACGACGATCGGACCTGGCCTGTCGCCGTGCTGGCCCCCCGCGAGACGGGCGGATATCTCGTACCACCGGACCAGATTGCCGCCGAATTGTTCGGGATCGCCCCGTTGTTTGTCATTGCACGCCATGCGGGAACGTTTGCCCTCACCGATGCAGTCGGGGACCGGCGCCTCTCGGCGTACTGGGGCGCGCTCCGGGTGTACCGTCCGGAGTTCTCCTGCGCCGACCGCAGCGACGATCACTGGTTGCTGATGCGTGATCGACTCGAAGATCCCCTGGAACGGGCCAGCCTCCTTGGGGCGGTGGCCCTCTCCATGCGCGACAGTATCGTGCCACTCGAGGGTGTGGCGGCCCGACGAGAGGCAGCGGTGGTGAGTCCCGTAGTGCCGTCCCCCGAGGACAGGGCCGAAATGGGGTCTCAGGGGCGATCTCCGTCCCCGGCGGCGGAGCTGACTGCGTCCCAGTCAACAGCAACTCCGGTGACGGTCGATGTAGGCCCGGCTCTGGCCGACCTGCCGGCGGTGATCGCTGAATTGGCGATGCAGGTACATGAACTGACCGGAGCGGTAAGTCACCTGGTGGGTATCAATGCCCAGCTCGGCGATGAAATTGCGCGCCTCCGCACCGCGACTGCCATCCGCGCCACAGGGTCTCAGGCGATCGAGCGTCGCTTGGAACAGATCCAATCCGCGCTCTCACCCGAGAGCGATGATGACGGGGTGATGACCGGCCCGGTTCCCACGTCGGCCGATGACGATGAAGACGAATCTGACTCCCTGCCGACATTGCTTGATGCCGTCCGACAAGCGGCGACTGACGACAGCGATGCCCTGCTGATTCTCGACAGTGCAGAAGCGAGCGCGGCCGAGTCGCCCTTCGTTGACGTCGATCGCGCCGCAGCGGTGTTGCAGGCTGTCGCGTATGTCTCGCGCCGTCGGCAGGAAGGTGGCCTGGGTAGCGGTCTGCGCGCGGCGTTCCGGGAATTGGGCTTGGATTATCGAGCGCAAATCGGGAAGTCGACAAGTGATAAGCTCCGCCAACAGTACCGTTTCCGCGCCCCCAATGGAGAGACTCACGATTGCTACGAGCATATCGCAGTCGGCTCAACTTATGATCCTCGTTACTGTCTCCGGATCTACTTTACCTCGCGCGCTCCGTCCGAGCCCCGGTTTGTGATCGGGCATGTCGGACGCCATCTCACCGTGATGTCGTCAACGTAGCGTGTGCTCTCGCCGCGGGGTAGGGTCGGCTGCACCACCAACCCTAATCAATGGCGGGCTGACCAGCGGAGATCCTCCGGTGGAGCGACCTCGCCCGGGGACCCACCAATCATCACCGCGAACCCCATTCGCGTCCATTCGCGTCCATTCGCGGATCCTTCCCCCGGATCTGGACAGCCACGAATGCACGCGAAT
>CBFGTB010000036.1:0-19492 GCA_965651715.1 uncultured Gemmatimonadales bacterium
ATCAGGCCGGGCCACACCACCCGCGCGACTTCGGCGCCCGCCAGGATCACCGCCGCGAGCAGTGCCAGGCCGGTGAGCAGCGCCAGCCCGCCCACCAGTACCACGTCAGGATGGCGGCGCATGGCGCGCAGCAGTCGCTCGGGCGCCGGAGGCACCGCGCCGGCCCGGCGCTCCAGGTCGGTCACGCCGGCGCCCACCAGATAATACCCGACATGGTGGCGGCGCGCTGCCCGGGCCGGATCGGCGACAGTCGTCGGTCCGTCCTGCGCCAGAGCGAGTGCCATTTCGGCCACCGCCGTCTCCGAGCGGCGACTCCGCTTGGCGATACGCTCCACCACGTGACGGTAGCGATCGCGGGTGGCGAAGGTCATCCGGGAATAGTCCCCCGAGGGATCCCGTCGCAGTACCGCATCCATCACGCTCTGGCGTTCCACAAAGGTCCGCCAGTCGCGTCGCCCGATGGTCCGCAGACTGGTGATGCTGTTCGCCATCATGATCTGGGTGTGCGCCAGACGCTGGGTGGCCTGGGTCGCGACGGTTTCCACCCGCAGGCCCTCGCTGGCCATCCAGTTTTCGAGCCAGGTCACCGCCGGCGACGAACCGGCGTGATACCGCAGTTGGGTCAGCAACCGAGTCAGAAATCCGGGGACGGTGTGCTCCGGTGCGACAACCAGATCGGCAAGGGCGCGCCGCAGTGCAGTATCGCTGCGGTCGGCCGAGGCCTGAATCCGCTCAACCCAGTGATCGGCGGCGATCAGCTCATCGAGACGATGCAGGGTCCGCAGCGTCATCCGCCGCAGATTCTCGATCAGTCCGATCCGGAGCATGGCCGGCATCGCCCACAACTCGCCCACAGTGAGCGGGGCAACCTGCTGGAAGGCCTCGACGAAATGGTCGACAGTGTCGAGGACGATCCGTCCTTCGCTGTGGGAGATCACCGCGATGGCGATTTCGTAGATGCGGGGATAGCCGCGCAGCGGCCCGCTGGCGAGCTCGGGCAGTTCGCGGTAAAAGGCGCGCGGCAAGGCGTCGCGCACATCCTGCATGTGGTCCTGCAGGACGTGATAGTTGTCGAGCAGCCAGTCGGCCGACGGGTCGCGGTAGTCGGCGGCGATGGCGGGCGCCGCCAGCCGGGTGTAGGCCTGATCCAGGATGGTGCGGGTGCTGTCCAGCCGCGCCAGCAGGCGGGCGCGGGGATCAAAGGGGCGCGGTGCGGCGATGTCCTGTCCGCGGGCAATCGCCCGGGCGCGCTCGGCCAGATGATCGGCACCGAGCAGTTCGCCGTGGATCGGACCCGTCAATACGTCATCGGGACGGCCGGAAGACTGTCGAAACAGGGACCCCAGCCGACGCCGAAGATTGGGCATGCACCAACTCGTCGCGAGGAAGCAGGGCGACGTGTCTCACCAGCCAGACACGATCGCATCAGTCACACCAATGTATCGTCACCCTGAAGACGAACGGTGTCGCGCCGGATGCACCGACCGGGTCGCCCGGCCTAACGTGGCGGTTCGAGCACCACCGCAGCGGTCATGGTGCCGCTGACGTTAAGCGTGGTGCGAAACATGTCGGGGATGGTGTCCACGCCGAGCAGAATGCCGATGCCTTCAACCGGGAGCCCCACAGCCAGGAGAACCGGTGCCATGATCAGAATTGATCCCCCCGGAATGCCCGGCACACTGAACGACAGCAGCGCCGAGGTGACGCCGACGGTGAGCAGTTGCGGCAGCGCCAGGTCCACACCGTACAGTCGCGCGATGAACAGCACGCCGATCGGCAACGCCACGGCGCTGCCGAGGCGATAGAGCGACGCGCTGAACGGCAGGAAGAAGCCGGTGACCCGTTCGGTCATCCCCAGTTCGGTTGCGCCCTCGATCAGCGCCGGCAGCGCAGCCAGCGAGGACCGGGCCGAAATGGCGATCCCCTGGGCCGGCGTGAGTGCGCGAGCGTACCCCCGCAGCGGCACCCCCCGCAGTCGCGCCAGCGGATAGAGCACCGCCAGCAACAGCACCGAGATCACCGCCGTCACAATCACATAGATCGCCACGGCACCGAGCGCCGTGGTTCCCATCCGGAGCGCCAGCGGTACTGCCAGGGCGAAGACACCGACCGGTGCCCAGTTGAGAATGCCGCGCACCACAATCAGCGTCACCGATCCGACGGCTTCGGCGGCGCGCTCCAACCGTTCCCGCTTATCGCGATCGAGCCGACTGGCGCCGGCCGCGAACAACAATGTGGCAACGATCACCGGCAACATGGCGCCGCTCGCCGCCGCGGCGATCAGGTTATTGGGCATCAGGTCGACCAACCAGTCACGGAATCCCGGCGCGGCGGCGGCCGGCGCCGTACTCGACGCGCGCAGCGCCGCCGCAGTGGTCGGATCGATCTGCACCAGATCGAGCATCCGCGGGGCCAGCATCAAGGTGAGAGTGGCGGCCAGCAACAGTGTCACCACGAAGTACGCCACACCGCGGGCGCCCAATGCTCCCACCCCGCGCCCGCCGGAACTGACACCGGTGAACAGCAGCGTGATCACCAACGGCAGCACAGTGAGTTGCAGCGCACGGGTCCACAGGGTGCCGAGCGGTTCGACCCAGGTCGCGATGACGTGCCAGGACTCGGGCAGCCATCCGGCCAGGGCAATACCTAGTCCGAGCCCGAGACCGAGTCCGATCAGGACACGTGTGGTGAGCGACATGGCGGAGTCCGGGGAGCGAGAGGGAGCGTGAGCGGGGACGGGCGGAAGCTGACAGGTGCCGCGGTCATGGTCAATCCTTGCCGATCAATTCAGCCACTGGCGGGACGAAACTACCGCCGACTGGCGAGCGACCCGCCATGGCGCCATTCTTGGTCGATGAGTCCGATCATTCACCGCCGTCTCAGCCTGTGGATCGCCATGGTGGTACTGGGCGGCCCACTCGGCTGCCGAAGCGCAGCTCCACCCGTTGCCGACCTCGCCTGGGATACCGCGGCCTGGCAGCAGGACCTCGCCCTTTGGACCGCGGTTCGCAACGACTGGGTGCCCAGCGCCTTCGGCCCGCTGGCGCAGGTTGGCCTCTGTCGGATCGACCCGGCCGCCCTGCCGCTGGCGCTCGACCACGTCAGCGACGGTGCCTGCCGGATCCCCGATGTTCCCGCGGGGGCGCCGGTGCAATTGATCAGCCAGGGCGACACCCTGACTGTCGCCGACCCGACAGCGATGTTCTGGGTGGGACCGCAACCGCTGCGTGGCGGCCATGTGCTCGCCCTGCGCGATCATCCCGAGGTCGATGGCAGCCAGGCGTGGCAGGGTTCGCGGCGGTGGACCGCTCGCTGGGCCGACGGCGCCATCACCCTCTGGCTGCTCGACACGCTCGCCACGGCGCGCGACAGCTTCGCCGGCATTACCCGCTGGCCGGCCGATCCCGCCTGGCGCATCGCGGCGCGCTTCGAGCCGGCGGATGCCGAGTGGCGCAGCGTGCCCACAGTGCGCGGCTTCGAACTGCCGCGCGAGGTCGCCGGCACTGTGCACGCGACGATTCAGGGCGAATCGCGGCAATTGACGGCCTACAGCAAGGGGCGCGGGGCCACCAGCATGCTGGTGGTGATCCGTGACGCGACAAGTGGCGACGGCAGCTATCCGGCCGGCCGCTTCGTCGATGTCCCGCTGGCCGACTCGCTGGGACGCACGGTGCTCGACTTCAACCTGGCCCGCAATCCCGACTGCGCCTTCACTCTCAGTTCACCCTGCCCGCTCCCGCCACGGGAGAATTGGTTTACCCAGCGGATCGAGGCGGGCGAAATGGTCTATCATCCCGGTTCGTGAGTCGGTCCCAACCGGGAAGCGACAGCGCGGCGCAGCACCACATCTTCACCCGACGCGGCGGCCCATTCAGCCGGCCACGCGTCGACCCCGTCGCGCGCGCCCAGCAGTCCCCCGAGCAAGGCCCCGACCACCGGGCTGATGCCGCCCAGCGCCATCATCTGACCGAGTGCCTCGCCACTGCGCGGCCGCTGCTCCGCGTGCCAGAGCAGCCAGACCGCCACATCGGCGGCCGGAGTCGCGCCGCGGGGCGGCGGGGGGACTCGGCGCGGCTCGCGCGCGATGGCGGCGAAACTGTCGATCAGGCTCGATGGGGCCTGATTGACCCGGAGCAAGGTCAGCACGTCGGCAAGGAAATCCCGTTGCCCCGCCAGGAAGCGGGCCGCCGCGACCACCACCGCCACTGCCGCCCAGCCGGTCTCCGCTGAGGGATCGAGCAGTCGACTGGTGTGGAAGGTGCCCGAAACCATCGCCCGCATTGATCCCGCCGCCAACGCTGCCGGCAGGGTGGCACCGAGCGCCGCCACATTCGAGCCATCGAGCTGATCAATCGGAGCATGGAACTGGTCGAGATGGGCCAGTGCCTCGATCAGCACCGGATCGGCGTCGAGGCCGTCATCGCGCCACCAGGTCAGCCACCGCCCGGCCAGCCGCTCGAGATCGACCCCGCCGGCGAGGAGCTCCTCGATCAGCCCGTCACCCAGTGCCACGCCAGCCGAGCGCCGACCGGCCGGCGGAGCCAGCGGGCCCAGCGCCAGGCGGGACGCAACCTCGGCGGGATCGGTCACATCGCTGGTGCGCGCCGTCAAGGCGGCACCGATCACGGCGCCGGTCAGAAAGCCAATCCGGCGCACTTCAAGCGGCAGAACGGTGCGGTCAACCATCCCCAACGTAAACCCGGTCCCGGCCGCCTCGGCGAGACCGGCCAACGGTGTATCTTCCGATTACCTGCCCTCTGGGCGATACCGTGACCTTCAGCACCCCAAGGATGAGCCGTGGCTAGCGACACCCTGACCGTCATCGACAACCGCACCGGGACCCAGTACGAGATCCCGGTCACCGACGAGACCATCCGCGCCATCGACCTGCGGCAAATCCGGGTGCACGATGGCGACTTCGGCATGATGACCTACGATCCGGCGTTCATGAACACCGCCGCGTGTCGCAGCGCCATCACCTATATCGATGGCGACAACGGCATTCTCCGCTACCGCGGCTACCCGATCGAGCAGTTGGCCGAGCAGAGCAGCTTCCTCGAAGTGGCCTACCTGCTGGTCAATGGCGAGCTGCCGCGTCAGGCGGAGCTGGACAAGTGGGTGAACGATATCCGGGCTCACACCTACGTTCACACCAACATCATCAAGTTCCTCGGCGGCTTCCGCTACGACGCCCACCCCATGGGCATGCTGCTCGGCATCGTCGGTGGTCTCTCGACCTTCTACCCCGACGCCAAGGCGATTCACGATCCCGCCAATCGCTACATCCAGCGGGTCCGCCTGATGGCCAAGCTGCCGACCCTGGCGGCCTTCTGCTTCCGGCACTCGCGCGGGCTGCCGTTCGAGTTCCCTCGCAACGACCTGGATTACATCGCGAATTTCGTCAACATGACCTTCAGCATCGGCGGTCAGCATGAGGCCAATCCGGTGCTGCAACGCGCCCTCGAAATTCTGCTGATCCTCCACGCCGATCACGAGCAGAACTGCTCCACCAGCGCGGTGCGGGCGGTCGGGTCGTCGGGAGTCGATCCGTTCTCGGCGGTGTCGGCCGGCATCGCCGCGCTGTACGGCCCACTCCACGGTGGCGCCAATGAGGCAGTGCTGCGGATGCTCGACGAGATCGACACCAAGGCACAGATCCCCGCCTTCATCGAGCGGGTCAAGCGGGGCGAGGGGCGGCTGATGGGCTTCGGCCACCGGGTCTATAAGTCCTACGACCCGCGCGCCAAGCTGATCAAGCGCACCGCCGATCAGGTCTTTGCCGAGACCGGCCTGAATCCCAAGCTGGAAATCGCGCTGGAGCTGGAGCGGATCGCGCTCGAAGACGACTACTTCGTCTCGCGCAAGCTGTATCCCAATGTCGACTTCTACTCCGGCCTGATCTACCAGGCGATGGGCTATCCGACCGACTTCTTCACTGTGCTCTTTGCGCTGGGTCGGCTGCCGGGCTGGCTGGCGCAGTGGGAGGAGATGATCAGCGACAAGGAACAGAAGATCGCCCGGCCGCGGCAGGTGTACACCGGCGCCGCCGAGCGGGACTTTGTACCGATGGACCGCCGCGGCTGATCAGCTCCGGTCGGCGGAGGCTCCTGCTGCCGCCTCCGCCGACCGCCGTCCTGCCCCGCTCAGCCTTCGCCTTCCAGATAGGTATATCCTTCCAGCCCGGCGACGTAGTCGGCGATGAACCCGTTGGCCGCCTGACGGGAGACGCCGGTGGCGCGGGCCACCTTGCGACGGAAAGTGGCCAGCAGGTCCGAGGCATGGAACTGCACATAGGTGAGCACCTCGGTCACCGTATCCCCGTGGACCAGGTCGGTGATCTCGTAGCCCTCTGACGACAGCCGGATGTGTACAGCATTGGTGTCGCCGAAGAGATTGTGCAGATCCCCCAGGATCTCCTGGTAGGCACCTGTCAAAAAGATGCCCAGAATGTAGGACTGCCCCTCGGCCCAGGGATGGAGTTCCAGCGACGGCTTCCCCTTGCGGCCCCCGGTGAACCGGTCGATCACGCCGTCGGAGTCGCAGGTGACATCCTGAATGGTGCCCCGGCGGGACGGCACCTCGCCCAGCCGGTGAATCGGCATGATCGGGAAGAGCTGATCGATCGCCCAGTTGTCGGGGAGCGACTGAAACAGCGAGAAATTGCAGAAGTAGCGATCGACCAGCGTGCTTTCGAGATGCGCCACCAGCTCGGGATACGAGGCGCGGTCGTCGCCGATCGCCGCCGCCAGGCGATTGAGGATCATCAGATACAACTGTTCCGCCTGGGCCCGGTCACGCAACGTGAAGATCCCGCTGGCAAAGAACTCCTGAGCGCGCTCCTTGGCGAACACCGCGTCGTGGAAGGTCTCCTCAATCCGGTCATCGCCGATGGCGTCGAGATTCTCCTGCATCTCGTGCAGCAGCGGATGGGCGTCCTCATCGATCGTCACCCGGTGCGGCGCCTGGAGTGATTCGCAGTCGATCACGTTGATCAGCAGCAGGGCGTGGTGGGCGGTGATCGCCCGCCCGGACTCACTGATCAGGTTGGGCATCGGCACGTCTTCGTTGCGGCAGATCCCGCCGATGGTATAGACCACATCGTTGGCATACTCGCGCATCGAGTAGTTCATCGAGGCCGGACGAATGGTGCGCGATCCGTCGTAGTCGACGCCCAGCCCGCCGCCCACATCGACGGTCTCGATATCGAAGCCCATCTTCCGCAGCTCGACATAGTAGCGCCCGACTTCGGCCAGGCCCGCCTTGACGAAGCGGATGTCGGTGATCTGACTGCCCAGATGGAAATGCACCAGCTTGAGCATCTGCTGGTGGCCTTCGGCCCGCAATCGATCGAGCAGCTCGATCAATTCCACAGGCGAGAGGCCGAACTTGGACTTCTCGCCGCCGCTCTTGGCCCAGCGGCCGGAGCCTTCGGTCGAGAGTTTGATCCGCACCCCGACGGTGGGGGTCACGCCCATTTCGGCGGCAACCCGCAGCAACACGTCGAGTTCGTTGACCTGCTCGAGCACGATCACGACCCGATGGCCGAGCTGCTGGCCGATCAGGGCCAGCCGCATGAACTCCTCGTCCTTATAGCCGTTGCAGATGATGGTGTGGCCGGTCGATTCATCGAGGCCCAGCACCGCCATCAGCTCGGGCTTGGAGCCACACTCCAGCCCCACACCGAACGGGGTCCCGAACTCGACGATCTCCTGAACCACGTGGCGCTGCTGATTGACCTTGACCGGATAGACCGTGGTATAGCGCCCCTCGTAGCCGAACTCCTCGATCGCCTCGCGGAAGTGGTCGGCCAACGCGGCAATCCGGCTGCGCAGGATGTCGCTGAAGCGCAGCAGCAGCGGCAGATCGACACCCTGTTCGCTGAGATCCATCGCGATCTGGTGCAGATCGACCCCGACCGACGCGTCCCCTCCCGGGTGCACCGTGACATGGCCGGCGTCATTGATCCGGAAATACCCCAGCCCCCAGCCGGCCATGTTATACAACCGTTCAGCGTCGCGAATGGTCCATTCGGATGCCGCGGCCAGGGGGGGCTGCTGGACGGGAACTGTGGTATGGGGCATCGGTGGACTCCTTCAGCACAGGACGCAGGTCAGGGCACAAGTGTAATGTTCACCGGGGGGAAGGAACAGACGCGCACCATCACCAGGAGGCGACCACGATGACCCCGGCCCGCGTGCACGCCACCGAACGGCGGCTGTGCTGACCTGGCTGATCCCGCTCGGACGGATCCGGGGCACCGCCATTCGGGTCCATGTCACCCTGGTGTTACTGGTCGCCTGGTACGCCTGGCAGGGGTGGAAGCTGGCCGGCGTGGGCGGGGCCGTCGATCAGTTCCTGTTTCTGGCGCTGCTGTTCCTCTCGGTGACGCTTCACGAATTCGGTCACATCACCGCCGCCCGCCGCTACGGCATCGCCACGCCCGATGTGCTGCTCACCCCGATCGGCGGCATCGCCCGGATGGCCCGGATGCCGAGCGAGCCGCGTCAGGAACTGGTGGTAGCCCTGGCGGGCCCGGCGGTGACGCTGGCGATTGCGGCGCTGCTGAGTGGGGGCATCGCGCTGTTCCATGGCCCCGCAGCACTGCTCCCCACCACCAGCGGGCAGGTCCCGCTCTGGACTGCCGTGGCGTGGACCAACATCGTGCTGCTGGCCTTCAACCTGCTGCCGGCCTTTCCGATGGACGGCGGACGGGTGCTGCGCGCGCTGTTGGCGAGCCGCATCGGCATGGTGCGCGGCACCCGGATCGCGGCGCGGATCGGTCAGGCGCTGGCCCTGGGTCTGGCGTTCCTGGGGCTGCAGGGCAATGTGATGCTGGTCCTGATCGCCATCTTCGTCTATCTCGGCGCCGAGGCGGAGTACAATGCAGTTCGCGAGGCCACGCTGGGGCGCATGGCGATCCTCAGCGACAGCGAAGTCCGGCTGGCAACCCCCGGCCAATCAATGCGCGACCTGGTCGAGAAGAACCGCTACCGGACCCAACCGATCTGGCCGGTGGTCGACGCCAACCGACGCCTGCTGGGCCGCCTGACCCAGGCCGAGCTGCAACGCGCCGTCGACCGCGACATGCTCGACATGCCGGTGGAGGCTCATCTTCCGCTTGGCAGCGCGCGGGATCGGATCCGCGCCGACGCATCGACCGACGAGGTCATCGCGCAGGTTCTCGCCAACCCTGATGGGGCACTCACGGTGGTCGACGAGGTCGGGCATGTCGTCGCGATTGTGAGTCGCGAACGGGTGATCGACGCGCTGCTCTCACGCCGGGTCGCCACACCGCCCGGCGGCTGACCTCACCGGACAGGTAGTCCCCCGCCGCTGCAACCCTTTCAAGCATCGGAGTCGTCTCACTGCGGTAACTCTACCCGCACCGAGGACGATCCACCGATGCCGAGCCCGACTCCCGCTGCTCTCACCGCTGCCCTTCTGTTCATTGTCAGCGGATCGCCGCTGGTGGCCCAGGCTCCGCCGAGCGTCGGCGCGACACGCGCCCCCATCGCCCCGGTCATCGATGGACGCGGCGACGACAGTCTCTGGCATGTCGCACCGGTCACATCGGGGTTTCGCGAGGCGCGCCCGCAGGAAGATGGCACACCCACGCAGCGCACCGCGTTCCAGGTCGGCTACGACGACGCCCATCTCTACCTGCTGGTCCGCGCCTTCGACACCGCACCCGACAGCATCGTGGGCCTGCTGTCGCGCCGCGACGTCTCGACGCCCTCCGACCTGATCACCGTGCTGATCGACAGTTACCACGATCGCCGCACCGGGTTCGAGTTCAGCGTCAACCCCGTCAATGTCAAGTTCGATGCGGCGCTGTCGGAGGATGGCAATGAGGACGCCGCCTGGGACGGCGTCTGGGACTCCGCCACCCGGATTGATGATGGTGGCTGGACCGCCGAGTTTCGGATTCCGTTCTCACAGCTCCGCTTCGTGGCATCGCCGACTGGTGAGTTGCAGTTCGGCTTCTCGGTCTGGCGTCGGATCGCCCGCCATACCGCCGATCTCACCTGGCCGCTCTATCGTCAGTCGCAGACCGGCTTCGTGTCGCAGTTCGGCCTGCTCACCGGCCTCACGGGTGTCGCCTCGCCCAAGCGGCTCGAACTCACTCCCTACCTGCTGACACGCAACGAACCCCGCTTCGTCGGGGCACGCGCCCGCCGGCAACAGTTCAGTGTCGGCGGTGACCTGACCTATGCCCTCTCGCCCAACCTCACGCTGAGCGCCACTGTCAACCCCGACTTCGGTCAGGTCGAGGCCGATCCCGCGGTGCTCAACCTGAGCGCTTTCGAGAACTTCTTCAGCGAACGGCGGCCGTTCTTCGTTGCCGGGGCCGACCTCTTCGATTTTCGGGTCAACTGCTTTTCCGTGCTGGACTGCAATACCGGCGAAGCGCTGTTCTATTCGCGCCGGATCGGGCGCGCCCCCAGTCTGGCCGGCAGCAACGGCGATGCTCACACCGCGTCGGCCACTCCGATTCTCGGCGCCGTCAAGCTGGTCGGTCGGATCCCCGGTGGCCTCTCAATCGGCGTCCTCGACGCCGTCACGGCCCGGGTCGCCGGGCGCGACGACCTCACAGCCGAACCCGCCAGCAATGTCGCAGTCGTCCGTGCCAATCAGGACTTTGATCAGGGCCGGGCCAACGTCGGCGCCATCGTGACGGCGCTGCACCGCGATCTCGATGCCAGCACTGTCGACCAACTCCACGCCAGCGCCTACAGCGTCGGCGTCGACGCGCGACGGCGGCGGGGGCGGTTCGAGGTCTCCGCGTCGCTGATGGCGAGTCGGGTCGCGGGATCGGCCGACGCGATCAGCCGCACTCAACAGCGGCCCGCCCACTACTTCCAGCGTCCCGACGATCGGGTCGTGCTGGATCCCGAGCGGACATCGTTGAGCGGCACGGCGGCCGAGATCCGCGTGGCCAAGGTCGGCGGCACCCGGACCCGTTTTGAATCGGGGTACGCCCGGCGCTCGAGTGGGTTCGAGGTCAACGATGTCGGCTTCCTCAATCGTGCCAACGACCAGACCTGGAACAACTGGCTCGGACTCTACTGGACCACACCCAATCGGATCTATCAGCGGATTCAGTGGAACTTCAACTACTGGCAGTACTGGACCCTTGACGGCCTGACCACCGAGCGCGCCGTCAACACCAACAGTCACATTCAGTTTACCAATCGCTGGTGGCTGCACCTGGGCGGCACCCTGGGGCTGGGGCCGACCTACTGCGATCGGAACTGCACCCGGGGTGGTCCGGCCGTGCGGGTCGAACCCATGACCACGTCGTGGCTGGGCATCCAAGGCGATGGCCGGCATGCCATCGTTCCCTCGCTGTGGCTCAACTACGGCCGCTATGACGGCGGACGAACCACGCTGGTCTCGGTCAACCCGTCGGTCACGGTCAAAGTTGGCGATCGCCTTGCCAGTTCGCTCTCGGTCGATGTCTCGCACAACCGCGATGATTCACAGTGGTTCGGCAACATCGTCGACGACGGCGGCACTGCGCATTACACCTTTGCCGCGCTGGATCAACACACCGTCGGTCTCACCTGGCGGCTCAATTACACCTTTTCACCCACCATGTCACTGCAGTGGTACGCCAATCCGTTTCTCTCCAAGGGGAGCTACACCCGGATCCGGGAGCTGGCCGATCCCCGCGCCGCCGACTACCTCGATCGGTATCGCCCCTGGCAGGGTGAACTGGCGGGCCCGACCGGCTTCAATGTCACCCAGTTCCGTTCCAATGCCGTCTTCCGCTGGGAATATCGGCCGGGCTCCACCCTGTTCATCGCCTGGAGTCAGGGCCGTGAGCACGCCGCTCCGATCGAAGGGCACAATCCCTTCGGGGACGATGTGCGCCAGCTCTTCGATCAGCGAGCCGAGGATCGCTTCCTAGTGAAACTCTCCTACTGGATCAACCGCTAGCGGGGGGAGGAGCTCACCCCTCCCCCGCCCGCACCAGCTTGGCGGTGGTCACCACCTGGCCAGCGTGGCGCGCGGCATGCTCGCCGATATGGTAGAGCAGGCCGCGCACCGTGGTCGGCAGCCGGGCCCGCCCGACCCCACGCGGCTCGTCCAGGCTCGCCGGCGCTGTCGCCCGCAACACCGCCTGCGCTCGGTCGAGGACCGCCACCAGCGCCGGCAGCAGCTCGTCCACACCCGCCGCCGGCTCGCCCGGGTCTGCTTCACCGGCAAGCACCGCCCGCTGGGCGTCGCTGAGCGGCTGGTCTGCCGCATAGCTCAACAGCCGATCGGTGCTGCCGGCCAGGTGGCGCAAGTGAAATCCGATCGACGCGATCCCGCCCGGGCGAGCCCAGATGGCCTCTGGCGTCAGCCCGCTCACCGCCGCCTCAATGTCGCGCCGCACCTGGATCAACGCATGGGCCACCGGCATCAGTGGTGCCGGCACCCCGTCCACCGGGCCCTGCAACCACGCTTCGGGTGCACTCATGCCGCACCGCCGGTCGCACGGGCCAGGGTGAGCAGAAATGTCGCTCCCTCGTCGCTGACCACTTCGTGCTCGATGCCGGCGTCGAGCGCCAGCATCTGCCCCGGCCCCAGGTCGTGCGGCGTGCCGGCTGCGGTGAATCGGATGCGTCCCCGCAGCGGCTGGACTGTGATCGGACCGTCGGCGTGATGGTGCGGAATCCCTCCCCCCGGACGGAGCGTGATCACTGTGACCCGCAGCGGACCGTTCTTGACCAACGTGCGGGCGGTCCGCTCTTCAGTCCCGGTGACCGGATCGGTCGCCGTCAGATCCAACAGCAACACCGGCCCACTCAACGAACGATCAAGCGACGACATGGTAATCTCCTGAAAAAATGAATCCCGCTGTCCGACAGCCACCGGCTGCGCGGTCCGTCGCCCTCAATCGGCCGGCGCCAGATCGGTGGCACCGCCCTCGGCTGGCTGTGGCTCCTCCCGGCTGGCCACACTGCGCCACCACGGATCGATGGCCGTGACCCGCGCCGGTTCAATCGGTTCACCGAAGCGCGGAGTGAGGATGCTGATCGGGCTGTCCTGCGCCAGTTCGACGAGACGCTCAATCGGCTCATCCCACGGGTGCACCGCGAGGTTGAAGGTGCCCCAATGAATCGGCAGCAGCGGCGCGGCGAAGATGGTCGCCACCGCCATCGCCCCGTCCGGGCCGAGATGAATGTCGCCCCACGCCGGATGATAGGCGCCGATTTCCAGCGCCAGCGCATCGACAGCTCCCCACCGGTCATGGATGGCACTGAACTCATCACTCAGGCCGGAGTCGGCGCCGTAGTAGAAGCTGTGCTCCGGCCCTGCGAGATGAAATGACGACCACAGCGTGGCGTTACGATCGCGCAGCCCGCGCCCCGAAAAATGCTGGGCCGGGGCCGCGCTGACCCGCACACCTCGCAGCGCGACCGACTCCCACCAGTCGAGTTCGCTGATCCGCTCCGGCGCCACCCCCCATTGCTCCAGCAGCGCACCCACACCCAGCGAGGTGATGATCGCGACATCGCTCGCGGCGAGCAATCGAATGGTGGGTCGGTCGAGATGATCGTAGTGATCGTGCGAAATAATCACCGCGTCGAGCGGGGGCAGTGCATCAAGCGGCACCGGCGGAGGATGGAATCGGCGCGGGCCGGCAAACGACAGCGGCGAGGCTCGCTCACCCCAGACCGGATCGGTGAGAAACCGGGCGTCATCGATCTCAATCAACAGGGTCGAATGGCCCAGCCGGGTCAGTCGCAGACCGGTCGTCGGGGGCTGCCGCCAGACCGGGCGCGGGTCCACCAGCGGCAGCGGCGCCGCAGGCACCCGGCGTCCCCCGGTGGACAACAACTCACGCAGCGACGGGCGGGCCACGCCCGGCTTCAGTCCCGTCGAGACCCGAGCGGTATTGCCAAACGCCCGGCCGCGCCACTGGGGTGAGCGCGCAATTCGTTGCTGCCGCGTCATGCTCAGTCCGTCCTCCCACGCCTGGTCCTCAGCCGCTGACCGCAATCTATCGCGACCCGCTATAGTACGGCGTCAGCCCGTCGCCGTGTTCCCTCGCTTGCGAGCCCGATGCCCTTGGCCCCCAGCTCCGACAGCGACAGTTCCGCCGCCCCGGTTCAGCGCCCGGTCAATCCGCTGCGCCGCTACCCGGCCTTCCGCCAGTTCTGGACCGCCCGCATGGCGTCCAGCTTCGGCTTTCAGATGATGTCGGTGGCGGTAGGCTGGCAGATCTACGACATCACCCGCGACCCATTTGATCTCGGCCTGATCGGCCTGGTACAGTTCATCCCCTCGGTACTGCTGGCGCTGCCCGCCGGTCATGTGGCAGATCAGGTCGATCGCCGTCGGGTGGTCGTGAGCTGTCAGTTGCTCGAATGGATCGCCATTGTGGTCCTGGCAGCCGGCAGCCTGAGCGGACGGCTGAGTGAGACCGCGATCCTCGCGCTGGTGTTGGTGATCGGCGTGGGCAAGGCGTTCGAGTTCCCCGCGATGCAGTCGATGGTCCCGGGCCTGGTGCCCCTGCCCGCCCTGGCCCAGGCCATGGCCGCCAATGCCTCCGCCGGACAGATCGCGATGATCGCCGGACCCGCGCTCGGCGGATTCCTCTACGTCGCCGGACCGGGTGTGGTCTATGGTGTCGCCGCCCTGCTCTATCTCACGGCCGTGGTGCTGATGTCGCGCCTGCGCTACGACCATCCACCGCCGCGACGTGAGCCGGCCAGCCTGACCACACTGTTTGCCGGCATTCACTTTATCCGCGCCCGCTCGGTGCTGCTCGGCGTGCTGTCGCTCGACCTGTTCGCGGTGCTGCTGGGCGGCGCCACAGCGCTGCTGCCGATCTTCGCGCGCGACATCCTCCACACCGGGTCTGCTCCGCGCAGCGCCGGCCGTGGGCGCCCTGCTGATGTCGGTCTGGTTGGCCCGTCAGACAATGACCCGTCGGGTCGGCGCCCTGATGTTCGGCTCGGTGGCCGGCTTCGGGGTTGCGACAATCGTCTTCGCGCTGTCCCGCATGCTGTGGCTCTCACTGGCGGCGCTGTTCCTGCTCGGTGCCTTCGACATGGTGAGCATGGTGATCCGCAACGCGCTGGTCCAGTTGGAAACCCCCGACGCCATGCGCGGTCGGGTGAGTGCGGTGAATGCCATCTTCATCAATACCTCAAACCAGCTCGGCGAGTTCGAGTCGGGCCTGCTCGCCGCCTGGGTCGGGGCCGTGGGCGCCTCGCTGATCGGCGGCATCGGGACGCTGGTGGTCGTGGCGGTCTGGATGGCACTGTTTCCCAGCCTCCGTCACCGCCAGGGCCTGGTCGCCGATCGCTGACCGCGGCGCCCCGCAGCATCTTAGATTGCGGCCATGTCCGATGCCGCGATCGTGCTGCTCTCGGGCGGACTCGATTCCGCCACCACGCTGGCCCTGGCCCGCCAGGCGGGATACACCTGCCACACGCTGTCGTTCGACTATGGCCAACGCCACAAGGTTGAGCTGACGGCGGCCGAGCAGATCGCTGGGGCGCTCGGCGCCGCCAGCCACCGGGTCATCACCATCGATCTGGCCCAGTTCGGTGGCTCGGCGCTGACCGCCGACATTCCCGTGCCCGTCGATCGGGACACCGCTGCCATCGGCCACGACGTGCCGATCACCTACGTCCCGGCCCGCAACACCATCTTCCTGAGCTTCGCCCTCGCCCACGCCGAGGTGAGCGCCGCCCGCGCGCTGTTCATCGGCGTGACGGCTGTGGACTATTCCGGCTACCCCGACTGTCGCCCCGAATTCATCGCCGCCTTCGAGCAGGCCGCCCGACTGGGCAGCCGGATCACCGACCTCACAATCCATACCCCGCTTATCCATCTCTCCAAAGCCGAGATCATCGCCCGCGGCCTGGCGCTGGGGGTGGATTACTCGCTGACCCGAAGCTGCTATGCCCCCGATGCGCAGGGCGCCGCCTGCGGTCGCTGCGACGCCTGTCGTCTGCGGCTCAGCGGCTTTGCGCAACTCGGCCGCCGCGATCCGGCGCCCTATCACCAGGGCGGTGTCTGAGACCGCGGCGCGGTGACTATCTTGCTCGAATGGCGACCTACTCCGTCAAGTCGTGCTTCTACACCCTGCAGGGCGAAGGACGTCAGGCCGGTCGCCCCGCCGTCTTCCTCCGTTTTGCCGGCTGCAACCTCTGGACCGGGCGCGAGCAGGACCGTCACAAGGCGACCTGTCAGTTCTGTGACACCGACTTTGTCGGCACCGATGGCCCGGGCGGCGGCGTGTTCACAAGTGCCACTGCGCTGGCCGCTCATGTGGCGGAGCGGTGGCCCGAGCCGAGGTCGGGTCGCCCCTTTGTGGTGTGCACCGGTGGCGAGCCGACCCTGCAACTCGATGCGGCGCTGATCGACGCGCTGCATCACGCCGGCTTCGAGGTGGCGATCGAAAGCAACGGCACCCGCCCGACCCCGGCGGGGGTCGATTGGATCTGCATCTCACCCAAGGCAGGGACCACCCTGGCCCAGCAGCATGGCCATGAGTTGAAGTTGGTCTTCCCCCAGCCTGAGGCCTTGCCGCCCCGGTTCGAGCACCTGAGCTTCGAGCACTTCCTGTTGCAGCCGATGGATGGTCCCGACGTCGCGGCTCACACCGCAGCGGCCGTGGCCTACTGCCTGGCGCATCCGCGCTGGGGCCTGTCGTTGCAGCAGCATAAGTCGCTCGGTATCCCCTGAGTCCGCCATGCACGGCTACAGTGATCGGATCCATCACGCGCTCAGCTACCTCGCCAAGCACTACCATCCGCACGCACCCGCCGACCAGCCGTTGCCGTTCGTGGCTCAGCCTTACAACCTGATTGTGATTCTGGCCCGGCACGGGGCCGATGAGATCACCCTGGTGGCCGGCATTCTGCACCACCTGATCGAGATCGCGCCGCCGCCGGAGCGCGATCGGGTCGAGGCCACCCTGTGCGACAAGTTCGGCCCGGTGGTCCTCAGTGTCGCCAGCGATGCCGCCGCCGGTCGGGTCGACGCCACCGGCGCACCCCGATCGCCGCGCCACCGCCGACGCGACATCCTCCGCCAACTCATGGTGATCGACCCGCGGGCGCTCGATATTCGCTGCGCCAGCGCCATCCACGACTGTGGCTCGGCCCTGTCGGTGGTGGAGCGCCTCGGCCCCGAGTATCTCGAACCACAGGGGCATGGCGCGCGCCACGAGACGCTCGACTGGTACGACGACCTGCTCCACGCCTTCGGGCGCCGGATCGACTGGCCCTCCACCGCCATGCGCCTCGAACTGGGGCAGCTCACCGACCAGTTGCGCCACCTGGTCGGTCCCGGCTGACCTATCTTGTAACCATGGCGGATGTCACCCCCGATCCCACGATGGTCAGCCAGGTCGAAGCCGCACTGGGCAACCGCTTCCGGCTCGACCAGGTCGTCGCGGCATCGCGCGAGCGGCTGCTGTTCCAGGCGTGGGACTATCAGATCCGTCGCAACGTGTCGCTGCGAGTGAATATCGAGAGCACCCCGGTGATGCGGCCGTGGTTTCTCAAGGAAGCCGAGGCGCTGGGACGGCTCGATCACCCGGCGATCCGCCATCTGTATGAAGCCGGCGTGGTGGCCGATGTCGCCTACCGGATCGGCAACTGGATTCTGGGTGAGAGTCTTGAGGAAGCCGTGCACCGTGGCCCGCGGCCCATCCCGGCCGTTCACGTGCTGGCCCGCGATCTGCTCACCGCTCTGGAGCACGCTCACGCCCACGGAGTGATTGTCCGCCGGATTGTACCGCCCTCACTGCTGCTCACCGCGACCGGCCGCGGCACGGTGACCGACCTCCGCTTCTGCAATCTCACGCTGCCCGAGATCCCCGACGGCGAGCACCCCGGTGGAGTCGAGTTTCTCGCCCCCGAAGTCCGCGATGGCTCGCCCGGCGACCCCACCAGCGATGTCTACACCGTGGCCGCCATCCTGTACTACGCCATCACCGCCATTCGCCCGCCGCGCGACACCGCCGAACTGATTCCGCCCTCGACCATCCGGCCGGTCACGCCGGCCGCGTTGGAACGGGTGATCCTCCGTGCGCTCAAGCCCGACCCCGATCAGCGCTATCTCACCGCGGCGGAAATGCTGGAAAACTTCATGCTCGATGCCGGCGAGTATGAGGCCCCGCAGGTGTCGCTGCCCGCGCTGTCGGTGCAGCAGTCCGACGACAAGCACTGGGAAGCCCGTCTGCGCCGCGCCCTGGGCGACGACTACGAACTGCTCGGCTCACTCGGCAGCGGCGGCTTTGGACGCGTCTATCGGGTCCGCGATCTCCATCTCGAACGCGACGTGGCACTCAAGATTCTCCATCCCCACCTCACCGCCGACGTGGGTGTGGTCGAACGCTTCCGGCGCGAAGCCCAACTGGCCGCCCGACTCAATCACGGCAACATCGTCAACATCTACGATATCGCCGGACGATCGGGGCTGTTGTGGTACACCATGGAGATCGTCGACGGTCCCAACATTGCCCAACTGGTCGAGCATGATGGCCCGCTCGCGCTCGATGCCGTTCTGCGGCTGCTGCGCGAAGCCCTCTCGGCGCTGGGACACGCCCATGCGCTGGGCCTTGTCCATCGGGACATCAAGCCGGAAAACATGCTGCTCGAGTCGGATGGGTCGCTGCGGATCACCGATTTCGGCCTCGCCCTGGCTCTCCGGGGTGAGGGACGATTCGGCGGCGCCACCTCGCAGAGCGGCACGCCCCAGTTCGCCTCACCCGAGCAATTGCTGGGCGAGCAGGTCGATCAACGCACCGATCTCTACTCGCTCGCGGCGGTCGCCTGCTACGCGCTGCTGGGGCGGGTACCGTTCCCCGGGTTCACTCCCGAACAGGTGCTCGCCAAGCAGACCGCCGACCTGGTCCCCGACCTGACCGAGGAGCGGCCCGACGTCAGCGAGGCCCTCTCCAACGTGCTCGCGCTGGCCCTGCGCAACGACGTGAATGCCCGCTGGAGTTCCGCCGGCGAGTTCCGCAGCGCCCTCGAAGAGGCCGTCCAGAAAGGCCTCCGCCGCCGCGGCGGCGAGCTGGCCCGCCTGGCCGCACGGCTGCTCGGCGCGTGAGTGCTGCTTGACAGCCTTCCGGTCCGCGGCGAAATTGTTGCCGCCGTAGCAACGACGGCCATCCCTCTCACGCGCGCGGGACCTCCTCACGGCGACGCCGCGTGTCCGGATTCACGTCATCTGCGGCGCATCGCGTACCCTCGGGACAGGCCCGGCGGTCCGCCGCACCCGTCGATCGTGGGCGATCTGCGGGAAGGGACACACCAATCAGGAGTAGCAGCAATGGCTCGTACCACCGGCACCGTGAAGTGGTTCAATGACGCGAAGGGGTTTGGCTTCATCACCCCTGAAGGCGGCGACAAGGACTGCTTCGTCCACCACAGCGCGATTGCAATGGAAGGGTTCCGTACCCTGGCCGAAGGCGATCGCGTCGAGTTCGACATCGTGCAGGGTGCCAAGGGCCCGGCGGCGGAGAACGTCACCA
>CBFGTB010000037.1:0-18699 GCA_965651715.1 uncultured Gemmatimonadales bacterium
TACTCCACGTCGGAGCGGTCCGAGCACACGGGCTTGTCGCCGCCACACTGCGCGCTCCCGCAGCGGTCCTGCTGCGGATGCTGCTCAATATCGGCCTCGACACTCTGATTGGCGTCATCCCCTTATTGGGCGATGTTTTCGATATCGGCTGGCATGCCCAGCAGCGCAACGTCGCGTTGCTGGATCGCTGGCTTGCGATGCCGGAGCACGTTGCCCGGCGCAGTGGCTGGGTTGTGCTCGGTGTTGCCGTGGGGCTGGTGGGCGTCTTTGTCGCGACGCTGTGGCTTGCCGTCACGATGGTCTCCCGATTGTTCGGGGCCCTCTGACGACAGGAATCCATTCACTCAGGAGGGGACATAATGGCACGGGATGCGACCAGTGAAGGACTCTCCGGACGCGGGATTGCCGGCCGGTTCCTGTTTGCACTGCTGCTGGTGTACGGCACCTGGAATCCCACCGGCACCTCGTTCGTTCACTGGGTCATTCTGCCGCTGTTCGGGCGCGGCACTCCCCACCTGGCCGGGACCGTCGCAGCCGAAGGCGAGGCGCCGATCAAATTTCTGGTCGGCCTGATTCTGTTGGTGGGCTGGGTCATCTACATCCAGGCCACCCGCCGCTCGCTCGGACTCGTCGGCGCGCTGCTGGTCGCCGCGATCACCGGGGCCGTCGTCTGGCTGCTCACCGCCTATCGGATCGTGGCCACCACCGGCCCGGCGATCGCGCATATCATCCTGGTCGGCGTCGCCCTGCTGCTCACCGTCGGCATGAGCTGGTCCCATCTTTCCCGCAAGCTGACCGGTCAGATCGACACCGACACCGTCGAATGATCGGTCAGACCCCCGGCCGCTCCCGAAACTTGAACGGCCACAATTTCGTCTGACACTCGGCTACCACCTCACGGAGGACACATGTCAATCATCTGGGCCATCCTGATCGGTTTCATCGTCGGTGCTGTCGCCAAGTTCATCATGCCCGGCCGCCAGGGCGGCGGCTTCATCATGACGACGGTGCTGGGCGTGGCCGGCTCATTCGTCGGGTCGTTTCTGGCCCGGGCTCTCGGTCTCGGTCAGACCGTGGGCTTCATCGGCTCAGTGATCGGCGCCATCATCATCCTGATGATCGCGCGAATGATGCAGAAGAGCTGATTCGCTCGGAGCAGCAGCGGGCGGCCGGCGGCCAGTAATTGGGTCGTCGGCCAACTTATTCTGTAAGGCGTTGATCTGTAATGCTTTACGCCGGTGTTGCTATTTGGCTGGTCAGTCAATTACTATTGGCCCGTGCTGCCGTTTACCTGTAATCGCTGGCAGCGTCGCCCTGCGGAGCGACGCCAGGAGATCCTCGCTGCGGCGCGGATCGTGTTCGGGCAGGAGGGGTATGCTCGAGCCACGCTGGCGCAGGTGGCCAAGAAGGCCGGCGTCTCGGCGGGCACCGTGTCCCATTATTTCGGATCGAAGGCGGCGCTGTTCGAGGCCATGGTGGAGGAGGAGGCGCTCGAGTTTATCGCCGTCGATCCGCTGATCATGCCGGGCGAGGGCGGCTATCGCGCCCTGCTGCATGAGGTGGTGCTCGACAAATGGGCCCGCCTCAATCAGCCCGGGACACCCGAGCTGACGCTCACCGTGCTGGGCGAGATGCGCGATTTTCCGGTGCCGGCCCAGCGGCTGTTCCGGCAAGTGTCCCAGCGGGGACGCGAGCGGTTGCAGTCGGTCATCGCGGCCGGCTGCGCCGAAGGTGAGTTCTCAGTCCGCGACCCCGAGACCGCGGCTCATGTGGTCGAGTCGATGCTCCTCGGCGCGATCCTCGATTTCCATTTTGTCTCTGAATGCACCGACGCGACCCGTTGTGACGACGCGGCGCGGACGATTCTTCTGGCCGCCATCGACCGACTCGTCGGCGTGGCGACACCGGTCGGCACCATCTATGCCGCCACCACCGAACCTACGGATGACACCCATGTTGTCGATTGAATCGGGCGCGCTCCCGACCCTCAGGCCCGTTCTGCTGGCCACCCTGGCCCTCGCCGCCTGCGGCGAAGACGCGCCGCCGCCGATGCCGCCGCCCCAGGCGGTCGCCGTGGAAGTTGTTGATACTACGACTGTCAACGAAACTTTCGAGTTCGTGGGCACTGTCCAGCCGTACCGGCGGGTGGAGGTGCGCAGTCCCGTGGCCGGGATCATCACGGCGCGGCCGTTCCGCGAGGGTGCTGTGGTCAACCGGGGCGACGTTCTCTATGAGATCGACAAGACGGTCTACGCCGCCGCCGCCAGCAGCGCCGAGGCACGGCTCAAGAATGCCCAGCGGCAGGTCGACCGCCTGACGCCGCTGCTGGCTGAGCACGCCATCGCCGAGCGGGATCTGGACCTGGCCCGCACCGAGCTGCTCCAGGCGCAGGCGGGATATGACCAGGCGGCCAAGGATCTGGCCGATGCGACGGTGCGGGCCGAAATCACCGGTCGGGTGGGGCGGGCGTTGATCGAGCTGGGTGGCCGGGTCGCCGGATCAGGTGATCTGCTCACCACCATCGATCAGGTCGATCCGGTCTACATCTCGTTCCGGCCCTCGACCCAGCAGCAGTTGGCCTGGCGTCGTTCGCCTCAGGCGGCCCGTCTGATTCAGCCGGGCAACGACGATCTCGACATCACTGTGACGCTGCCCGACGGCTCCGATCTGGGGCGTCATGGCAGCCTCGACTACATCGATCCGGTGCTGGAGCAGGGCACCGGTACCCGTGAGTTCCGGGCCCGCTTCAGCAATAACGATCAGGTCCTGGTGCCGGGGCAGTTCGTCAGGGTCAAGCTGCATGGCTTCCGCGAGTCGGGCACCATCACCATTCCGCAGCGGGCGGTGCAGCAGCAGATGGGTCGCCGGATCGTCTATGTGGTGGGTCCGGTGGGTGATCGGGTCATCGTCGACGGCTTCCAGAAGACCGGACCCGGCGCGGTGGTGAGCCCGTCGTTGGCGTCGGCCGCGACCGATTCGACTGCCGCGGCTCCGGCGGCGGCGGGAGACAGCACTCAGTGAGTCATTCCCCCACACCCTCGACCGAGTCGGGCGAGTACCAGCTCCGATATTTCTTTGTCCGCCGTCCGGTGATGGCGGCGGTGATCAGCATTGTGATCACCCTGCTCGGGCTGTTCGCGCTGCAACGGCTGCCGGTCAATCGCTATCCCCAGATCACCCCGCCGGCGGTGAGTGTGGTGGCGGTGTATCCCGGCGCGACGGCCGAAGATGTCGCCCTCTCGGTGGCGGCCCCGATTGAGCAACAGCTCTCGGGGCTCGACGGCATGCTGTATTACCAGTCGGCAAATTCATCAGATGGCTCGATGAATCTGACAGTGTACTTCGACATCTCCCGCTCGCAGGATCTGGCGGCTGTCGACGTGCAGAACGCAATCAAGCTGGCTGAACCGCAGTTGCCTGAAGAAGTCCGTCGCAACGGCGTGGTGGTGACCAAGGCGCAGAGCGACATTCTGTTCATCGCGGCGTTGTACTCCGACAACCCGATGTACGACGAGGCCTTCCTCACCAACTTCACAAAGATCAACGTCGAAGACGAGATCAAGCGGGTGCCGGGCGTGGGTCAGGCGATGGCCTTCGGTGCGCTCGAGTTCGCGATGAACATCTCGGTCGATCCCGACCGGATGGCCCAGCTCGGCTTGACCATTGGTGACATCGCCCAGGCGGTGCGGGAGCAGAGCACCACCAATCCCGGCGGACGACTGGGGCGCGAGCCGGCCCCCGAGGGCACCCAGTTCACGGTGCCGGTGACCACCAATGGCCGCCTCACCACGGCCGAAGAGTTCGGGGCGGTGATCGTCCGTGCCAACCCTGACGGCTCAATGGTGCGGGTGCGTGACGTCGCGACAGTCGAGCTGGCGTCGCGCAACTACGATCAGGCGGCCCGTCTCGACGGCAAGCCCGCGACATTCATGTTGGTCAATCTCCGCAACGGCGCCAACGCGCTCGATGTGCGGGAGCGGGTGGGCGAGCGGCTCGACGAACTGGCGACCACCTTCCCGCCGGGCGTGCACTGGATGGCGCCGTTCGATACCACGCCGTTCATTCAGGAATCGATCGCCGAGGTCGTCAAGACTCTGGCCGAGGCCATGCTGCTGGTGACGCTGGTGGTGTTCCTCTTCCTGCAGAGCTGGCGGGCGACGCTGATTCCGGTTCTGGCGGTGCCGGTGTCGGTGGTGGGCACCTTCCTCGGTCTGTTGATGTTGGGCTTCTCGGTCAACGTGCTGACGCTGTTTGGCCTGGTGCTGGCGATCGGTATCGTGGTCGACGACGCGATCGTGGTGATCGAGAACGTCGAACGGATCATGACCGAAGAACGGGTCTCAGCCCGGGTCGCGGCCGACAAGGCCATGGGCCAGGTCGGCGGCGCCCTGGTCGCGATTGTGCTGGTGCTCTGTGCCGTCTTCATTCCGGTGGCCTTCCTGGGCGGCATCACCGGTGAGATGTACAAGCAGTTCGCCGTGACAATCGTGCTGTCGGTGGTGATTTCGGGTATGGTGGCGCTGACCCTGACGCCGGCCCTCTGCGCGGTGCTGCTGCGCGAGGGCGCCCCGACCCAATCGGAGCACGGGTTCTTCGGCTGGTTCAACCGGTCATTCGATCGGGTGACCCATCGCTATATCGGTGCGGTCGGTGGCATCCTGGGGCGGCCGCGGACTGCCATCGCGGTGTTCCTGGTGTTCATCGGCCTCACGGCGCTGTTGTTCCGCCATACACCGCGCGCGTTCATTCCGCCCGAGGACAAGGGCTTCTTCGCCATCGCGATTCAGTTGCCGGACGGTGCGTCGAAGCAGCGCACGCAGGCGGTGGTGGAGCGGGTCGAGGATTTCCTGCTCAAGGATCCGGCGGTGCGCCATGCGGCGGCGCTGGTGGGACTCGATGCGCTCAGCTTCGCCGCACAGACCAACTCGGCTGTGATTTTCGTGAACCTCAAGCCGTGGGAAGAGCGCGAGGAGCCCGAGCTGGGGATCGATGCCGTCCTGGGACGGGTCAACGGTCAACTGTGGGGAATTCAGGAGGCGCTGGCCTTCGGTTTCAACTTCCCCGAAATCCCCGGTCTGGGGACCACTGCCGGTTTGGAGATGCATCTCCAGGCGCGGGGCGGCCTGCCGTTTGAAGACTTCGCGGCAGCGGTGCAGGACTTTGTGGTCGACGCCAATCAACTGCCGGTACTGACCGGGGCGCAGACCACCTTCCGCGCCAACGTGCCCCAGCTCCGGGTGGTGGTGGATCGCGAGGCAGCCAAGGCGCGCGGCGTGCTGCTGACCGATGTGTTCCAGACCATGCAGGCGTCGCTTTCGACGCTCTACATCAACGACTTCAACCTGTTCGGACGCACCTATCGGGTGCAGGCGCAGGCGCAGGCGCCCTTCCGCCAGGTGCCCGAAGACATCGGGCGCCTCTACGTCCGCTCCACCCACGGCGAGATGATTCCGCTGTCGGCGCTGATCTCGACGTCGTTCGAAGGTGGCCCCAGCATTCTGTCGCGCTTCAACGGCTTGACGTCGGCGATGATCACCGGCACCCCGGCACCGGGGCACAGCTCGGGCGAAATGCTCGACGGGGTCGAGCGACTGGTCCAGGAGAAGTACGCCCCGCGCGGCGTCGGCTTCGCCTTTGGCGGCGAGTCATTCCAGGAGCGGACGTCTTCGGGCGACAGCAGCCTGGTCTTCGTGCTCGGCCTGATTCTGGTGTTCCTGGTGCTGGCCGCACAGTACGAGAGCTGGGGCATTCCCTTCGCGGTGATTCTCGGGATTCCGTTCGGCATCTTCGGCGCCTTCCTGGGCGTGTGGCTGCGCGGCATGCCGAGTGACATCTACTTCCAGGTCGGTCTGATCACAGTGGTGGGTCTGGCGGCCAAGAACGCGATTCTGATCGTCGAGTTCGCGACAGCACTCCACGGGCGGGGACTCTCGATCATGGCGGCCGCGAAGGAGGCCGCGCGGGAACGGTTCCGTCCGATTCTGATGACGTCATTTGCCTTCATCTTCGGCGTGCTGCCGCTGGCGATCGCCCACGGCGCGGGCGCGGCGTCGCGTCGCTCGCTGGGCACCGGGGTGTTCTTCGGCATGTTGGCCGCGACCACCATCGGCGTCTTCTTCATCCCGACATTCTTCACCCTGATCCGGCAGATCATCGAACGACGGAACCGGACCGGTGCAGCCCCGGAGGCAGAGTGACCACCTCGCGCAAGATTCTTACAGTGGCCGGGATGCTGCTGCTCGGTGGCTGTGCCACCCGAACGGCGCCAGCGGTGCAACCGCTGCCTGTCGCATCGCTCCGAAGCACGCCCGGCGGCGTCGGGGACACCCTGCGCAGCTTCTTCGATTCGCTGCGGAGTGCCGGCCCCGCCGCCACCGATCGTTCGAGCCTCACGCTGGCGAGTGATACCTCCCAGTCGGTGGCGTGGCTCGATCTGTTGCAGGATACGGTGTTGGTCGGTCTGGTACGCGAGGCGCTGACAAATAACCGCGACCTCCAGGTGGCCCGAGCCCGCATTCAGGAGTTCCGTGCTCAGGTGGGCGTGGAGCGGGCCGGTCTGCTGCCCGAACTCTCGGCCAACGGATCGGCCTCGACTCAGCAGACCGTGTTCGGCGGCTTGGGGACCTTCGGCTTTGACGCCTGGCGGGTGACTGCCGACCTCAGTTGGGAGCTGGACTTCTGGGGTCGGATCCGCGGCAATGTGGCAGGGGCTCAGGCCGACCTTGATGCCCGGCGTGAGGACGTGCGGGCGACTGTGCTGTCGCTGGTGAGTGACATCACCACCGCCTACCTCAACCTGCGGGCGTTGGATCAGAACGTGGCCATCGCCGAGCGTACGCTGGCCTCGCGTCGGGCGACGCTCAAGCTGGCTGAACGGCGGCTGGCTGAGGGCCTGATCTCCGAGCTTGATGTGCGCCAGTTCGAGGCCCAGGTGGCCGCACCGGCTATGCGGGTGGCCGAGTTCCGGCTGGCGATTGCGCGGACCGAGCATCAGCTCAGTCAGCTTCTGGGCCGTGCTCCCGGACCGATTGCCCGCGGCCGCCCGCTGGTCGAGGTGGCAAACGAGGTGGTCATTCCGGACTCGGTGAGTTCGTTGCTGATTGCCCGGCGTCCCGATGTGCTGCGGGCCGAACACGAAGTGACAGCCGCCGCGGCGCGAGTCGGCGCCCAACGGGCAGCGCGGCTGCCCAGCGTGATCATCACCGGGCAGTACGGATCGCAGGCCGATTCGCCGGGCGATCTGTTCAAGGGATCGACCGAGATCTACACCGCCATGGCGGGCATCTCGCTGCCGCTGTTCGACGGCGGGCGACGCCTTAACGATCAGCGCGCGGCGTCGGCTCGGGAGGAACAGGCGATGTTCCGCCACGAACAGGTGGTGTTGACCGCGCTGCGTGAAGTCAGCGATGCCATGATCGGGGTGCGATCCACTCGCGATCAGCTCGCCGCGCAGCAGGTGCAGCTCCGGGCACTGCGCCGGGCGCTCGAACTGGCCAACCGGCGCTACGACAGCGGCATTGCCAGTTACCTCGAAGTGCTCGATGCACAGCGCAGTCTGTTCGAGGCGGAACTCGCCACGACCGGTGTGGAGCAGGCCTATCTGGCCAGCGCGGTGCAGCTCTACCGCGCCCTGGGCGGTAGCTGGTAGCATGGATCGGCGAGGCTTTCTTGCGACGGCGGGCAGCGCGGCGCTGCTGCCCCGGCTTCCCTTGGGGAGCTGGTCGGCGCCGCGCGCGCAGGCCGACCGGATTGATCGGATCGGGTTGCAGCTCTATACCCTGCGGGAGCAGATGGCGATCAGTGTCGAGCGCACACTGCATGACGTGGCCCGGATCGGGTACCGTGAAGTCGAGTTCGCCGGCTACTTCAATCGTCCGCCCCGGGCGATCCGCCAGTTGCTCGATCGCAATGATCTCAAGTCGCCCTCGGCTCACCTGGGGATCGAGCAGCTTCAGAGCGGCTGGTATCGCACCCTGAGCGAAGCTGCCGAAATGGGCCAGAAGTGGCTGGTGGTCGCGTCGCTGCCGAGCGAGGCGCGGGCCACTGTCGATGCCCTCAAGCGCACCGCCGATCTGTTTAACCGCGCCGCCAGCGACGCCAAGACGTTCAAGATCCGGCTCGGCTATCACAATCATGATGTCGAGTTCGGCGACGTTGAGGGGCGCCGTCCGCTCGATGTGCTGCTCGAAGAAACCGACCCCGAGCTTGTCGACTTCGAGATGGATCTGTACTGGGCCACCCGCGCCGGCGCCGATCCACTGGCCTACTTCGTCCAGTGGCCGGGCCGGTTTCCGATGTGGCATCTCAAGGATTCGAGTGGCCCGCCGGAACAGCGCATGGTGGCGGTCGGTGCCGGAACTATCGACTTCGCTCGCCTGCTGGCGGCGCGGAAGCAGGCCGGGGCGCGACACTTCTATGTCGAGCATGACAATCCCGGCGATCCGATGGCCGTCGTGCGCGACAGCTACAGCTATCTCGACGCGCTGCGCTTCGACGATTGATGGTCGGCACCGGTGCCGGCGACGGCATGCGTCGCCGGAGCGCCCTGTAGCGCCTGATCGGCAGCGTCGTCGGCGTACTGGCAACTGATCTCGGGATTCCAGGGCGCGAACATCCCGTCGGGATTGTTCTTCCAGAGATAAATGTGCAGCGCGTAGACGCCCAGCGCGTCGGAGCGACTGAAATCCTGATCGACCAGCCGGGGCGGCTCGCTGCTGCTCCAGGCGTCGATCGGCACGAGGTACTCCATCCCCACCAGCAGCATGCTGCCATCCCGCTGCGGCTCGTAGATCAGCACTTCCGGATGCATCAGGTCGGGACGGCCGTCGATCAGATCGACCCGGCCGTAGTGATAGCCCATGCCGCCCTGATTGTGATCATACCAGCAATTGGTGATCGGCGTGTCGTAGCCGGCGGCCTCAGCAGTGGCCAGACTCTGATAGGGCGTGGTGGCGGTCTTGAGCTGCTGAAGTTCCGACGGCAGCGCATTGGTGCCGGTGTCGTCGCCGCAGGCGGCCAGGGCCAGCAGCGCGGTGAACACTCGGGTGATGTGGCGTGGTGACATGGTGCACTCCGGGTCAAAGAGAGGGAGGCGGGGCACTGTCGTCACAACCGGAGTGGTCCGATTTGGCGGCAGATGCTGCCTCATGGAGAGAAGGCGGGATTGTCCCGCGCTGTGGATCACGGCAATGCGCCGACGGGAGTGGCGTGTTGAACGGCTCGGCAGCGGACCGTACATTGTGAGATACCTGCCATAACGTGAGGCGCCGTGGAGGCGATCATGTCGACTGAAGCCGATCAGGTAACCCAACTGCTCGATGCCATGGCCGCGGGAGATCACGGTGCCATGGATCGGCTCATTCCGCTGGTCTATGGTCAACTGCGGCACATCGCCCGGCGCCAGCTCGCCCGGGAGCGGGCCGACCATTCACTCGAGACCGGCGCGCTGGTACACGAGGCCTATCTCCGCCTGGTGGGGTTGACGCGGATCGAGTGGCGCGGCGAGGCGCATTTCCTGGCCGCCGCCGCCGGGGTGATGCGACGGATCCTGATCGATCACGCCGTGCGACGAAATGCCGACAAGCGCGGCGGCGGTGTGATGCCGATCACGCTGAGCGGCGATGTCGCCGCCGGCGCCGTCGATGTCGATGAAATGCTGGCTCTCGATCTGGCATTGGAGCAGCTCGCCGAACTCGATGCCCGTCAGGCCAAGGTGGTGGAGTACCGCTTCTTCAGCGGCATGAGCATTGAGCAGACTGCCGAAGTGCTGGGCGTCTCACCGATGACAGTGAAGCGCGACTGGACGGCGGCCCGCGCCTGGCTCAATCAGGCCCTGGCGACATCATGATCACCGCGCTGGTACTCCTCGCCGTGCTGGTGATCGCTGGCGTCGGCGGCTACGGGCTGTGGCGGCGGCACCGTCGCCGGACGCGGGCGCAGGCCTGGCGCGCGGCACACGAGCTGTTCAGTCGCGTGGTCGACCTCTCGCCGGGTGAACGCAGTCGCCAACTCGCCGACGCCACCCTCGACGATCCCGAATCGCTGGCGCTGGTGAGTCGATTGCTCGCCGCTCATGACGCCACCGGACCGCTGGACCGGTTGGAGGGCCGCTTGACGGCCATCGCCGCGACCCCGCCTCCGGCCCCGGCTCCGATTCCGGCTCCGGCTGATGAACCGGCCAGTGAGGTGGATGAGGATCTGGTCGCCGGGCACTACGCCCTCCGCGGTCGTCTGGGTGCCGGAGGAATGGGAGAGGTGTACCGGGCCCACGACATCCAATTGGGTCGCGATATCGCGCTCAAGTTTCTGGCGCCGCATCAGGACGCCACAGCCATGGCACGCCAGCGGTTCATTCGCGAGGCCCAGGCTGCGGCCGCGCTCGATCATCCCAACATCTGCACAGTCCACGAAATCGGCGAGACCGACGACTGCCGCCTCTACATCGCCATGGCCCTCTACGACGGCGAAACCGTGGCCGATCGGATCGCGCGCGGGCCGTTGCCCTGGAACGAGGCGGTGGCCATTACCCGGCAGGTGGCGCGCGGCCTGGCCCGGGCCCATGCGGCGGGGGTGGTGCACCGCGACATCAAGCCGGCCAACATCTGCATCACCAGCGAGGGTGTGGTCAAGATCGTCGATTTCGGCATCGCGATGGTTGCCGGCAGCACGCTGGGCGACGCCGGTCCGCTGCTCGGCACTGTGGCCTATATGAGTCCCGAGCAGGTTCGGGGGGAATCTGTCGATCATCGCAGTGATCTGTGGTCGCTGGGTGTTGTGATGTTCGAGATGATGACCGGTCGGAAGCTCTTCACCGGACCCACCTGGCTGGCGGTGCTGGAGGCGATACGCAGTGACGATCCCGTGCCCTACGGCGCTCTGCGGGGTGCGGCGCCGCTGCCGATTCTGCGGATCGTCAGGCAACTGTTGACCCGCGATGTCGCGGCGCGACTGGCATCGAGCGATCAACTCGACCTGGCGCTGGGTGAGGCAGTCGCCGAGTCCGACAGTGGCGTCGCCGGCGGCGGCGACGCCGAGCACGAACTCGCGCCCGGCGGTGAGCGGCGGCGTGTCAGCGCTGTCGCGGCGCGGCTGGTTCAGTCCGATGCCGGACTGATTGCGGCCTTTCAACGGACGGCGGAGCCGGTGATTACCCGCCACGGCGGGCGGCTGGAGCGCTGTGACGCCGAACTGGTGGTGGCAGTGTTCGGCGTGCCGGTGGCGCGTGAGGACGATCAACTCCGGGCGGCGCGTGCCGCGGCCGAACTGTTGGAGCTGGCCGGCCTCGATGCGGGCCACGCTCCGGCGACCTGGTCGCAGTTGGCCATTGGCATCGCGAGCGGCACTGTCGAGGTCCGGGTCGACCCGGACGATCCGGGTCGCTACCGGGTCACCGGCTCGATCGTGGAACTGGCCGAACGATTGGCGTTCGATGCGGCGGCCGGCAGCATCGTCGTGGCCGATCCCGATCGGCGACTGTTGGCACCACGGTTTGATCTCGAACCTGTCGAACCATTGAGGGGTGGTCCACTGGCCAGTGGCGCAGGCCTGGCCCGGCTGGTGCCGCGGAGCGAGTCGGCAGTCGTCGAACGCAGCGCCGCGCTCACCCCCTTCACCGGGCGGCGCCGGGAATCCGAGCTGCTGCGCAGTGCTCTGGACAGTGCCCAGAGTGGCGAGGGTCGGGTGGTCGACATTGTCGGCGACGCCGGCAGCGGCAAGAGCCGACTGGTGCATGAGTTTCGGCGGCACCTTGACGACGACAGTGTCGGCGTGATCGCCGGTCAGTGCCAGTCCTACGATGGCAGTAAACCCTACCATCCCTTCATCGACGCGGCGGCCGACCTGCTGGCCATGCCCGAGGAGCGGGGCCATACCGGTCGGGCCGAGGCGCTGCGGGCTGCGGTCGAGCGATTGGATCCGGCGCTGTTGGAGTTTCTGCCGCAGTACGCCCATCTGCTTTCGGTCCCGGCTGTCGCCGGACTCAACCTTCCTGCCGCACAGGGAGAGCCGGCCCGCCAGGCGCTCAGAGACGCCCTGATCGCACTCTTCACAGTCGCCGCCACCGGCCGCACTCTTGTGGTCTTGCTCGAAGACTGGCACTGGGCCGACGAGGCCTCACGCGAAGTGTTGCGGGCGCTGGCCGAGGTGAGCAGCTCGTTTGCGCTGCTGGTCGTCGTCACCGCGCGGCCGCACGACGATCCCGTTCGGACACCGCTGGCTCACGGTACTGTGATGCGTCTGGCGCCGCTGCCGCCGTCGGACCTGGTGGCCATGGCCTGTGCCGTGTTGGGGGTGCCTGCCCTCCCCGAAGGCCTGCGCGAAATGCTCAAGGAGCGGGTGGGCGGCAATCCCTTCTATGTCGAAGAGATCTGTCGTTCACTCGTCGAAGCGGGGCGACTGCGGACCGGTAGCGCTGGAGTGCCGCTGGTGAGCGACGGCGAACCGGTCCAGTTGCCCGGCACCATTCAGGGTGTGATCGGCAGTCGTCTCGATCGCTTGTCGGGTGAGGCGCGGGCCGTGCTCCGGGCTGCGGCGGTGCTGGGACGCGACTTCACCATGCCGTTGCTGGAGCGGATGGGGTGGGAGCGCTATGCCCTGTCCGAAATCATGCCCGCGCTGATCGCGCCGGGGCTGGTGCGTCAGGTCCGGGTAGTGCCGGAGCGGGCCTTCCGATTTTCTCACGCGCTGATTCATGAAGTGGCCTACGATACGCTATTGCCGGAGCAGCGCCTGACCCTGCACCGGGACGCGGCCCGCGCCATCGTGGACTGCTATGCCGATCGGTGCGAGGAGTATGCCTCGCGATTGGCGTGGCACTACCGTCAGGGGGAACAGTGGCTCGAGGCGGCCCGCTACGGCGTGATCGCCGCGCGCCGCAGTCGGGCGCTTTTCGAGTTCGCCGATGCGCTCGCCACGCTCGATCGGGTCGATGAATGGTTGGAACGGTTGGACGACGGCGCGCAGCGGCGTGCCCTCGAAGTGGAAATGCTGCTCGACCAGGAATCGTTGTGCGAAATGTTGGGCCAGCCCGAGCGGCAGGGCCGCATCCTCGATCGGTTGCTCGCTCTGCCGGCCGTGGTCGAGGATCCGATGCGATTGGCCGACGTACATCGTCGTCGGGGGGATCGCTTCACCCTGCTGCGTGACTTCGGGCATGCCCGCGATGAGCTTGATCTGGCACTTCGGTTGGCTCGCGAGCACGGCGACAGTGCGCTTGAGGGAATGGTGCTGCGGAGTCGCGGTCTGGTGGGCTGGCACGCCGGCGACACCGACGATGCGCTCAACTACATCGACGAGGCTCTGGTGGTTGAACGTCGGCGGGGTGGCGGTGGGCCGCTGGCTGCGTCGCTCAATGCCCGTGGGCAGATTCTGCGCGGTCTGGGCCGACTCGACGATGCGCTGCAGCAGTTCGAAGCCGGGTTGGCGGAGGTCGAGGGTCGTGACCCGGCGCTTGAAGGCATTCTGGTCTTCAATATCGGCATGGTGTATCTCGAAATGGGCGACACCGATCGTGCCGAGGCCTACATCGGCCGGGTGCGGCGGGCCAAGCTCGAAGCGCGGCATCCGGTGTATCAGGCCTACGACGCGGCCGCTGCCGCGCGGATTCATCTTGCCAAGGGTGAGCTGGATCGCGCCGTCGAGGAGGCACGACTCTCGGTCACCGAGGCGCGCAAGGTTGGCTTCTCCGATGGCCTGGCCCGATCGCTTCATGCATTGGGGCTGTTGCTGGTGAGTCTGGATCAGGACCGCGAGGCGATGGAGCATCTGGCCGAAGCCGCCGGCATTCTGCGCAGCCTGGAACGCCTGGAAATGGAGCAACGGGTCTGGCCGATCATCGCCGGTGCCGCCGAACGGCTTCGCGACTATGATCGCGCCGAAGCGGCGTGGCGGCGGGCGGGTGAACTGGCCGCCGGTCACGGCGACGATGCCGCAGTGGTGCGGGCCGACATCGGTGCTGCGCGCTGTGCCCGACATCGCGGCGACGAACACGACACCGACGTGCGTCGGGTCTTGCAGCAGGCCGTTGCGGCTGCCACTCAGCAGGGTCTTGCGCATGAAGCGGCGACAGCGCACAACAGCCTTGGTGTGCTGGAATGGGAGAGCGGCAATTTCGGCGACGCCGTCGTGCAGTTTGAGGCTGCGCTGCTGCTGTTCGACTCGGCTGGCGACCTGGCACACAGCGCTCAGATGCACAACTGTCTTGCCAGCAGCTTCCGCCAACTCGGTCAGGCTGTCGAGGCCGAGCAGCATCTTGACTGTGCCATTCGACTGAGCCGGGAGGCGCGGCATCATCAGGCCGAGGGATTTGCCCTCTCCCTGCTGGGCGAAGTCGCGCTCGATCGCGGCGACGCGGCGGGGGCGCGGCGACATTTTCGCGCCTCGCTCGCCATTCGGCGGGACATGCGTGATCGTCGGGGTGAAGCGTGGATGCGCCATGCCCTGGCGCGTACCGAACTGAGCGCGGGTCGAAGCGATGCGGCGCTGCGTCAGGCCTTGCTCCTCAGAGGATTGGCGTTGGCGCTCGATGACAGTGAACTCCTCGCCGCCTGTGATGAACTCAACACCAGCACACCCATACCCGTGGAGGGATGATCATGCCGCGTTATTTGATTGAACGAACTGTCGGACCGGTCAGCAAGGACGAACTCGACGCCGCCGGACGGTTGTCGAAGAAGGTGTTGGAATCGATGCCCGGCGTAGTCTGGGTGCGCAGCTATGTCTCCGAGCGCGACGGCAAAATCTTCTGCGAGTACAACGCGCCCGACGAGGAATCGGTGCGGGAACATGCGCGGCGGGCCGGACTGCCGGTGGACCGGATCACTGAAATCGCCATTGAAATCAGCCCGGCCATGTTCCGCTGATTGGGGGTGGGTTGCGGGTCAGCGACGGAACATGAAATACACTGCCCCCAGCAGGCACAGTCCGGCCCAGAGATAATTGAGGCGGAGGGGCTCCTTCATATACAGCCAGGCGAACGGCACGAACACCGCCAGGGTAATCACCTCCTGCATCACCTTGAGCTGGCCCAGGCTCAGCGCGGTGTGACCGATTCGGTTGGCTGGCACCTGGAGCAGGTACTCGAACAGCGCCACGCTCCAACTGAGCAGAGCGGCCACCAACCAGGGGCGGTGTCCGAGATGTTTGAGATGGGCATACCAGGCGAAGGTCATGAACAGGTTCGACAGAACCAGCAGGCCGGCGGTGCGCGCGATGACCGACATGGGGCAGAACAGTAGCAGCGTGACGGCGTCCCGCCCATGGCCGGTCGGTGACCGGCCGGCCTGGGAGGGGTGGGGCTCGAGCGGGCTGCTACTTCAGGGTCGCAAGCAGGTTCTCGGCGGCCTTCTGGTGGGCCACGAATGCGGGGGCCACCTTCTCGACCAGCGCCTTCAGCTCGGCGTTATCGATGGCGGGCAGCAGGGTCGTCGTCACCGCCTCGATCACCGCCTTGTGGAAGGCGATCTCCTGCTCGACATAGGCCCGGTCGAAGGCGGCGCCGCTCAGGCCGCGAAGCCGCTGCATCACCGCGCGGTGGTCGCGGGCCATGGCATCGTCGCTGGGGGGAGTCGGGGTCACGCCGAGCTTGTGGGCCAGGTCCTGCCCCAGCTTACGGACATTTGAATGATCGGTCACCATCATCCGGGCGAAGTTGCGGACCGACTCGGTCGAACTGCGTTGGATCGCGAGATTGCCGGTCTCCACATCGATCGCGTTGGCGGCGTCGAAGATTGCCACGATGGTCGGGTCATCGGGGCCCTGGGTCGACTTCTGAGCCGACAGGGTCAGGCCGGGGATGGCGATGAGGGCGGCGAGGGTGAGAACCGCAGATGAGCGCATGTCTGTCTCCAGAAAGGGTTTGCGCGTCCGTGATCGGGCGCGGAGTTGAACGATACCCGGCAATACCTAATAAAGCAAGTAGATATTGGTTTTATTGACAATATCGCCTTTTGGGGCGATTTTGGGGGCATGTCGTCCCGCACCTCCTCGCCTGCCCTTGCCGCCGACACCCGGCGTGCGATCCTCGACCTGCTGCGTTGGGGGCCGCTCACCGCGCAGGCCCTGGCCGAGGGGGTGGGTCTGACGCTCAACGGGGTGCGGGCCCAGCTCGGCGTCCTCGAGCGGGACGGTCTTGTGGTGCGCAGTGGCAGTCGGCGACGGAGCACGCCGGGCAAGCCGGCGTTGTTGTTCGCACTGAGTCCGGCCGGTGAGGAATCGCTCTCGTTGGCCTACCCTGCCGCGCTCAGGTCGTTGGTGGTGGCGCTGGCTGATCGGTTGGACGAGGCCGAACTGATGGCGGTGCTGGCGCGGGCCGGCGAGCGATTGGGGCGCGGGGTTCACGCCACCGACCCGGTCGAGGTGCTGCGGGGTCTGGGTGGCGAAGCGCGGACCGAACCGGGTGAGGCGGCGGGCGAGACCGTTGTTGTCGGCGGCGCCTGTCCGTTGGCGACGGCGGTGCGCGAGGCGCCGGTCGGGTGTGAAATGGTCCGCTCGCTGCTCGCCACCAGCCTGGGGCGTGAAGTGACCATGTGTTGTCAGCACGGCGCCGAACCGCGCTGTGGCTTTCGGATCGCCGCCGCGGCCGAGCCGGGGCCGGGGCCGAGTGGTGAGGCCGCTTCGGCCTGAGTGAGGGTTACCCTGTCAGCGAGGTAATAATGGGTGAGCGATACAAGCCAGAGGGCTACCCCAGTCTTGTCGCCTACATCATGGCGGATGACGTGGCGGCGGTGACCGACTTTATTGAGCGCGCCTTCGGGGCGCGGGAGGTCAGGCGGCGGATTCGGCCCGACGGCAGCCTGGGTCACATCGAGATGTCGATTGACGACTCGATGGTGATGTTCTCCGAGGCCAGCGACGCCTATCCCGCCATGCCCACCTGGTTACACCTCTATCTGCCCGACGTTGACGCCGCGTATCAGCGGGCGGTTGCCGTGGGCGGGCGTCCGGTCGAGCCGCCGCATCAGAACCAGGGCGACCCCGATCGGCGGGCCGGCGTGATGGACCCGAGCGGCAACACCTGGTGGATCTCGACCCGGATGGCGTGGGACTGACACGCCGAGCCGGAGCCGAGCGCGTTATGATTCGGCGCAACATCACCCACACCGAGGTACATCATGGCCGACGCCGTCTCGCTCAACGCCAGCACGTTGGGCTGTTCTCTCACCTGCAAGGACCTGCCCACTTCAATCGCGTGGTACCGCGACGTTCTGGGCCTTACCGTGGCTGAGCAGTATGAACGTGACGGTGTGGCGCATGGTGCCGTCATGGTCGCTGGCGACATCAGGATCATCCTCAACCAGGACGATGGCAAGCTGGGTTGGGACCGGATCAAGGGGCAGGGATTTTATCTCCAGCTCAACGCCGCCAGCGGCGCCGACGTCGACGCCGCTCATGCCCGGGTGGCGGCAGCGGGCGGCGAGGTACTGAGTCCGCCGGCCGACCGCCCCTGGGGGGTGCGGATGTTCCAGTTCCGCGATCCCGACGGCTTCAAGCTGGGCGTCTCGACGCCGCTGTGAGGGAGGGCTTTTCTCTCTTCTCGCGTCTCTCTTCACCCGCGGGCTAAGGCGTCGGCTGAAGCCGACGGAGGGCTCCGCGTGTGGCGGCGAGTTCACTCGCCGCTCTTGCCGAGCCGTCGCTTTAGCGACGGGCCACGAGAGAAATTTTTGCCGAGCCGTCGCTTTAGCGACGACGACGTCCCGCGAGCGCGAGCATGCCGGTGGCGAGCAGGGTCAGGGTGGCCGGCTCGGGGACGGTGCTGGTGCTGGTCGCGGGTGCGGCGCGAACGGCGAACGCGGGAGTCGTACTGGTGGTGGCGAACAGCGGGTCTCCGTCTGCAGAGAACCACTTGCCGCGAATCCCCTGATCATTGTCATTCCATACCCAGTGACTACCATCAATTCCGGAGAGGCGGAGCAGGTACGATTCGCCGGTGGCCAGCGTGGGATGCAGCGCTGAGGTGAGGGTATACATCACGGCGTCGTAGGAGCCGGCGGGACTCACGGTCCACGACTCGAGCACCGGCCCGTTGCCATCTTCGCTCAGGAACTCTGCCAGCACCGATTCGCCGGAGATGTGGAAGGCGGGAAATGAAATGTCGAACAACGACATCCCGGCGGGGCCGACGTAGGTGAATCCGGCAGCGAACCGGAAGTTATCAAGCGTCCCGATCGTGCTACCGACCGATGTGTTATAGGAATTGCCCGGCCCGAAGGTGGACCAGATCGTGGTTTGCGCGGTGGCCGGTGAGGCGATGAGTCCGGCGGCGAGCAGAGCGGTAGCGATGTAGTGGCGCACGAGATCCTCTGGTTGCTTCACGTTGTTCGCGATGATCATGATCGCGAGTTCACTGTGTGGCGGTGCTGCTACATATGGGGGCGGTAGGTTTGAGGCGAGCAAGAATTGTGCGCATCGCGGGGATTTGAGGCCGTCGCGCGAACAGCGGCATTGTCGCTGATGTGAGCGCGCGAGGTGAGCGACCACGGGGAATGAATCGAGCGAAACCGCGTGACATCGCGGCCACAGTGTGGCGCGGGCGCGTCAGGGTCGAATGTGATGACGAGTGCGATGCTCGCGCTGCGCGCGTTAGCTCGCGTTGGCCCGCGGGTAAACCCGCGGCTCGGCTAAGGCGTCGGCTGAAGCCGACGGGGCTCCGCGTGTGGGGGCGAGTTTACTCGCCGCTCTTGCCGAGCCGTCGCTTCAGCGACG
>CBFGTB010000038.1:0-18239 GCA_965651715.1 uncultured Gemmatimonadales bacterium
CCGTGGAGGGTTCACCCTCCGCTCTCGCCGAGCCGTCGCTTTAGCGACGGGCCACACTACTCGCCGCTCTCGCCGAGCCGTCGCTTCAGCGACGGGCCACTCTCATCCCCCGTCTCTCTTCTCCCCCGCGTACAGCGCGATCCCCACCGATACCGCCAGGTTGAGGCTGCTGACCCCGGGCTGCATCGGAATCCGGATCCGCTGCGCGGCGCGGGCAGTGAGTGAAGCGCTCAGGCCATCGCGCTCGGTGCCGAAGGCCAGGATCGCGCCCGCAGGGATGATGCCCGGACGCAGGTCCTCGCCCGCCGGGTCGAAGGCGATGATCTGTCGCGCGCTGTCCGGCAAGGTGGCAGTGGCGACGGTGGGAACCGCATACTGAAGTCCGGCGGCGCCGCGCACCACCGGCTCCGACCAGGGGTCAATGTCGCCCAGGATGATGACGGCCGCGGCGCCGCGAGCGGCGGCCGCCCGGATGCAGGCGCCGACATTGCCGAGATGGCGCGGCTGTTCCAGCAGCACAATCGGCGCCGACGCCGGCTCGGCGAGTAGCGCCGCCAGGTCGTACTCCCGCTTGCGGGCAATCGCCCACACCCCGGTCCAATGCGCCCGCGCTCCGGCGCCGCCGATCGGCGGGCCCTGCTCCACCAGCGGTCGCAGCCGGGCCATCACGTCGGGAGCAAGTGCCGCCCCGATTTCCTCAAGTCGCTCGGTCGACGTGGTGCGCACCGCCAGCAACTCCGCCCCGAATCGCAGGGCGTGCTTGACGGCGTGAAATCCGCTCAGCAGCACCCGGGAGGGATGGCGGGCGAGATCGTCAAACGGGCTCACCCCGGCACCGCCCGACCGCTCAGCGTTTGCCGCCGCGCTTCCGCTGCTTCTCCTCAAGAATCCGCACCCGCTGCTTGCTGATCAGGTACTGCTGCGGCGCCGCCGCAATGTTCTGCACCGCGTAGTACAGATTGAGCCCCGAGGCGAAGTTGAGGAACAGGAAGCCGAACACGGCCGGCATCACGTACATCATCATCTTGGCCTGCGGATTGGGCGGAATGCCCATCTGCCCCAGCTTCGACAAGGCGAACATCGAGAGCACCATGAAGACCGGGATGATGTACAGCGGATCGGGCTGCGACAGATCCGGCATCCACAGGAAGGACACCCCGCGCAGTTCGATGGTGCTCTGCAACACGAAGAACACCGCCACCAGGAATGGATACGGCAGCAACATCGGCCAACACCCCGACAACGGGTTGACCTTGTGCTCGCGATACAGCTTGAGCATCTCCTGCTGCAGCCGAGCCGGATCCTCCTTGTAGCGCGTCTGGATCGCCTGCATCTCCGGCTGAATCGCCTGCATCTCGGTCATGCTGCGCATGGCCTTGTGATTGAGCGGCCAGAGCAACAACCTGATGAAGACCCCGAAGAAGATGATCGCCAGGCCATAGTGAAGACCCAGCGCCTTGTGCATCCAGACGAACGCGCCCCGAATCGCGACAGCAAACGGGCGAATGATGGTCCGCAGACCCTTCCAACCGTACGGGTTGACGTCGTCAAAGGCATGGCCGATGGCACTCAGGCGATCATACTCCATCGGCCCGAGATAGAGCATCGCGTGCCAGGTCCCCACCGAGGCGACCGGCATGGCGACCCGGGTGGTCGCCCGTTCCGGTGTGGTCGGCAGCGCATCCTCAGCCCGCACCGTCGCGCCGCTGATCCGACCGACGTCCGACGAATCGACGGCGAACAGGCCGCCCACGAAATACTTCGACTTGACAGCCACCCAGTCGAACGGCCCGGTCAACACCTTGGTCACCTGCGGATCGAGCGAACGATACCGCGTCAATGTGGTGCCGTCGTGCTCGGTCACCACACCGCTCTCGCGGTGATTCTCCGTCGGATTGCGTTCGGTGTTGCGGAAGCCGTTGCCCAGACCGATCAGCAACGTCGCGCCGGTCGCCGGCGTCCCGCCGAAGCTGCCCGACAGGTCAATCCGGTAGTCATCGGGCTGGAAGGTGTAGCGCAGCGCGACCGGATGACCGGCCGCCGTCCCGGTCAATGTCAGGACGGCTGGCGTATCGGTGGCGTCGAGCGTGGTCGCGTCGGAAGCGAATACCACTGCGCTCAAATCGACGGTATCCGACCCGATGGCCAGACGAGTATCCAGCAATGAGCCATCGTCAGGAATCAGCTCCAGCGGCCCCCGCGATCCGTCGGGCAGCGTGTCGGCAGCCGACATCGACTGATACGCCGCAAACCGGGCCCCGATCACGCGACCGCCCCGGGTCGCGATCCGGTACTCGTAGAGCGAACTCCGCACCACCACGGTGTCCGAGGCCAACTCCGGCAGGGTGTCGGCCGCCAGCGGCAGTCCGGCCGCCGGAATCGACGGCGGCAGCACGCTGGAGGAATCGGCGAGCGGCACGTCGGCCGGCAGCACCGCCGCGGAATCGGCGGCTCCCGGCAACGGCCGGACCGCCGGCTTGCGGAAGATGCCGGGCAGGAAGACGATCAGCATGATCAGCGCGATCGCGATCAAAGGACGTCGGTCGTTCACGGGCGACTCACCTGGTCAGGGAACCGGATCATATCCGCCCGGATGCCACGGATGGCACCGAGCAATACGCCGGATGGCCAGCCAACCCCCACGGGCCGCCCCGTGACGACGAATCGCCTCGAGCGCGTACTGGGAGCAGGTCGGATGAAAACGACACGCCGGCGGCAAGGCCGGCGAAATGATGCGTTGATAGCCCCGGATCGCCAAGGCCATCAGCCCGGCCAGCGGCGATGCCGGGACGGCCGGGCCTGGGTCGGCCACCGCTGCCGCGCTCGGCAGGGGCGCGGCCGGGGCGCCCGGCTGCGGCAGCTCGCGCTGCCAGGTCTCGAGCTGAGCAGCGAGGTCGACAAATGACGCACGATAGGCACTGGGACGCGTCCGGATCACCACGTCGAGCGGCTGAGCCAGCCGGGCCCGATGGCGCCGGCGCCACAACTCCCGCAACCGCCGCTGCAGACGATTGCGGGCCACCGCCGAATGCCCGTGACGCGGCACGATCACTCCCACTCGCGCCTGGCCCCGCTCGGCAGTGGCCCATCGGATGTCGAGATCGCGCTGCCGACTCCGGCGCCCGGTTCGCTGCACCCGCTGCAACTCGGTCCCCCGAGCCAGCCGGCGCGCGCGCCCCAGGCGCTCTTCGCCGGTCAGATCCGCGCGTGCTTCGAGCCGACCGACACGGTCAGCCGCTTGCGGCCCTTCTTGCGACGGCGCGCCAGGACGGCCCGCCCCCAACGGTCGGCCATCCGCTTGCGGAACCCGTGCTTGGCGATCCGGCGCTTGTTGCGCGGCTTGTATGTCGGCTGCATTCCTGGTCACTCCCTCCAATAGAGCCCGGCAAGATACCCGAAAGGAAGCCCTCGGGTCAAGGTTTGACTTTTCCACATCCGGACTCTAAAATCGGCCTCCCTCAGGGACGTTCCACCCGCACCTGGTCGACGCAAAGGTCCGATGCCACAGTCAGCCAAAGAACTCTGGAAGCGTGTGCTCGACGGCGCGAAGCGCGAGCTGCCCGAGTCGGTGATTCAGACCTGGCTGTCCTCCAACGACGCCATGACGTTCGAGGACGGCACGCTCCGTGTCAGCACTCCCGACGATTTCGCCAAGCGGTGGAACGAGACAAAGTACGCCGAGTTGCTGGGGCAGGTGGCCAGCGAGCTGGCGGGGGAACCGGTGCGGGTGGAGTTCCAGGTGGCATCCGATCGGCAGAAGCGACCCCAGATGGATCTGTTCGTGCCGAGCGCACCGGCCGGCGAGACGACACCAGCGCCGACGCCGGTGAATCCCAGCGCCCAGCCGCTCAACGAGCGCTACGTCTTCGGCCAGTTCGTGATCGGCAAGTCGAACGAACTGGCCGCCGCCGCGGCCCACGCAGTGGCCGAAGCGCCGGGCAAGCAGTACAACCCGTTCTTCATCTACGGGCCGACCGGCCTCGGCAAGACCCACCTGATGCAGGCCATCGCCCACGAGGTGCTGCGCCGCGTCCCGACGACCCGCGTGCTCTATGTCGGGGCGGAGCAGTTCATCAACGAGGTGATCGAGGGGATCACCGCCCGCACCATGGCCGACCTGCGCCGGCGCTATCGCAGCGACGTCGATCTGTTCCTCGTCGACGACGTGCATTTTCTCGAGGGCAAGGAAGCGACCCAGGAAGAGTTCTTCCACACCTTCAATGCCCTCTACGAGGCCGGCAAGCAGATCGTCCTGACTTCCGACCGGCCCCCCAAGGAGATCCCCGGCCTCGAGGCCCGACTGGTGTCGCGCTTCGAGTGGGGCATGGTGGCCGACGTCAAGTCGCCCGACCTGGAGCATCGGATCGCGATCCTGCGCAAGAAGCAGCAGCAGGACCACCTCGAGACGATGATCCCCGACGACGTGCTCCGCTTCATCGCCGAGAGCGTCAGGTCGAACGTCCGCGAACTCGAGGGCTGCATCATCAAGCTGCTGCTCTACGCGTCACTTCGCCACCGCGAGATCTCGATCGAGCTGGCGCGCGAGGCGCTGGCCGACAAGATCCGGCCCAGCGACGACGGCGAGCATCGGCCCCAGTCGCTGCCGACGATCGAGCGGGTCCAGGAAGTGGTGGCCCGCCGCTGGGGCGTGACGCCCGAGGGGCTGCGCAGCAAGGCCCGGATCAAGACGCTGACCGTGCCGCGGCAGATCGCGATGTTCCTCGCCCGGGAAATGCTCCAGATGCAACTGGTCGAGATCGGTCAGGCCTTCGGCGGCCGCGACCATTCAACGGTGATCCACAGCGTCGACAAGGTCCAGTCGCAGTTGCAGCGGGACCGGCAGTTCAAAGACCGCGTGGAATCGGCCCGGCAGGAGTTGCTCACAGCCTGATGCACACTGTGGGCAGCGTGACGTGGACGACGTGGGTGAGGCGGGACAACGGTGGACAAGCGGCGCGACGATCCGCATTCCCCACCGATGATACACAGCGACGTCGGCGCCGAGTCGCTTGCGGTTCAACGAGTTCGGGGATCGGTCCACTTCTCCCGACCCCCTACGACGACGACTAGATTACTTAACCTCTGTCTTAGTAGAAAAACTGGCACACCGGGGAGCGTATGAAGTTCACCATCACGCGAGAGCAGTTGGCTGAGGGCGTCGGGGCCGTGAATGCTGCGGTGCCGAGCAAAACGACCTTGCCGGTCCTCGCCAACGTGCTGCTCGAAGCGACAAAGGATGGCCTGCGTCTCTCGGGGACCGATCTCGACATCGCGGTCGGCACCACGGTGCCGGCATCGGTCGACCAGGAGGGCGCGATCACTCTTCCCGCCCGCAAGCTGGTCGAGCTGGTGCGCGAACTGCCCAGCGCCGGCATCCGGGTCACCACCCAGGGCGAACAGCGGGTGACGATCGAGTGCGGCCGATCCAAGTTCAAGCTGCTCGGTCTGCCGCGGGAAGAGTTTCCCGCCTTCCCTCAGGTCGATTTCTCCTCGGCCGGGCGCACCACAGCCCGCGATCTGCAAAAGCTTGTGGGACACGTGGCCTTCGCCGCCAGTACCGAGGAGAGCCGCCCGATCCTCAACGGGGTGCTCTGGCAGCTCAGTGAAGATCGGATGCGGATGGTGGCAACCAACGGCCACCGGCTGGCCAAGATGGAGGTGCCGATCCAGGGCGCGGCCCGTGAAGCAGCCGAGCTGATCGTGCCACCCAAGGCACTCGAGCAGCTTCGCAAGTTGTTCGGAGCCGATGATGAGATCGAGATCGGCCGGTCGGAGAACCATCTCGGTTTCCGTTCGGCGTCGACCGTGGTCTATACCCGGCTGATCGAAGGGCCCTACCCCAACTACGAGCAGGTGATTCCGCGCGAGAACGACAAGATCGCCACGGCCGAGAAGGCGGCGTTCATGGCGGCAATCCGCCGGATGAGCATCGTGGCGTCCGATCAGACTCACCGGATTCGCTGCTCGTTCGGCGAGGGAAGCTGCCGGATGTCGGTCACCACTCCCGATCTCGGCGAGGCCCAGGAAGAGCTGACTGTGACCTACGAGGGTGAGCCGCTCGATATCGGGTTCAATGCCAACTACCTGCTCGAAGTGATGAAGTTCATGCCGACCGAGGAGATCCGGATGACCTTCAAGGCGCCCGAGCGGGCCGCGACCGTCGAACCGGTCGGCTGGGACGACCCGGCGTCGTATCTGACCCTGGTGATGCCACTGCGGTTGATCGACTGAGCCGTACCTCAGGCACCAGTGCGCGGGCCGTCTCGTCGCGGCCCGCGGCCCCGCCGCAACGGATTCCCGCCCGGCAACGTAGTATTCTCAGGTTCCCGCATTGACCGAGCCACCGATCCGGCCGCGGCCGGGTTGCGCAGTTGTCCTTCCTCCTTTCCACCGAGTACGCCGCATGTACCGTTATCTGATCCCGCTTTCACTGCTTTCGGCCGCCAGTTTGTCGGCCCAGACGGTCTGGCCCGACGAAGGCCCCCGCACCTGGGCTCCGCGACCGACCGAAGCCGCCATCACAGCCAACGATCTGCGCACCCGGCTCTATCAGCTCGCCGACGATTCGATGATGGGGCGCCAGGTGGGCACCCGCGGCAATGTGATGGGCACCGACTACATCGCCTCAGAGTTCCGCCGCATGGGACTCCAGCCCGGCGGCGAGAACGGCAGCTTCTTCCAGGACATTCATTACGCCCGCCACGGCTACATCGCGGCGGATTCGCGGCTCAACGTGGCCGGATCGGCCCTGGCCGCCGGAACCGACTGGGCCCCGATGGCGCCCAGCGCCTCCCAGCAACTGGCCGGCAATGTGACGCTGACCAATGCCACTACGGTGTTCGGCGGCCAGTTCGGCGACAGCACCACCACCCTCACGCCGGCCCAGGTCCGCGGTAAGGTGGTGGTGTTCAGCGCGCCCGCGATGATCGAGATGCGAACCACCCGCGGTGTCCGCCAGATGATGGCACCCGGCGACTTCACCCGGGCGCAGCAGGCCGGTGCCGCCGCGATTCTGGTGGTCGGCGAGCCGTCGGACGCCGCCTTCCGTGGCCGCAACAGCATTCCGACAGTGGTGCCCGCCAGCGTGACCACCGGCGGGGCAACCATCACCGCTGCCGTGGCAGAGAAGCTCTTCGGCAAGCCGCTGACCGGTCTGACCGTGGGCACGGCCGGCGCGGCAGTGAGCGGTTCCTGGCACTTCGCCGAAACGCCGCTGGAGTACCCCAGCCGCAATGTGATCGCGATTCTGCCGGGCAGCGATCCGAAGCTCAAGGGCGAGTATGTCCTGATTGGCGCCCACAACGATCACGTCGGCATGGTGCGCGGCGACGTCAAGCCGGAACACGATTCACTGCGCGCCTTCAACACCGTGCTGCGCCCCCAGGGCGCCAATGACCGGGTGGCGATCGATGCTGTGACCCCGGCTCAGTGGGCCGAAATCAACGCCCTGATCGCCAAGGCCCGCAAGATTCGTCCGGCCCGGATCGACAGCGTGAACAACGGCGCCGACGACGATGGCAGTGGCACCGCGGTGCTGCTCGAAATCGCCGAAAAGATGGCCAGCGGCGAGCGCCCGGCCCGGTCGGTGGTGTTCAACTCCCACGCCGGCGAGGAGGCGGGATTGCTGGGGTCGTCATACTTCGTCGATCACCCGACCATCCCGCTCGATTCGATCTCGGCAGTCGCCAACATGGATATGCTCGGCAAAGGCCGGGTCACCGACGTCAAGTTCGGCGGCCCCAATTCGGTCCAGATGCTCGGCAGCCGCCGCCTCTCGGCCGAGTACGGCGAGCTGATCGACTCACTCAACGCGGTGCGGGATGAGCCGATGGCCATCGACTACTCCTGGGACCGGACCAATGCCCTCAATCGCTTCTGTCGCAGCGACCAGGTCAACTACGTCCGCAAGGGCATCCCGACCACCTACTTCTCGCTCGGCTATGCCCGCGACTACCACCAGCCGACCGATGAACCGCAGTATATCGATTACGATCACGGCGCCCGACTGGGCCGCTTCATCCACGATATCATGCTGACAGTGGCGAACCGCCCCGATCGGCTCGCCGTGCTGCCACCGGATCAGCAGGACAACAGCGCCCGCTGCGGCCGCTGATCCCACCCGGGCGGGCCGCCCTCGCGCGGTCCGCCCCGCTCCATCCCCCGCCGCTTACCCGCCATAACGAAATGCCACCCGCGTCCTGATCACCTGGGTGGTCGGAATCGCCTGGCGGGTCTCGGGGATGGTGATCAGCCGACTCGCCGAATCCACCTGAACAATCTGATCGATCCGACCGGCCCGCGTGACGTAGTATGTCGCGCGACGACTCCCCTGCGCGCTCATCCGCATCGTGCGACCTGCCTGTTCCCCTTCGCCCAGTTGTTCGTAGGTCTCAGCGGCGGTGATCGGGTGGACCATCAGGCCGTCGAGCGACCGGGCCCGCCCCAGTTGCCAGCTCCCCTGTCGCCGGTCGTCGGCATCGAAGATCTCGACCCGTCGGGTCGACCGGCTGGTGTCGGCCCACTGTTCGCCGACTGCCACGCCGCTGCGCGGCAGGATCGGGAAGAGTTCGGCGATGGCGCTGGTGAGGTCCTTGACCACGCCGTTGTCGCGGTTGGCGCTCAGTTCGCTCAGCCCATGGCGATCCAGTTGGCCCTGCCAGCGGGTGCCGATCGCCTCGGCGGCGGCGCTGCCGAGGTCGGGGGTGAAGTGGAGTGAATCGAGCCGGACCTCGACCTCACCGGTCGGCGAGACGGCCAGCGAGAAGCGCGCGGTGCGGCTGGTTTGCTGGATCTGGCGCTGGCCCGAGGGCAGGGTCAGAATGATCGAATCCTGTCGTTCCAATCGGGCGACGGCCTGATATCCCAGGGCCGGCGCGATCCTGAGTGTTCCGTCCGGGTCGTGGCTGGCGCTGTCCGTGGCGTTGGCCCGTCGATCGGGCGCGGGTCCGCCGCCGATCATCGGCGGTGGGGGAGTGCCGGCGCAGCCGGCCAGGCAGCCGAGCAGCGCGAGGAGCGAGGCCTCTTTGATCATGGTCTCTCCATCGGGTTCCTTGCTGGGACGATGCTGCCGCTCGGGGCTGCACCGGTTCGGCAGCGAAACGCCCGCTCCGAACGGATCGGAGCGGGCGTTTCGTCACCGGATTGCACCGCGGTCCTCAGGGCAGGGTCGTCACCTTCAGCACAGTATTGCTCGACACGGCCACCGGATCACTCAGCGAGGGAACCAGCACGTCCATGTTCTGCTCCGAGGTGATGGTCGACGCCCGGGCGGGGCCGCCGATCGCCGTCTCGGTGTTCATGGTGAGCGTCACGGTTCCGGTCACTTGATTGCCCTGCTGCTCACCGGTCACAGTGCCTTTGCCACTTCCGCTCAGCAGCAGCACGTCGCCGTCCTGGCCGGTCCGGGTCCAGGAGATGATCTGAGCCGCGTTGATGTCGACTGCCGCGGTGGTGGTTGACGTGTTGACAGTGTCGGCCCACGCCGTCTGTCCTGCGGCCGATGTACCGATGCCGGGGAACAGCCCGTTGAGCGCCTGGGTCGCCAGGCCCATCGCGACGTTTTCCGGCAGCGACAGCGTCGGGGTGCCCTTGAGGCGGCCGTCGACGATGTAGGCGTGGATGAAGCCGCCCTTGGCCTCGTCGGCGAGGGCCTGGGAGTACTGGGCCGCCGCCATCCCCTCGGCCGCCATCGTCATCGAATCGATCACGACATGGGCGATCTGACCGTCGGTGGTATCGCTCATGGTGACGTTCATGTAGATGCTGGCGCTGAGGTCATTCGACTGCAATCCCTGGCCAGCAGCGCTGAGATCAATCAACTGCTTGAGTGTCATGTCGACGCGATAGCGCAGCGCGGCCTGCGCCGGCCCGGTGGTCGGTGCGGCACTCATCAGCGCCAACGCAAGCAATCCTGAAACCATCGTCTCTGCTCCCTCTCGATGTGACCGTCGTGACCTCAGACGGGTGCGCCGCGTGGCGGCAGTGGCCCGCCGGCCTGGGGCCGGCGGGGTCGGGTCGAACCGTAAGCCGAGTCCTGTTCACGCCGGACCGGCCCCGAAGGGCCGCGGCGCGGACGATCATCTCTCTCGGGTGGTCGTCACCGACCACCTCCAGCAGTCTACCCGCGACTCAGACGGTGCGGGCCGCACCTCGTCGCTGCTTGACCTTGCTCCGACCGGGGGTTGCCGTGCCCCCTTCCTTGCGGTCGGGGCGGTGGGCTCTTACCCCACCGTTTCACCCTTACCTGTGTCGACCGGGCACGGCCCGAGCGATCATCGGCGGTCTGTTCTCTGTTGCCCTGTCCATCGCCTTGCGGCGCCCAGGTGTTACCTGGCGGTCTGCCCTGTGGAGCTCGGACTTTCCTCGACCGGGGGATTCCCGGGCGCGATCGTCGCATTCAACCCGTCGTCGAAATCTAAATCCGGATCCCACCTACGCATCAGGACGCTCTGCGGTGTCACGGGGCGCACTCATCAGGATTGAGGCTGGCTTGAACACCGGGTCGGAAGCTGTCGGCACCACCTTCCCCGGAGGCGATGATGTCGAGCAGCAGTTCCCCGTTCACGCCAACCGTCGCTGCGGTGCTCGATCCCGTGGAACGAACCCGGGCCGATGCCGCGGGCGACGGCTGCTTCGCGCTGGTCCACAGCGAATCGGTGCGCGGCGCCATCCGCCTGGTGCGGGAGCGCTCAGTCGATGCCATGCTGGTGTCCACCCGGCGCTGTTCGGGTGAGGTGCCGGCCCTGCTCGAGCAGTTCACCCGATCCTTTCCCGCCGTGCCGACCATCGCGCTGATGACCGGTCACACCCCCGGCGATGTCGAGTTGCTGCTGCGGCTCGGCGCCACCGGGGTCCGTCAGGTGGTCGATGCCACCGACCCGGCCGGCTGGCACCGGCTCCGCGAACTGCTCGGCTCACCGCCGGCCGAGCGGGCCGGCGTGATCCTTCGACCGATTCTCGCGGCGCTGGGACATCTCGGGGCCGGGCCGCTTCGCTACTGGGAAACGCTGGTACGCTCGGCGCCGGAGCTGGCCACGGTGTCCCGCCTTGCCGCGCGGTTGGGTGTGGCACCCTCGACTCTGGTCTCCCGCTTCGCCCGGGCCGGGCTGCCCAGCCCCAAGGATCATCTGGTGGGCGTCAGGCTCTGCTACGCCGCGCGCTACTTCGACGAAGGGGACCACACCGTCGGAGACGTCGCCTATCGCCTCGACTACGCTTCGCCGCAGTCCTTCGGTCGGCATCTCCGCGCAGTGCTGGGGATTACGCCGACCGAGTTCCGCAATCGCTTTCCGTTTGGGATGGTGCTTGACCGATTCCTCGATCACATGGTGCGGCCCCATGTGGCCATCTGGCGCACATTCACGCCCCTGGCACCGGGGCGGGGCGGCCGACCGATGGCGTCAGGCGCCGCTGCCGTCGAGACCGAGTTGAGTCGCAGTCAGTAGCGTGATGGTCTCGAGGCCGGCGGCCTCAATCCTGGCCCGACCGCCGGCCTCCCGGTCCAGCACCGCCAGGACCCCCAGCACCTCACCGCCGGCCTGGCGTACCGCCGCGACGGCATCGAGGGCGCTGCCACCGCTGGTGATCACGTCCTCGACTACCACCACCGCCATTCCCGACGCGAAATTGCCCTCGATCCGCTTGCCGGTCCCGTGGTCCTTCGCCGTCTTGCGAACCGAGAAGGCATCGATTTCGGCCGCACTGTCGGCGCTGGCGGCGGCAATGGCGTAGGCCACCGGGTCGGCCCCCATGGTCAGGCCGCCAATGGCCCGGGGCTGCCATCCTGCCGTCCGAATTGCCGCCAGGCCCAGCTCACCGATCAGGCGCTGGCCCCGCGCCGACATGGTGCTGGGGCGGCAGTCGACATACCAGGAGGAATGGGCGCCACTGGCCAGCACGAAGTGGCCGGTCCGAACTGAGCGCTCGCTGAGCAGCGCCATCAGGGCGTCGCGGGAGGCGGCGAGCGACATCAGTTCCGCTTGAACAGCGAGGCGAAGAAGCCCTTCTTCTCGGGCTCGGCAGTCGCGGCGGCGCAGAAGGCGCTGGTGAACTCCGTGACCGTCTTCCAGCGCTTGGCCGGCTCGCGCTCCAACCCCTTCATCAGCGCATCTTCGAGCCGCGACGAGAAACGGAGCCCCTTGACCGCGCTGTTGAGCGGAGTGGGCTCCTCGGTCAGCAGTTGCTGGAACAGCTCGCGTGGGTTCTTGCCCGGGAAGGGCGTCACCTCGGTCAGCAACTGGTAGGCGATCACCGCCAGCGAGTAGACGTCGGCCTGCTCGCCCACCAATTCGCCCGAGAGCGCCTCGGGCGCGACATACTGGAGGGTTCCCACGAAAAAGCCGGCCCGGGTGAGCCGATCTTCGGCCCCGATCTCAGCGTCGCGGGCAATGCCGAAGTCGAGCAGGCGGGCCTTCTGCTCAACCGGGTCGTACATGATGTTGGCGGGCTTGAGATCGCGGTGGATGATGCCGGCCTGATGGGCCACCTCGAGGGCCGCCCCGAGCTGCTCGACGATCCGGGCCGCCACAGGTGGCGCCACCGGGCCGGAGCGGGTGATAAAGAGTTCGAGCGGCTCACCGCTGGCCCATTCGAGCGCGAGGTAGTAGACCCCATCGGCTTCGCCGAAGTCGAAGGTCCGCACCACGTTGGGATGGACCACCCGGGCACCGAATTCCGCTTCGCGGAGGAACCGCTTGACGGCCACAGCGTCGGTGGCCAGCCGCGGCCGAAGCACCTTGAGCGCGACCACGCCGCGTTCGGGATGCTCGGCCTGGAAAACATGAGCCGTGCCGCCTTCTCCTACTTCCTTCTTGAGGAGGTAGCCGGCGATGGTTCGACCAACAAGAGGATTTTGTGCCATGGGATTACTCAAAGGTACCGCCCGAGCCGCTCTGGCGGCAAGCCGAAGCCGGGCGAGCCGATCCGACGTAGATTCCGGGATGCCCACACACTTCCGATTCCCGACGACAGTGATGCTCGGCGTGGCCGGCGCGGCGATTCTCGGCTGCGGCAGTTGGCAGCGCGAGGGGGCCGCCAGCGGCCCCACCCCGGAGTCGTCGCTGCTGGAGCTGCTCAATCCGGCCGGCGTCTACCAGCAGCTCGGTCGACTGGTGTCCAACAGCGGGGTCGGCTTCATCGGCACCGTCGCCTATCTGCCCGGGCCGGCCAACACGACCCGGATGCTGATCGGTCTGTCCGCCGCCAATCGGGCGTTCTCCTTCACCCGCAGCGGCGATCGATATGAGGCCGGCTATCGGGTCGAGTACACCCTGACCCGGAACGGTGCGGCGCCGCTGAGCGCCGGTCGCGATGCGACAATTCAGGTGTCGGCACTCGACGAGGCGCTCCGGGCCGATGAGAGCGTGATTCTGCAGCAGGCCTTTGCGATCGCCCCCGGAGACTACCAGCTCACGGTACGGATCACCGACAAGGGCAGCCAGCGCAGCGGCGTGGTGGTGCAGTCGGTGACTGTGCCGTCATTCCCCGACGGATCGATCACCGCGCCGATTCTGGTCTACAGTGTCTCACCCCGGCAGGCTCGCACCGACTCGGCGCGGGTGGTGCTCAATCCCCGGGGCACTGCCGCCTACGGCGGCGACACGCTGCTGGTCTATGTCGAAGGTGTCGGCATGAGCGCTCCGCGCGATGTCCCGTTGCTGGTGCGCGACGGTCGGGACTCACTGGTGTTCCAACAGACTGTTCACTTTGACGGAACCGGTGGGGTCGAGAGTCGGGTGGTGGCCATCAGCCCGCAGACGGCCCCGCTCGGTCGGCTCGACCTGATGCTGGGTGAGACCGGCCAGATCGGTCATGCCACCGGGCTGGTGTCGTTCAGCGGCGGCTGGGTGGTGACCAACTTCGACGACATGCTGTCGCTGCTGCGCTATTTCGGCGAAGGCAATCGGCTCAATCAGATGCGAGACGCCAGTCCGGCCGAGCGCCCTGGGCTGTGGCAGGAGTTCTTCCACGTCACCGATCCCGACCGGACGACGCCGGAAAACGAGGCGCTCGATGCCTACTTCGCGCGACTCGGCCAGGCCAACCAACTGTATCGCGATGAGGGAATCGCCGGCTGGCGCACCGATCGCGGCGAGGTCTACATCACCCTCGGTCCGCCCGATGAGATTTACGATGCCACCCCGACCCAGCAGGGGCGCTACGTCCGCTGGGGCTATACCCAGTGGCGGCTCGATCTGCTGTTCCAGGATGTCTCGGGCTTCGGTCGCTATCGGATGACAAACGATTCCCGCGCGGCGTTCGATCGGGTCCGTTCGCGGATCCAGCGCCCGGCGCAGTGAGTGACGATGCCACCTCGGCTGTTCCTGATCGATGGTTACGCGCTGATTTATCGGGCGTTCTTTGCCCTGATCACCCGGCCGCTCCGTACCGCGCGCGGCGAGAACACCAGCGCGGCCTGGGGCGTGACCAACTTCCTGCTGCGGCTGCTCGATACCCATAAGCCGGAGTACCTGGTCTGGGTCAACGACGCCGGCGATTCCTTCCGCACCCGCGCCTACCCGGAATACAAGTCGACTCGCGAGAAGCTCGACGATGAGCTGCAAGCCGACTTCGATACCGCAGTGGAGCGGATCACCCAGTTGTTGGCGGCATTCGGGATCCCGCTGGTCGCCGTCGACGGCTACGAAGCCGACGATGTGATCGGGACGCTGGCGGTCAAGGGCGCCGCGGCCGGGTTGCAGAGTGTGATTGTGTCGGGCGATAAGGATTTCTACCAGTTGATCGCCGAGCGGGTGGCCTTGCTCAATCCCGGGCGCGGTGGCCCGGCTGGTGTCGATGAAGTGTGGGTGGGTCCCGACAATGCCTCGGAGCGTCTGGGCGTGCCTCCGGCGCAGGTGACCGACTACCTGGCCCTGGTGGGCGACGCCTCGGACAATGTGCCTGGCGTCAAGGGCATCGGCAGCAAGGGGGCGGTGCAACTGCTGGCGCAGTACCCCGACATCGAGGCGCTGATCGCCGCCGCACCGACGCTGACCCAGAAGCGCCCGCGCGAGGCGTTGCAAGCCCACGCCGAGATGGCTCGGCTGTCGAAGCAACTGGTGACCATCATGACCGATGTGCCGGTCGAGTTGGAGCTCGACCGATTCCGCGCGGCGGCCCCCGATCCGGCGGCGCTGACCCAGGTCTTCGGCGAACTCGAGTTCAGTTCATTGATGGCGCGGGTTGAGGCGCTGTGGAGCAGCGCGGCCCCGGATCCGGCAGCGGCGGCGGCCCAACCGGAGCCGCAGCGTGAGGTGATCATCGTCGATGATCCGGCCGATCTGGCGGCGATGGTGACCGAGCTGCGTGCCGCGCCGCTCGTGGCCTTCGATACCGAGACCAGTTCGCTGGAGCCGCATGACGCCGAGCTGATCGGCCTGTCGCTGGCCAGCACGCCGGAGCGGGTGTGGTATCTGCCCTTCGGCCATCGCGCCCCGGCCGGTGATCTGTTCGGCGACGCGGCACCGCGCACGGCGCCGCGCAATCTGCCGCCGATCACCAGCGCCGCCTGTCGGGCGGTGCGCGATCTGCTCGAAGATGCCGCGCTGCCCAAGGCCGCGCAGAACGGCAAGTACGACATCCAGGTGCTGCGCCGGGCCGGCCTCGAGGTGGCGGGCTACAGCTACGACTCGATGCTGGCGTCGTTCATTCTCGATCCCTCGCGCCGCTCGCATGGCATCGACGCGCTGGCGTTCGATCTGCTGGGCGAGCGGATGACGTCCTACACCGAACTCACCGGTAAGGGCAAGGCGCAGATCCCCTTTGCCGAGGTGCCGGTGGAACGGGCGGCGGCCTACTGCGGGGCCGACAGCGCCACGGTGCTGGCGCTGCGCGACCACTTTGCCGAGGGACTGCACGTCGGTCGTTTGCAGGAGTTGCTCGATACCATCGAGCTGCCGTTGGTGCCGGTGCTTGTCGATATGGAGTGGACCGGCATCGCGATCGATCAGGAGCACTTCGCCCGCCTGGCGCGCGAACTCGACGCCGATCTCGCCGAGATCGAGGCCGAGATCCACCAGCTCGCCGGAGTCGACGGCCTCAATCTCAACTCGCCGCGGCAGTTGGCGCAGGTGCTGTTCGAGAAGCTCGAACTCCCGGTGATTCGCCGCACCCGGACCGGCCCGAGCACCGATGCGGCGGTGCTGGAAACTCTCGCCGCCGACGGGCATGAGTTGCCGCGACTGATTCTCAAGCATCGCGAAGTGCAGAAGCTCAAGAGCACCTACGTGGATGTGCTGCCGAGTCGGGTCTGCCGATCCACCGGTCGGATCCACACCTCGTTCAATCAGGTCGGTGCCCAGACCGGACGGCTGTCGTCGAGCGATCCGAATCTGCAGAACATTCCGATTCGCACACCCCGTGGGGAATCGATCCGGCGCGGATTCGTGCCCCAGCCCGGCTGGCAGTTCGTGGTGGCCGACTATTCGCAGATCGAGCTGCGACTGATGGCTCATCTCAGTGGCGATCCGGCCTTCGTCTCGGCGTTCACCAGCGGCGGTGACATTCATCGTCAGACGGCGGCGCTGATTTTCGGAGTCGATGTCGATGCGGTAACTCCGGAGATGCGGGCCCGCGCCAAGACTATCAATTTCGGGACGATCTACGGCCAGGGGCCCTTCGCCCTCAGCAATCAGTTGGGCATCAGTCAGGACGAAGCCAAGGCCTTCATTGCCGACTACTTCACCCGGTTTGCCGGGGTGCGGCGCTTTCTTGATGAGGCAGTTGCTCAGGCCCGCGAGCAGGGCTACGTCGAGACGCTGTTCGGTCGGCGCCGCTACATCCCCGAGATTCACGACCGCAACTTCAACCTGCGGTCATTCGCCGAGCGGACGGCGCAGAACACGCCGCTCCAGGGCTCGGCTGCCGATCTGATCAAACGGGCGATGATCGCCATTCATGCGGCCCTGCCCGCGGCCGGCCTGGCGTCGCGTCTGTTGGTTCAGGTCCACGACGAACTGGTGGTCGAGGCGCCCGCCGATCAGGTCGATGCCACAGTCGCCCTTGTCAAAGAGCACATGGAAGGGGCGGCAGTGCTGCGGGTACCGCTGTTGGTCGAGGTGGGAGTGGGCGACAACTGGATGGACGCCAAACTCAAGTAGCCGGTCGGGGGTCAGTCCTCGGGACGCTTGCGGCCGGGCCACCAGTTCCAGTTGCCGGCGATCTGCATCAGGCTGGGGACCAGCACCATGCGGATAATGGTGGCGTCGAGGAACACCGCCACGGCCAGACCGAACCCGATGAACTGCATCATCAGAATCCGGGCAAAGGCAAAGGCACCGAAAACGGCGATCATGATCAGCGCGGCCGAAGTGATCACGCTGGCCGTGGCGGAGAGCCCCTCGCGGGTGGCGAGGGTGTTCTGCCCGGTGCGGTCGTAGGCCTCCTTGATCCGCGACAGCAGGAACACCTCGTAGTCCATCGACAGGCCGAAGACCACGGCAAACACCAGCACCGGCACCAGGACGTAGATCGCATCGGTGGGTCCGTCGAGGCCTAACAGGCCGCTGCCGATTCCCTGTTGGAATACCAGCACGATCAAGCCGAATGTCGCCGCCACCGACAGCGAATTCATGACCACGGCTTTGAGCGGCACCAGAATCGAGCGGAACACGATCGCCAGCATCGCGCCGGTCACGCCCAGCACCAACAGAATCACCAGCGGGAAGCGGCGCAGCAGCAGATCCTGGAAGTCGACTGCTGCGGCGACGTAGCCGCCCACCCAGGCGGTGGTGCCGCGCAGTTGGCGGTTGCTGGAGTCGGCAACGCTGTGGCGCACATCGTCGACCACCGCCATGGCGCTGGTGAGCGAGGTGGTGTCGGCGAGGATGATGTCGACAAGGGTGGTCTGGCCATCGCGGCCGAGATAGGCATCGAGAAAATCGGGATAGCGCTCGCGGACCGCATCGGGCTCGGAATACAGCAACGACAGCTCGAGCAGTCCCATGTCGCGGTCCAGATCGACAAGCGAGCGGACTTCAGCCACCCGCGGATCGGCCCGCAGACTGTCTGACAGCTTGCGCAGCCCGCGCAACGCGGTGGATCCGGTGGCCGGTGTCCCGGCGGGAAACTCGATCACCGCGCGGATCGGCTGGAGATAGCCGGCGCGGCCCATCTGCTGCAGCGCCGTCACGCCGGCGCCGGCCTCGGTGTCATCGGGCCACCAGTGGCGGCTGGGCAGGCCCAGCTTGAGATGCAGCACCGGCAGCGTCAGCATCGCGATCACCAGGGTACCGATCGCTGTG
>CBFGTB010000039.1:0-18163 GCA_965651715.1 uncultured Gemmatimonadales bacterium
CTACATGTTGCAGAAGGACACCGTCCGCAGTCGTCTCGAATCCGGCATCTCGTTCACCGAATTCAGCTACATGCTGATCCAGGCCTACGATTTCGCCCATCTCGCGGCGCATGAGGGCTGTGAGCTGCAGATGGGCGGTTCGGACCAGTGGGGCAATATCACGGCCGGCATCGAACTGGCCGGCCGACGCGACGGCCGCCGACTCCACGGGCTGGTCCTGCCGCTGCTCACCACCGCGGCCGGCGCCAAGTTCGGCAAGAGCGAAGCCGGCAACGTGTGGCTCGATCCCCGGCGGACGTCGCCCTACCAGTTTCATCAGTTCTGGCTGCGGACCGACGACGCCGACGTCGAACGGCTGCTGCGTTTCTTCACCTTTCTGCCGCTGGACGAGATCGCCGGCATCATGGCCCAGCATGGCCAGGATCCGTCCGCGCGGATCGCTCAGCGTCGACTGGCTGACGACGTCACCCGCCGGATCCACGGCCCCGAGGCCGTAGCCGGTGCGGTGCAGGCCGCCGAGATCCTCTTTGGCGGCGGCGATATCACTGCGGCCGACCCGGAGACCCGCCGGACCATCCAACGCGAGGTTCCCGGCGCGGTCGTCACGGCCGCAGAGCTCGCTGCCGGGTTTCCCGCCATCGAGGCGTTTGTCAGGACCGGGCTGGCCGACTCGAAGAAGCAGGCGCGTCAGTTCGCGACAGCCGGTGCACTGTGGATCGACGAAGCACCGATTGCGCCGGGCGATCAGCTCACTGCCGGTCACTTCGCGACCCATGAGCTGCTGTTCCTGCGGCGCGGCAAAAAACAGTGGGCCACCCTGCGACGGGAGAATGGGCCCATCGAAAGCTGAGGAGGGACGATCGATGCGGACGCTGCGACTTCTCTGTTGGATCGCGCTCGGCGCCGGCGCCGGCTGCGGCGCGTCCGATGCGCCGCTGGCAATCGCCCCACCGGTGAGCGAGCCGCCCCCGTCGCCGGCCCCACCGCCGAGCGACACCGTCCCGCCACCGCCGAGTGACACCGTCCCACCGCCGCCGAGCGACAGCGTCCCACCACCGCCGAGCGACAGCGTCCCGCCGCCGCCGAGCGACAGCGTCCCGCCGTCGGCCTCGCCTGCTTTGGGATTGAATGGCTCCTTCCAGGGGCGTCGCATCTTCCCGGCGACCGATCCCTGGAATCAGCCGGTGGCCAATCTGCCTGTCGACCCGAATTCCAGCGCCATTCTCGAACGCATCGGCCTGTCCGACCGGTTGCATCCCGATTTCGGTGACGACTTCGGCATTCCCTATATCGTGGTTCCCGACACGCTGACCCGGTCTCCGGTCCACTTCGACTACGCCGATGAGAGCGACCCGGGACCGTATCCGATTCCCGCCAATCCGCCGATCGAAGATGGCGGTGACCGCCATCTGTTGGTGGTGGTTGCCGGTGAGTACAAGCTGTATGAGCTGTACAATCTGCGGCAGGAGAATGGCGCGTGGCACGCCGGGTCAGGCGCCATTTTCGACCTGACCCACGGCACCACCCGACCGGCCGGCTGGACCTCGGCCGATGCGGCGGGCCTGCCCATTCTGCCCGGCCTGATCCGCTATGACGAGGTCTATCAGCAGGGCGCGATCAATCACGCGATCCGAATGACAGTCAGTCGCACCCGACGCGCCTACATCCCGCCGGCGACCCATTGGGCCTCGTCGTCCACCAATCCGCTCGACCCGCCGATGGGCATGCGGATGCGGCTCAAGGCCACAGTCGACGAATCGGCATTCTCGCCGCCGATGCAGGTCATCGTCAGGGCCCTGAAGACCTATGGCCTGATCGTCGCCGACAACGGCAGTGACATGTACATCACCGGCACCGCCGACAGCCGCTGGAACAATGCAGTAAACGACGCCCTCAAGACGCTCCGCGCCAGCGATTTCGAGGTCCTCACCATGACCGGAGTGGTGACACCCTAGCCGCCGGATGCCCCGGTCCCGCGATTAGATTGGCTGCCATGCCGAAACAGAAACTGGTCATCGTCGGCGCGGGCCTCTCGGGTGCTCTGCTGGCTGCCCGCCTGCGTAATCACTTTGCCGTCACTGTGGTGGAACTCACTCCCACCCGGCGTCCGCTGCTCAATGAAATCGTCTGCGACACCGGGGGGATCAACACCACGATCAATCGCGCCAGCGGCCTGGGGGGCACCACCAGTTACTGGCACAATGCTCTGATTGAACTCGATGACGACGAACTGCGCGGCGCCCTGCTCGATCCGGTCGAGTTTGCGCCGTGGTATCGGCAGGCCTGGCGGATCTTTCTGAACGAGCAGCAGCTCGAACTCGCCGACACCACCCATCGTCGCCACCTCGAGCTGGCCGGTCCGGCGGCCGCCACGGTGGCACACATGGTGGTTCCGCAACACCGCGCCAATATGTGGACGCTGGCTCAGCGCCATTTTCCCGGTGATCCGATCGAGATCGTCTACGGGCGCGCGACCCGATTCGTTCAGAACCCCGCTGGCGGCGTGCCGCGCCTGCTGATCACCACCGAGCAACAGGTCGACCTGCCGCTCGACGCCGATCGCTACATTCTGGCGGCCGGCGGACTGGCGACGCCGCTGCTGCTGGCCCGCTCGGTCGGCTGGACCGACGGCGTCGTTGGTCACTATCACGATCATCCGATGGCCTACATCGCCAAAGTGCGGCTGCGGCCCGGTAGCCATCTCAAGACGATCTCCTGCCGCGACACCGCAGCGCTCAGCATTCGCAGCGGATTCACCCATCGTCACAACGATCTCAAGGCCGGATTCTATCTTCGGCCGGCGCTGTCACTTGGTCTCCGTTCGATCACCGGTGGCGCCCGCTACATCCTGTCCGATCTGCGCAACGATCCCTTCTCGCCGCGCAAGATTCTGCAACTGCTCAGCAACCCCGAAGCCATCAGGGAGGGCCTGCTGTTTAAGTCGCGGGCGGGATTCCGCGGCGATCTCTATTCGATCCTGCTGCTGGGCGAACAGCATCCCCGGCCCGATCGAGGGACCCGGCTGCTGAGCGACGGTCGTGGGGCGCTCGATTGGAGTGTCGACGCCGAGGAGCATCAGGCCTACCACGCGGCATGGCAACAGTTCCTTGACCAGCACCGTGACGAGCTGGTCGAGGTGCGGACCGTCCCCGAATCGACCTGGGAGTATCGCACCGCCGCGCACCATTCCGGCGGAGCGGCCCGCTTCCAGGCGGAGGGGGAGTTGCACGCCGTGCGGGATCTCCCGGGCGTGCTGGTCGCCGATGCTTCGGCACTCCGGCGCGGCGGCATCGCCAACAGCGGACTGACCTTGACCGCCATGGCACTGCGACTGGCCGACGCGCTGGAGCGAGGCGCGATCTGAGCGCGGCCTACGCCGCGCCGAGCAACTCGACCACCCGCTCGATTTCCCCGATAGTGTTGCAGAGGTGAGGCGACAGGCGGATCGCTCCCTCGCGGAGTGAACAACTGACGCCCGCCGCGCTCAGCCGCTGATAGGTCGCGACCACATCGCCGCGGGGGCGCAGGCAACTGATCGCCGACCCGTGTACACCGACCGGCGAGCTGAGACTGCCATGCCCCGCCGCCACCCAGTCGCGCAGCGGCGCGGTAATGGCGGCCACATGGGCCTGGATCGCCGCAATCCCTACCTCGTGCAACAGGTCGAGCGAGGCATTCATCGCCTCAAAATCCTGGAGCGGCAGGGTGATCAACTCGAAGCGCCGTCCATCGGGCCAGGGTTCGGGGTCGTAACTGGTGAGGCGGCTGTAGTCGTCGGTCCCGCGAAAGGATGCCCAGCCCGCAAAAGTGGGATAGCGCTGGCGCAGCGCGGGACTGACGTAGAGAAATCCCGTGCCCCAGGGTGACAGCAGCCATTTCTGAGCGCCGGCAGCCAGGAAATCGACAGGGGTCCGAGCGATATCGACAGGAAGCTGTCCCAGAGCCTGGATAGCGTCGACGATCAGATAAATGCCCCGCTCGCGTGTGGCGCGGGAGAGTACGTCGAGATCGAGGGTGTAGCCATTGCTGAACTGAGTCAGCGAGACGCAGACAGCTCGCACTGCGGGGTCGCTCAAGCGCTCCAGCAATCGAGCTTCATCGGGCCACCCCTCGACTGTCACCGGGATGCGTTCGAGGCGCACTCCCCGATGTTCGCCCAGGGCCAACCAGGGGTAGACATTTGTCGGGAATTCGCGATCGAATGTCAGCACCAGATCGCCGGCACCGAGTCCCAGGGCGTGGGCTGCGACATTGATGCCGGTAGTGGTGTTGGGCATCAGAGCGATGTCGTCGTCCTGCGCTCCGATCAACCGAGCCGCCCGGTGGCGGGCGCCACCCAGGATCCGGTCGAGCCGTTCCCGCGGCCAATCAAACGGTGCAGCCCGGTCGCGGTTCGCCTGCTGCACCACCGCCAAGGTCCGCGCCGGCAGTGGTCCGATCGAGGCACTGTTGAGGAAGATGCCGGCGCCGTCGAGCGCGGCAAATTCTGTGTGACGCAGCGACGCCACATCGATCATCGTGTTCGCTCCCGTGTGGGATCAAGGGCGTCGCGCAAGGCGTCGCCCACCAGGTTGAAGCCGAGGACGGCCAGGCCAATGGCCAGGCCGGGTGCCACCGACACCCAGGGGGCGACCCGCAACAGATCGCGCCCTTCGGCGACCATCGCCCCCCAGCTCGGAGTGGGCGGCTGCGCGCCGAGGCCGACAAACGACAGCGCAGCTTCGGCCATGATCGCTCCGGCGACTCCCAGCGTCGCCGCGATGATCACCGTGGTCGCGACATTGGGCAGCAGGTGGCGAAACAGAATCCGTCCATCACCTGCGCCCAGTGCCCGGGCCGCTTGCACGTGGTCACTGCGCGCCAGCACCAGCACCTGCGAGCGGACCAACCGCGCCATCCCGGCCCAGCCGACGGCACCGATCACCAGAAAAATGACCGGCAGTGAGGGCTTCACGGCCGCCGCCACTGCGATCAACAGCAGCAGTGAAGGAAAGGCCAGCGTGATATCGGCCAGCCGCATGACCAACAGATCCATCCAGCCGCGATAGTAGCCGGCCACCAGCCCCAGCGTCACGCCGAGCAGAACAGCAACAGTCTGGGACACCACGCCCACCAGCAATGAAATTCGTGCACCGTAGATCACCCGCGCCAGGACATCGCGCCCCTGGGCATCGGCACCGAGCAGGAATCGGCGACCGGGATGGGCGAGATAATCATTGGCCAGATCGCCGCTGTAGGGATCATGGGGAGCCAACCAGGGTGCCAACGCGGCCGCGATCAGAACCAGCGCCAGCAGCGCCACCCCCAGCTTGAACAGCGGATCGCGGCGCCACCGCGCCGCCAGCGCACGAACCAGCGGTGACGCCATCAGCGGCGCCCGTGCTCGGCGGCCAGTGACCGCAATTCGGCAACCACGTGCTGCCACGTGTATCCGGCAGATACCCGGCGACGACCGGCGCGGCCCATCCGATCAGCCAGCTCCCGATCGGTGAGCAACCGGTGCACCGCCCCCGACGCATCGGCAGAACGATCCGGGGCCACCAGATGTCCGGTCTCGCCGTCGGCTACCGCATCGGCGACCCCACCGCTCGCGCCGGCCACCACCGGCAAACCACATGCGGCGGCTTCCAGCAACGAGATTCCGAACCCCTCGGCGTCCAGTCCCTGCTCCCGACTCAGCCCCAGATACACCTCCCCCAGCGCGAAGGCCCCCGGCAACTCCGCGTCCGTCACATCTGTCAGAAAGTGGACCCGCTCGGCCACCCCGCGAGCCGCAGCGCGGTGCCGCAGCTCCGCCAGATACTCACCGCGACCCACCACGGCATACTGGAGCTCGGGCACCGTCCGGCAGAGTTCAGCCACCACATCAATGGCGGTATCGATTCCCTTGTGCGGGACGAGTCTCGCAACTGTCACCAGCCAGCGTCCCGCCGGCAGGCCCCGCTGCCGCCGAAACTGCTCGCCGGCGGCGGGATCGGGAACAAAGCGCGTCGGATCGGTGCCCAGCCCCACCACCCGGATCCGCTCAACCGCGCGGCCCAGACCGAGCTGCTCCAACACCCGCCCCAGGCGGTCCGCTGTCCAGCGGGAAATGGCAACCAGCACCGCCGCCGCATCCAGCAGCCGGATGTAGCGACGGCGGGTAAGTGGCCCGCGCGCCAGCTTCCGCTCCAATGCGAAAAGATCACCGCCATAGAAGATCACGCCGTAGGGCAGACCACAACGATCCCAGGCGGCGCGGGCCGGATAGGCGGCGGGGCGCAAGGTCCCGCACCAGGCGAACCGGGCCGTGGGCTGCCGTGCCAGCCGGATTGCCCGGCGGGACCACACCATCCTCCCCTGCAGCGTGCGGAGTCGTTCTACAGCCACCGGAACCCGATCCACCCGCACCGACAGCGACGCATCGACAAGTTGTTGGCCGGCGATGGTCCCGGTCGACACCACCAGCCCTCCGGCCGGGTAGCCGGTCGCGATCTCAGCCATCATACGGGAAATTCCCCCGCCCATCGGCGGGAAGTCGTAGCTGAACAGGATGTCGTGCATACCTGCGATCGTCCTCGCTCCCGGGCCGGGTCACACCTGAAGGTAGCAGAGCGCCGAACGGCGGTCGGAATTGCGCCGCCGCCTCGGGCGGCTTAGCGTGGAGTCGTTCGCCCGACGCCAACTGCTGCCAGGTTCCGCGCTCTGACCATCACTCGACTGGCCATCATCGGCGCCGACGCCCCCTACCGCACCGAAGATGCAATTGCTCGGGCCGCGCGGCGTCGCGGCCTCACGGCCCACACCTTCGACGCTCTCAGGATCACCCGGCGCTTCGGTCGCGTCGGGGCAGCATGGCTGGCGCGCCGCATCGATCGATTCAATCCCGATTTCGTCATCTGCACCCGGCATGCGATCCGGCTCGGCCAACGGCACCTGAGCCCGCTGCTCCGCGACACCCCCAGTGCGCTGTGGTACTTCGACGTGCCTCAGCGGCCGGCAGTGCTCGAACTGGCTCGCCTCACCCGCCTCAACTTCACGGTCTCCCATCGGGTTGGGGAATGGCTGCTGGCATCGGGAATACACCACGTCGCGCCGCTTCCGCAGGCCGCCGATCTGGATCTGGACCGCGCACCCGAGACCATCGATCCCGCGCTCCGCTGTCAGGTGTCATTCATCGGATCGGGACAGTACCCCCATCGCTGGCCGCTGCTTGAGCGGCTGGCCGCCGAAGCCGACATGCAAATCCGCGGGCCGGGCTGGCAACACTCGCCGCCGGGGCTGCCGGTGGTGGGCGGCGACATCCGCGGCGCCCGATTCGCCGCCGCCGTCGCCGCCGCCGACGTGTCGCTCGGCATCAACGCCCTGCCGGACCAGGATGACGACCCCGCCACCGTGTCGAATCGGATCTGGAAGGTGCTGGCCATCGGTGGCGCCTTCCTCGGCCAGGCGGTCCCGGCGGCCGAGTCGTTGGCCCGCGACGGCGAGCACTGCCGCTGGTTTCATGACCCGGCCGAGGCCAGTCGACTGCTCGCCGAACTGTTGGCGGACCCGGATGCCCGGGCGCAGATGGCCGCCCGCGGTCGTGACTATGTCCGCGCGCACCACAGTTACGATCGTCGGCTCGACACCATTCTCGCGGCGGCGGTGCCTGCCACCACCGTGTAGTTGCGGAATTCGAATGGCCGCCATCCCGTCCAGCGCTCGACCGCGCCCGAGAGCAGATGGCGCAGGTGCTGCCGGCGCGGTCCCCGCGGCTCAACCAGTTGTTCATTGCTGGCGCGGGCCGCAATCCATTGCCGCACCTCCGGCGGATGGGGTCGGGTGTAGCGTGACAGACCCGGAATCCACGGCAGCAACGGTCGATCCGCGGGCAACGCCTGGCGCCAGTGGTAGATCAATTGATCTTCAGCCCGCTTGGCGTGCAATGCCCAGGCCGGCCGCGCCCAGCCGTAATGGTGCATCACTGCACCGCTGTGAACCGCGCGGATCCGACGATCGGTCTCTCCCACACGAAACCCCTGGGCATCGCGGAAGGAGTGAATGTCCAACGCCGGGTCGAGTCGGATGGCCCGACACTCGTGGCGATACCAGCTCCGATTGACAGCAACATGATCGAAGCCACCGTAGAAGTGGCGGTACTCGACCAGTACGCCCTCGACTCGCGGGTCGTCATCGATCAGTTCGATCGTCCGGCGGAGTTGGGCCGCCGCCCCCTCGGCGAACACCTCGTCAGCCTGGATGTAGATCCCCCAGGGGAAGCGACAGGCCCGACGCGCCCGTTCGGTCTCGTCGGCCAGCATCTGGGGTCCGCGGCTCGGGTCCCAGACCGAATCGATCACCCGGATCCGCGGATCGCCGACGGCCATCACCCGCTCGCGGGTATCATCATCCGAGGCGCCGACGTTGACCACCAGCTCGTCGACCACCGCCAGCAGCGAGTTGAGACTCGCCTCCAGCGGGAAATCGAGCCGGGTGGCGTTGCGGACCATGGTAAAACCTGAAACGTTCACCGGAACCCTCCCAGCGGCGGCAACGGGGCGGATCCTTTCACGATGGGAACTGTCAATGGCACGCGGGCTCCATGTGGTGCTGTATCATCCCGCCGTCCTGCCGGTGCAGCGATACGGAGGCACCGAACGGGTAATAGTGTGGCTGGCGCGTGGCCTTGCCGAACTGGGTCACCGGGTCACGCTGCTCGCGCTGGCGGGATCGCGAGTTCCCCATGCTGATGTCATTGCCATCCCCGAACAGGAGGCCTTCCAGCAGGGCGGTGCCCGCCTTGAGCGATATCTGCCCGCTGGAGTCGATCTGGTTCACGCCCATGTCCCGCTTGCGGCGCCGCCGACCAGCGTACCCTTCTGGTGGACCTTTCACGGCAACGCCGAGCCGGGGCGCCGGTTCCCGGCGACAACCATCGCCCTTTCGGCAAACCACGCCCGCCGCCACGGCATCGCAGTGTGGGTGCACAACGGACTCGACCCGGCCGACTATCACTGGGGTACCCGGCCGCGACGCCACGACTTGTTCCTCGGCCGATTGCACTCGGTCAAAGGCTGGCGATGGGCCCGCGACGGCGCGAGACGCAGCGGCCACCGCATTGTCATCGCCGGGGGATGGCGGCCCTCGCTCCGGCCCGGCGTCAGCTACGTCGGCCGAGTCGGTGGCGAGCGCAAGGCGCGGCTGCTCGCCGAGGCTGCGGCGCTGTGGATGCCGGCGCAATGGGACGAACCATTCGGGCTCGCCACGATCGAGGCGATGGTCAGCGGCACCCCGGTTCTGGCCACCTCCCGCGGCGCACTGCCCGAGATCATCACCCCCGACAGCGGCCGGATGGCGGACAGTCTCGATCAGATGGTCGCCCTCCGACCCGCGCTCGACAGTCTTGCCCCGGAACAGGTGCGCCAGAACGTGCTCGATCGCTTCACCCACCGCCACATGGCCGAACGCTACCTGGCTGTTTACCGCAGCCGTGCTGAGAGTCCGCCGCCGAACTAGCCGATCGCTGTGGCGTGCCATTCCCCGCCGCTCCACTCATCCGGGGCGATGCACCATCTCGGCAAGGTCCACACTGGTGCGCTGGGCCGGTGTGTCACTCAGTGGCGTGCCGATGTTGATCCAACCCAGCACGCGCTCACCCGGTTGCAGGGCGCAGAGCGCGGTCATCGCCGGGCCGTCGAGCACGGCGGCACTGCGCCAGGCCGCCCCGTAGCCCAGCGTCTGCGCCGCGAGCAACATCGGATAGCCGGTACATGAGGCACTCACCAACTGCTCCCACTCCGGCGCCTTTGTGCTTTCGACAGGTGCAAACACGATCAGCACCTGACACGGCGCCACGTGGGCCTTCTTGCGGAACTTGTCGGCCAACTCCGGCGTGATGCCACCCCGGGCCCGATCGGTGTCCTGCGCCAGCGCCTCGCCAAAGGCCGACTGCGCCGCCCCGCTGATCACCACGAAACGGTAGGGACGCAGGTTGCCGTGATCGGGGCCGGTGGTGCCGGCTTCGAGAATCAGGTCGAGATCGTCGGCAGTGGGGCCCGGCGCGGTCAGCGCTCCGGTACTGCGTCGCTGGAGAATGGCCTCGAGCACCGCGCGTCGGTCACTCATGGCTCAGTCCCCGCGGCTGATCGAGCAGGAAGCTGCGCATCCGATGCATCCAGGTATGATCGTGAAGCAGACGGGCCCGCGCCCCCGCGCCGAGCCGTTCGGCGTCCTGAGGATTTTCGAGCAAGGTGCGGACTGTTGCGCGCAGCTCACGGCCATCGCGGAACACTGCCACCTCGCGACCGCGGGCGAAATACCGCGCCAGATCGCCCCGGTCATCGACCACCTGCGGCAGTCCCATGGCAGCCAACTCGAACAGGCGCATGTTACAGCTCGCCTCGGGCAGGTCGCCTTCGACGGCGACATGATGGATGTTGATCGCCACCGAGGCACCGGCATAGGCATTCACATAAGCTTCGGTTCCCGGCAGTTCGCCGCGGCAATAGTCCTTGAGCGAGGTACGTCGCCAGCCGGGCCCCCACACCGCCAGACCGAACTCCACCAGCTCGAACAGCAACCGCTCGCGCCGCGGGGTCGCCTGGCCGGCGAAGACCACATTGGCGCGGTACTGATCCTTGGTCCGAATCGGCCGATAGACACTGGGATCTGCGGCGTTGGAGAGCACCTCCACTGTGCGCCCCAATCGCTCTCCCACTTCGGCCGCGACATCGGTTCCGACGGCGTAGATCGCGTCGTAGGGGCGCGCCAGCGCCGCTGCGGCCGGCACGGTGCGCAGATCGTCACCCAACCAGGTCACCCAGCGTGCCGTCGAGCGACCCCGCAGCCGATCGACCAGATCCTCATCGAGTTCCTCGGCGTAGCAGGTCAGCACCAGATGGGGTTGGAACTCATCGAGAATCCGTTCAATCCGGCGGGGGAGATCGCCGGCCCGGAATCGCTCGAAAAGGCGCGGTCGAGCGTGCAGATCGAAGACGGCGACATTGACGCCCAAGCGCTCCAGCGCCCGCACGCGGTGAGCCGCATTTGCCGCGTGCACGTCGTCGAACCCGGCGATGAACAAGATCCGTCGTGACGCCGTCACTTCGCTACCTCCGCCGCGGAAAATTGAAGGTCATGCAACCGGCGATACAGACGCCCACTGGCCAGCAGGTCGCCGTGACGACCGGACTCCACCACCCGACCATTGTCGAGCACCACGATCCGATCGGCGTCGCGCACCGTGGCCAGTCGGTGCGCGATCACCAGCACCGTCCGATCCCGCATCAGCCGCTCGATCGCCTCCTGCACCAGACGTTCCGACTCGGTATCGAGGGCACTGGTGGCCTCGTCGAGAATCAGAATCGGCGCGTCCTGCAGCAGCGCCCGCGCAATCGCGATCCGCTGCCGCTGCCCGCCCGACAGCCGCGTCCCTCGCTCACCGAGGCGGGTCTGGTAACCGTCGGGGAGCTGGACGATGAAGTCATGAGCGTTGGCTGCCTGTGCCGCCGCGATCACCTCGGCCTCGCTGGCCCCGGGTCGACCATAGGCAATATTGGCGCGGACCGAATCGTGTAACAACACCGTGTCCTGACTCACCACCGCCAGCAGCCGACGCAGCGAGTGGCGCTCGATCGTCGGGAGCGGCACCCCGTCCAACCTGATGACCCCCGCCGTCGGCTCATGGAAGCGGGACACCAGCTCCAGCAGAGTGGTCTTCCCGCCGCCGCTCGGACCGACCAGCGCCACCACCTCGCCCTTACTCACAGTGAAGCTGATATCGCAGAGAACCGGCGTGGTTCCCTCATAACTGAACGACACCCCATCAAACTCCAACCCCTGCTCGAACCGAGCCGGGCGGGCGTCGGCCGGATCGATTTCGCTGGCCGGCCGGTCGAGAAAGGCGAAGATCCGTTCGGCGCTCGCCTCGGCGATCGCCAGCTTGGTGGGCACCTCCGCCATGGCCTTGATCGGCGACATCACCTGCGCCGCCATCAGGACGAACACCAGCATCGCCGAAATCGTCAGCGGGGGCCCGCCCAGGGCAGCCGGATTGGCGGCCGCCCAGATGACCAGCATGATCATCGCCCCGCCGAACAATTCGCTGAACGGCGATGTCAGCAGGGCAAAGCGCTGGGTCCGGATCGCGCCTTTGCGATAGCGATCGACCTGGCTGCGGAAGCCCGCCGCCTCCCGTTCCTCAGCGGCAAAGGCCCGAATCAGCTTCATCGCCCCCAGGCGCTCGGTCACCAGGGCTGTCAACTCGCCCCGTTCGTGGGTGAACCAGCGGGCATGGCTCTTGAGGCGGCGCCGAAGCTGCTGGACCGCCAGGACCAACAGCGGAGCCAGCAGCAGCACCATCGCCGTCAGGCGCCAACTGTAGCCCACCATGGTCGCCACCAGCACCAGGATCAGCACCAGATTTTGAAAGAAGGCCGCCAGCGCGGCAACGATCAACTGCTTGACCTGATCGGCATCGGTCACCAGCGCCGCCGCGACCTGGCCGCCTCGGGTCTGCTGGAACAGCGCCAGATCGAGCCGCAACAGGTGATCCCACAACCGGGTCCGCAGATCGCGCGCGACGTTCTCCTGCGCAATGACCGAGAGATACGCCGAGAGATAGCCCGCCACCACCTTCAGGGTCAGCACCACCAGGAAGAGCGCGATCAGCCGACGCGACACCTCAGCACCGCTCGCCCCACTGAGCACCGGCGCCAGCAGCCGAGGCAGTGTGCGCTCCAGCCACGACCCGTTGGCCACCCCCAGCCCCTCGCCGAAGAGTTGCTTGAGCAGCGGGTCGAGAATCAACATCGTGGCGCCCTGCATCAACGACGCGACAGCCGCCGCGACGAAGCCACCCAGCAGAATACCGCTGTGAGGCCGCAGCAGTCGCCACAGTCGCCGGCGGGTCTCGTGGGCCGGGTTCAGTCGCGCCTCGGCGTCAACAGGGCGATCGGCAGAACCACCTCTTCGGGCGAGACACCGCCGTGGAGGAAGGAGCCGCGATAGCGCGCCTGATACTGGCGCAGCCGGGTGGGATAGACGAAGAATCGGTCGCCCACCGCCAGCGCCAGACGATGGCCGACCGGCCGCGGCGGCAGGCCCCACGCGGCGAAGTCCTCAATCACGATCGCGGCGGTGGGATCCTCGACCCGCAGTTCATCACCGAACTTGTACCGCAGCGACGAGGTCGCATCGCGTTTGGCAAAAATCGTCGCCGGGGTATGGCAATGAATCGAGCCGTGATCGGTGGTGAGCAGAACCGGGACATTGCGCCGCTCGGCCTCCTTGAGCGCCTCAAACAGCACCGAGCGCTCAAACCAGGTCCGGGTCAGCGAGCGCATCGCCGATGCATCCCGGGCGACTTCGTAGAGCGCATCGTTCTCGGTCCGCCCGTGGGTGAGCTGATCGATGAAGTTGAAGACCAATGCCGTCACTCCATCGCGCGCCAGGTGGCCGGGCAGACGCTTCAACATCGCCTCGCCGTCGGAGGCCGAGAACACCTTCTCGTAATGCACCGGCAGCGGCGCCGTGGTCAGGGTCGCCAACTGGGCCCGCAGCAGCTCGGCCTCGTGGGCATTGAGCGACTGATCCTCGCGATCGTGCCACCACGCCGGATGGCGCGCCCGGAACTCATCGGGATAGAGACCCGAAAAGATCGCATTGCGCGAATAGGGAGTCGCGGTGGGCAGAATCGAGAAGTAGTGATCCACTTCAACATCGAATACCCGTTCGATCAGCGGCCGCATCATCGCCCACTGATCGAGCCGGAGACAGTCGACCACGACCAGCATCACCCGACCGTGCCGCTCCAGCGTGGGCCGAACGAACTCGCTGACCACATCGACCGAGAGCGGTGGCCGGTCGGTGGCACCGGCGGGCCCGCGGGGAGAGGCCTCCTCAAGGAAGCGGGCGAAGTCCTGCCGGATCGAGCTCTGCAAGGTCCGCAGCGCCTCCTGCAGCCCGGGTTCATCGGCATCGCCAAGGCGCACTTCCCAGTCGGCGAGTTCGGCCACCATCTCGACCCATTCACGCCATTCGAGCGTCACCCCGCGCCGTCCCTCCAGCTCGCGAAACCGCGAGGCGAAGTCGCGCGACAGCCGCTGTTGCCGAATCCGGTGCCCCTCCAGCAGGCGGGTCACCACGGTGTGGATCTGGCGCGGGTTGACCGGCTTGATCAGGTAATCACTGATCTCGGCGCCGATGGCGTCCCGCATGGTCTGGGTTTCCTCCGACTTGGTCACCATCACCAGCGGCATGGCGGCGTCGATGGCCCGAATCTGGGGGATGAGATCGAGCCCGCTGGTCCCCGGCATCTGCTCATCGAGCAACACCACACCGTAGGACTGACGCCGCAGCAACACCAGGGCATCGTCGCCGTTGGTGGCCCGCTCGACGGTAAAGCCCTGCTGCTCCAAAAAGAGCACCTGGGAATCGAGGGTCTCGATTTCGTCGTCGACCCAGAGAATCGTACGTGGCCGCAGCATGTCTCGAAGGTACAGGGTTTAGCTTCCTCGCGTGGAGCCCGACATCCTGTTGCTGCGATTCTCGGCGATCGGCGACCTGATCCTGACGACCCCGCTGCTGCGAGCGCTGCGGACCCGTTATCCCGGGGGCCGGATCACCATGGTCACCCGCGAAGATCTGGCCGACACGCTGCGCCACAATCCCCGCCTCGACCGGCTGATTACCTGGCGCCACGGCACGCCGCTGAGCGGCCTGATCACCGAGCTGCGCGCCGGGCACTGGACCCACCGCCTCGACCTTCACGACTCACTCCGCAGCCGTTGGATCCGTCACCGGGTCGGGGGACGCTGGACCCGCTATTCCAAACACCGCTTCAGGCGCACCCTGCTGATCGCCTCGAAGGGTCGGCTGGGGGGCGATCTCGGCCCGGTGGCCGAACGCTACTTTACAGCAGCCCGCCAGCTCGACGTGGCGCCCGACGGCGCCCCGGCCGAGTTTTTTCTCAGCCGCGAGGCCGAAGCGGCAGCCGACAGGTTCCTCAGCCAGCACGGCCTGGGGCGTCACCGCCGCCTGATCGCGCTGGTCCCCGGCGCGGCCCATCGCACCAAACGCTGGCCCGAGCCCTATTGGCACGAATTGATCGAGCGCCTGCTGACCGACCATGATGTCGTCATTCTGGGCGGCCCGGCCGAGCGGGACCTCGGTCAGCGGCTGGTACCGGTCGCACGCAACGGCCTCGCCAATGCGGCGGGCGCCTTCTCGCTGGTCACCTCGGGGGCCCTTGTCAAGCGAGCCGATGTCATCGTCAGCGGCGACACCGGCCTGCTCCATCTCGCCACGGCCGTCGGCACCCCCGCGGTGGCACTCTACGGCCCCGGCATCCGACAGTTCGGTTTCTTCCCCTATCGGGCCCGGGCCACGGTGCTCGAGCAGCAGCTCGGCTGCCGGCCCTGCCGGGCCCACGGCAGCGACGCCTGCCCGCGAGGTCACCACCGCTGCCTTGTCGACACCTTGCCCGAGGCCGTCCTGGCGGCGGTCAGGGCGCCGATCCGATGAACCGGCCGGCTGCCGCGGCAGCGCTCGACCGCATCCTTGCCGCGCAGGAGCAGGCGCCGCGCGGCCCGGTGCGCGAGGGGATCTTTGCCCTGTGGCTGGTGGCGCGGGTCGCCTGGGATGCCGGCGCCGCGCCGGACGGGGTCGATCGCGCCGGCCGCCGCCGGGTTGCGCTGCTGCGCCGACGGCTCACCTCGCTGACGGTCCCGTTGCCGCTGGGACGCGGCATCGCCGCGGCGCTCGGCCACCTCGAGGAAGCCGCTCCGGCGTCGGCCCGAATCGCCCTGTCCCAACTTGTGGCTCCGGTGCTCGAGACTCTCGGCCCCGAGCTGGCCGAAGCCATCGCCGTGCTCGCCCGTGAACTGCACACCCACCCTCAGGGAGGCCCGCCATGACCCGCCGTCTGCGCACCGGCTTTGCCACGCTCGACCATCAACTGGGCGGCGGTCTTCGTCGGGGTGAACTGATCGTCGTCGGCGGACCCGCCGGCATCGGCTGCTCCGCCCTGGCCATCGGAGTCGCCCTGGGCAGTGCCCAGCAGGGTGCCCGGACCGCCCTGGTGAGCACCGAGAGTCGGGCCGATCGGCTGACCGAGCGGGTATTGGAGCAGTTCGCCGGTGTACCGCAGCAGCAGATCCGCGATCACTGCGACGGCATCCTGCCCCGCCCCCAGATCGCCCGGGCCGAACGGGGGCTGGCGGAACTCGATCTCCGCCTGGCCAGCGCCCCCCACGATCTGGCCGAAGAATGGCATCAGATCGCGGGCCACGATTGGGATCTCGCCGTCATCGATGGCCTTGAGGGCTTGCTGAACGTCCCCCAGGGTCGCCAGGAACAGGCCGCCGCGTGGGTGCTCCGGCTCAAGCGGATGGCAGTCGCCCAGAACGGCGTGGTGCTGCTGACCTGTCACACGCCGCTGCCGAGCGCCGACCCGGGATCGAGCGATCCCCGACCGGGCCTCGCCGACTTCGGGGCCGACGGCGCCATTGCCGCGCAGGCGGATATGGTGTGGGGCATTTACCGCGAGGAACACTTCCGCCCCGATCGGGGCGTGACCGGGGCGGCGGAAATCCTGATTCTCAAAGACCGCGAAGGCCCGCGTGGCGCTATCGACTTCTGGTTCGAGGCGGCGTGCCGCCGCTTCGAAGACCTGAGCGCCGTCTAGGCAGCGGGATCGGCTTCGACCGGGGTCGTATCGGTCGGCGCGGCCGGCGCGGCCGGGGCGGCCGCCCCGTCGGGACGTCCGGTACCGATCAACCGCACTACGGTGCCCCCTGCCGCCAACCGCTCCACCCGCACCCACAGCGGTCGCTCCTCGCCCGATTCGACATAGAACGACGTCGTGGTCGAATCACTTGTCTCATTGAGCAGCCGGTAGGGCGCATCGGCAAGGATGCGGCGGTAGTAATCGGTCACCGAATCGGTGGCCATCGGGGTCGACATCAGCAACTGGAGTGCCTCGCCGCTGCCCTCGGTGCCCAGCATCCGACCGTCGGGGGGCAGCGGAATATTGGGGAAGGCCTCGATGGCGCTGAGCTGGCGTTCGGCCGGCGCGTCCTCGCCACCGCCACAGCCGGCCAGCAGCCCGGCGACCAGCGCCGCGCAGATCAGATGGGTTCGAATCATGGCAGGAACCGTAGTGCCGAACGCCAGCCGGGGCAAGCGATCCGTTGGCAGGTGCCACTCCGGGCGGCTATCATCCCGGTCTCGACAGGAGGCGGGCATGGCGGGGCATAACAAGTGGAAGCAGATCAAATACAAGAAGGCCGTGACCGATTCCCGGCGCGCGGCCACCTGGACCAAGGTCATCCGCGAAATCACGGTCGCGGCCAAGGCCGGCGGTGGTGACCCCGGACTCAACCCGCGGTTGCGCAAGGCAATTGACGACGCCAAAGCCGTCAATATGCCCAACGACAACATCGACCGGGCGGTCCGCAAGGGCACCGGTGAACTTGCCGGCGCCAGCTACGACGAAGTCACCTATGAGGGCTACGGTCCGGGCGGAACGGCGCTGCTGATCGAAGGCAGCACCGACAACCCCAATCGCACAGTCGCCGAGATTCGCCACGCCTTTTCGCGTCACGGCGGCAACCTGGGCGCCACCAATTCGGTGGCCTGGATGTTTGAGCGCAAGGGCCAGATCCTCATCGCCAGCGACAACCGCGACGCCGATCGTGTGATGGAAGACGCGCTGGACAGCGGTGCCAGCGACTTTGAGATCGACGGTGATGTCTTCGTGGTGAGTACCGCCCCGCAGGAGTTCCACGCCGTGATGGACGCCCTGCGGAGTCGCGGCTACCAGATCGAGTCGTCGGAACTGGCAATGATTGCCCAGAACCTCGTCACGCTCGACGCCGCCGAGGCGCAGAAGGTGCTCAAGCTGATCGAGGTGCTCGAAGAACTCGACGACGTGGGCAAGGTGTTCACCAACCTCGACTTCAGCGCGCTTGAACTGGAGGAGGCGGGAGCCTGACGACCCGATCGACGTTGACGGTGCTGGGCATTGATCCCGGCACTGCCGTCTGCGGATTCGGCGTCGTGCGCGCCACCGCAGGGACCGCGACCACCCTGCTCGAATGCGGTGTGGTCCGCACCCGATCGGGCGATCCGCTGCCGCAGCGCCTGATGCAGATCGCCGATGCCATCGACGCCCTGCTGCGTCATCATCGCCCCGATGTCGTCG
>CBFGTB010000040.1:0-17989 GCA_965651715.1 uncultured Gemmatimonadales bacterium
CAGCGAGAAGGGCCAGATCTACCTGCCCGGTGTGAACGGCGCGATCTGGTTGGCCTGCATCGCGCTGGTGCTGGCGTTCCGCTCCTCCGATGCCCTGGCCGCCACCTACGGTGTGGCGGTGAGCGGCACCATGCTGACCACCTCGGTGATCTTCGCCTTCGTGATGCGGCTCAGGTGGCGCTGGTCGATCGCCCGGGTGAGCCTGATCACGCTGCTGTTCATCGCGGTGGACATCGCTTTTCTGGGAGCGAATCTGCTCAAGATTCCCCACGGCGGCTGGGTGCCGATCATGGTGGCCGGCGCCGTGTTCGTGCTGATGTGGACCTGGAAGGCGGGGCGCCGTCAGGTGGCGGCGATTCTCAAGGAGAGTTCGCTGCCGCTCGACCTTTTCATTCCCGACATCGCGCGTCGCAAGCCGCATCGGGTGGCGGGAGTGGCGGTGTTCATGACATCGATTCCCGACGTGGCGCCGTCGGTATTGCTGCACCATCTCAAGCACAACAAGGTGCTGCATGAGAAGGTGCTGCTGATGACGATTCAGCCGCAGGAAATTCCCCAGGTGAGCGACGCCGAGCGGGTCAGCGTCGAGGCCAAGGGCGAGGGGGTCTACGAGGTGATTGCCCGCTACGGCTTCATGGAATCACCCGACGTGCCGGCGGTACTGGCCGAAGCCGGGCCGCTGCTCCACGGCGAGAACGAGTCCGCACCGGCGGCGCTCCGTCTCGGTGACGTATCGTTCTATCTCGGTCGGGAGTCGCTGGTGCTGCGCCCCCGGGGCCGTGGTCAGCCGCGGCCGCCGGGCGCGATGAGCGGCTGGCGGGCGCGGCTGTTCGGTGTGATGAGCCGCAATGCCCAGAGTGCGGCGGGTTACTTCGGCCTGCCGCCCAATCGGGTGATTGAACTGGGCGCCCAGATTCAGGTCTGACGGCTACTGATACTCCTCCTTGAGCCGGGCCACCACGGCCGGATCGGCCAGGGTGGTGGTATCGCCCAGGGCCCGGCCCTCGGCGATGTCGCGCAGCAGGCGGCGCATGATCTTGCCGCTGCGGGTCTTGGGGAGATCGGCGGCGAAGAGCACGTCATCGGGCTTGGCGATCGCACCGATCCTGCGGCCCACGTGGTCGCGCAGTTCGTCGCGCAGCGCGGCCGAGGGCTGATGCCCTTCGCGCAGCGTCACAAAGGCCGCCAGCGCCTGACCTTTGAGATCGTGCGCCTTGCCCACCACCGCGGCTTCGGCCACTGCGGGATGGTCGACAAGGGCGCTCTCGACCTCCATGGTGCCGATCCGGTGGCCGGCCACGTTGAGCACGTCGTCGACCCGACCGAGTACCCACCAGTAGCCGTCGGCATCGCGTTTGGCCCCATCCCCGGCGAAATACCGGCCCGGGAATCGACTCCAGTAGGTGTCGATATATCGGGCATCGTCGCCGTAGATGGTGCGCAGCATCCCCGGCCAGGGCGAGGTGACGGTCAGGAAGCCGCCGCCCGGGCCCTCGACCGGCGTGCCGTCGCCGTCGACAAGTTCCACCTCGATGCCGGGGAAGGGCACTGTGGCGCTGCCCGGTTTGGTGGTGATCACGCCGGGCAGCGGGGTGATCATGATGCTGCCGGTCTCGGTCTGCCACCAGGTGTCGACGATCGGACACCGTTCGCCGCCGATATGGGTGTGGTACCACATCCAGGCTTCGGGGTTGATCGGTTCGCCGACGCTGCCGAGCAACCGGAGAGTCGACAGGTCATGGCGATCGGGATGCTCGTGGCCCCACTTCATGAAGGCGCGGATGGCGGTCGGCGCGGTGTAGAGCACCGTCACGCCGTACTTTTCCACCAGGTCCCAGAAGCGGTCGCGCTCGGGCCAGTCGGGAGCGCCCTCGTACATCAGCACCGTGGCGCCGTTGGCGAGCGGACCGTACACCACATAGGAGTGACCGGTGACCCAGCCGACGTCGGCGGTGCAGAAGAAGACATCGTCATCGCGCAGATCGAAGACCAGCCGGGTGGTGGCCGCCGCCTGGGTGAGATAGCCGCCGGTGGTGTGGACGATCCCCTTGGGTGATCCGGTGGTGCCCGAGGTGTACAGGATGAACAGGATGTCCTCGGCATCCATCGCTTCGGCGGCGGCCTGACCCGGCTCGGCATCGAGCACGCGGTGCCACCAGTGATCGCGCCCGGGAGTCATCGGGCACTGGGTGGGATCGATTGCTCCGCCGCCGCGATGCACCACCACCACGTGGCGGATCGACTCGCATTCTGCCACCGCATCATCGGCGAAGCGCTTGAGCGGCACCACGCCGCCGCGACGGTAGCCGCCGTCGGCGGTGATCAGGCAGACCGCCTGGGCATCGTTGATCCGGTCCCTGAGCGACTCGGCCGAGAAGCCGCCGAAGACCACCGAATGAATCGCCCCGATCCGGGCACAGGCCAGCATGGCGATCGCGGCTTCGGGGATCATCGGCAGGTAGATCGCCACCCGGTCGCCGCGTCCCACCCCGAGGCGCCGCAGCGCGTTGGCGGCCCGGCAGACCTCGCGATGGAGATCCCAGTAGGTCAGCACCCGCGAATCGCCCGGCTCGCCCTCCCAGATGATCGCGGCCTGATTGCGTCGTGGCCCGGTGAGGTGACGATCGAGGCATGACACGCTGGCGTTGAGTTGCCCGCCCACGAACCAGCGGGCGTGAGGCGGTTGCCAGTCCAGCGCGGTGTGCCAGGGGGTGCTCCACTCCAGCCGACGCGCCTCGGCCTCCCAGAAGCCGATCCTGTCGCGTTCGGCCCGGGCATAGGTCTCGGCGGTGCCGACAGCCGATTTGATGAAATCGGGCGGCGGCGGGAAGCGGCGCTCTTCAGAAAGCAGGGTGCTGAGCTGTTCGGCCATGGTGAGGGCTCCGGTAGCGGGAGAGGTATCAAATCTATCCGAGCCCGGCGACCGGCCCCGCGGCGGCAGTTCAGGTGTTCGTTTTGTTGACAGTTGCCGGGTGGCAGCGGTGTGGCAAGGCACTTGCTCCTGAAATCGGCATGACAGTGTTCCGGCGGGAGGCCGTTTGTCGGTGACCAATGTCCCGCGCTCGACGCGGGTAATCAGCGCTCCGAGCGAGTTGGGGCTTGCCACCCGGGAGGCATTTCGCGACGCGGCCAATGGGCTGCTGGCCGAAATGGCCGAGGGGGAGGGTACCCTGGTGATCGACCTGGCGCCGACGCGGACCGTCGATTCCTCGGGTCTGGGGGTGCTGATCCTGATCCAGCGGCGGGCCACTGAGCGGCGGCTTCAGGTGGTGCTGCGGGGAGTGGGTCCCGAGCTGGAGTATCTGCTGGTGCTGACCAAGCTCGACGATCTGTTTCAGTTCGAAGGGTAGGAAGCCCCGGGTCGCGGCGTTTTATTCCCCGCATGACGGCCCCGATCGCGTTTCCCCCAGCCGAGGCATCCGAGGGTTCGGCGGCGCCGGCCGCCGTGGACGCTGTGGGTCTGGTGCGCCGATTCGGACCGGTTCGCGCCCTTGACGGCGTCTCGCTTGAGCTGGGATCGGGTGAGGTGCTGATGATCCTGGGGCGCAACGGTGCCGGGAAATCGACATTGTTGCGTACCGTTGCGGGGCTCTGTCGTCCCCGCCGCGGCACGGTCAGGATCCTGGGGCGTGACATTCATGCCGACCCGGTCGCCCGTCGCGACATCGGCTTCGTCTCGCATCGCGCAATGCTGTACGATGACCTCACCCCGCGCGAGAACCTCCGATTCCACGCAGCGTTGCATCGACTCAACGCCTCGACCGAGCGGGTAGAGCAGGCGCTTGTCGATGCCGGTCTGAGCGCGGTGGCGGATCGCCAGGTGCGGGGCTTCTCGCGCGGCATGGTGCAGCGGCTGACCCTGGCGCGGGCCGATCTTCACAGCCCGCGGGTCATGCTGCTCGACGAGCCCTTCACCGGGCTCGATCCGCTGGCGGCGCGGGCGCTGGTGGAGCGGATCGGCGGATGGCGGGCCGACGGGCGCGCGGTGCTGGCCGTCAGCCACGATCCGGGGGAACTCTGGCCGCTGACGACCCGGGTGGTGGTGATGGCTCGGGGACGACTGATTTTCGATGCCGACCGACCGGCGGATCTGGCGCGCTTCCGGACCGATCTCGATCGGTTGTTCGCCTCGTGATGGCCGACTTTCTCGCGGCGGCGTGGGTCATTGCCCGCAAGGATCTGCTGATCGAACGGCGCAATCGCACCGCTCTGTTGACAGCCGTGTGTTTTGCCGTGGTGGTGCAGCTCACCTTCGTCTTCGCGCGGCCGGCGGGTGAACTGGCGCTGCCGACCCTGGCGCCGACCGTGATCTGGATCACCGTGGCCCTGTCGGCGCTGTTGGTGCTCAACCGGGGCTTCCTGTTGGAGCGCGAGCACGATGCGCTCGACGGCATTCTGTTGGCACCGGTGTCGCGGGCGGCGCTGTTCTGGGGCAAGTGGTTTGCCAACACCCTACTTGTCGCGCTGGTGATGCTGATCGCGGTGCCGACCTGGCTGCTGTTCTTCGCCGTCTCGCCGGTCAGCGCGGTCCCGGCCCTGTACGGTCTGCTGTTGTTGGGAGCCGCCGGGTGCACCGCGGCGGGGACGTTGTTTGCGGCGATGACCGCGCGGACGCGTTACGGCGAATTGTTGCTGCCGATGATGGTGCTGCCCTGTTTGTTGCCGGCGATCTATGCCGGCAGCAGTGCCTCGGTGCGCTTGTTGGGGGGGCGGCCGTTCGACGAAGTGGCGGGCTGGCTCCGCATGCTGGCGATGTACGACGTCGTGCTGTTGACGCTGGCGTCGATGGTCTTCTCACATCTGGTGGACGAATGACTCTCGATCCCGATGCCGCGACCCGGGCGATCCGGCGCGGTCGCCTGGTGACCCTTGTCGGTCTTGTCGCTCTGGCGGGACTGTATTGGTTGGCGTTGGCTCATACCCCGATGGAACGATTCCAGGGTCTGGCCCAGAAGATCCTGTATGTCCACCCGCCGGCGGCCTATGCCATGCAGCTTGCCTTTGTGCTCACCGGTATTGCCAGTGCGCTGTTTCTCTGGCTGCGGGACTCGCGCCTCGATGTCTTCGCCGAGGCTTCGGCGGAAATCGGCATGGCGATGGGCCTGCTGGTGGTCATCACCGGCCCGCTCTGGGGCAAACCGATCTGGGGAGCGTGGTGGGCCTGGGATCCGCGGCTCACCTTTACTCTGATCGAGCTGTTGGTGTTTGCCGGCTACTTCGCGCTGCGCTCGGCCATGCACGACCCGGAAGAGCGCGCCAAGTTTGCGGCGGTGGTGGGGATCACCGCGTTGGTGCTGGTGCCGTTCAATCATCTCACCGTCTACTTCTTCGCCAGTCAGCATCCCACCCCGGTGGTGGTGCAGCCGGAGAAGCCGCAGTTGCCGTGGGAAATGCTGCGCACCTTCCTGAGCGCCCTGGCCGTGTTCACTGTGCTCTATCTCGGCCTGGTGATGCAGCGCTACGGCATCGGGGTGCGCCATCTGATGGAGGAGGTCAGCGATGCCACCTGAGAATCGTGGATACATGATCGCCGCGTACCTGATCGTGGCGCTGGTGATCACGGGGTACGCGGCGATCATGTGGCGGCGGGGGAACCGCCGCTGACCTCGACGGGAGCGGTCGGCTATTCCTCCTTGAGGATGACATGCTCCCACAGCAGCGCCGCGATCACGCCGCCCAGCAGCGGCCCGATCCAGTACACCGCCTGGGCCGTCATGTTGCCCGAGATGAGCGCCGGCCCGAAGGCGCGGGCGGGATTGAGCGCGGCGCCGGTCAGCGGGCCGCCCACCAGGATGGCGAAGATCAGCGTCAGGCCCACGCCGAAGCCGGCGATCCGCGGGGCGTTCTTCGCCACGATGGTGCCCATCACGGCGCTCACCAGGAAGAACGTCAGCAGCGCTTCGATCATGATCCCCTGACCAAAGGTCACCCGGGGTGAGAGCGCCGGTGTTCCCCAGCCGGCCAGGTCGCCCAGGCTGCTGGGGAGCAGCAGCCGCACCACCGACACCGCCAGCAGCGCCGCGGCGAGCTGCATCACCAGGTAGACCGCCGCATCGCGCGGGCTGATCCGCTTGACACTGAGCAGGCCGATGGTCACCGCCGGGTTCAGGTGGCCGCCCGACACACCCATGGTGCAGGAGATCGCGATCGAGAGCACGATGGCGTGTGTCAGCGCCACGCCCATCAGACCGGTTGAGGCGCCGGGAAATGACTGCATCACGACGATGGCACAGCCGAAGAACACCAGGGCGAAGGTGCCGAACAGCTCGGCCACGGCACGGCGGGTGAGCGAGGGCATCGAGATCCTCCGGGAAAGGGGCGAGCGATGGGGAATGGAGCGGAAATAATAACCGCGGGTTGGCCTCAGAGCGTCTCGGGATCGGCGTAGCCGCCGCGGTAATAGAGCAGCGGCCGACCGTGATCGGCGGCGTCGCCGCCGATGACCCGGCCGATCAGCAGGGTGTGGTCGCCGATCTCGAACCGATCGTGGTGGGCGCAGACCAGGTGGGCCAGGACGCCATCGAGCCGCAGGCCGCCTTCGCTGCTGCGCTGCCACCCCACGCCGGCAAAGCGGTCGGGATCCACCGCGGCGAACCGGCGCGACAATGCCTCCTGATCGGCATCGAGAATGTTGACGGTCCAGTGGGAGGCGCTGGTCAGCGCCGGGTGGGCAGACGCGGCGTGATCGATCGCGACCGAAACCAGCGGGGGGGAGAGTGACACCGAGGCGAATGAGTTGGCTGTCATGCCCACCGGACGATCCGCGCTGTCGAAGCTGGTGATCACCGCGATGCCGGTGGCGAACCGGCCGCAGAGATGTCGGAATCGATAGGGATCCATCATCCCGCGTCGTCCTGGTCGATCAGCCGCTCGATCCGCTGGCGCACCTGCTCGGGACAGCAGCCCTGGCCGAGCTGACGCAGCCGCTGACGGAACGCCTGCTCATAGCGGGCCACCTGACCGCAGTGGCCGCAGTGCTCGAGATGTTGTTCCATCCGGCTGGCCGCCTCGATCGGCAGATCGCCGCGCACGAACGCATCGAGTTCGTCGCTCGCCTTGCGACAATCGTAGTCGCTGTGATCGTCACTCATCGCTTCTCCTCCCGCGGCCGGATCAGCCCGGTCTCTTCGGCATAACGTCGCAACTGCCCCTGCAGGGTCCGGCGGGCGCGAAACAGCCGGGATTTGACCGTCCCGATCGGGATATCGAGGGCCTGGGCCACTTCGGCGTAGGGCAGCCCTTCGAGGTCGCTCAGCAGCAGCACCTCACGGAACTCCTCGGGGAGCTGGTCGATTGCCCGGGTCACTTCGTCGTCGACAAGGCCGGCGAAGAAGCGGCCTTCGGGGTCGGCTTCGCCGCCCAGCTCGGGGATGGCATCGATATCGACCTGGGTCGGCCCGCGGTGGCTCTTGCGCCAGCCGTTGATGAACTGGTGGCGCAGAATGGTGACCAGCCAGGCGCGCGCGTTGGAGCCGGGTCGGAACGACTGCCAGGCGCGCAGCGCCTTGAGCATGGTTTCCTGAACCAGGTCTTCGGCGGCAGCCGGATCGTGGGTGAGTCGCAGCGCGACGCGGTAGAGCAGATCGAGATGAGGCAGCGCCTCGTCGCCGAAGCGGGCTGGTGCGGCAGGTGCGGTCATGTCCAAAGGTAGGCGCGCCGGACCCGATTCGGTTACAATCGTGACCAATCCCGATGACCGATACCGTTCCCGCACTCCTGCCGCTCGCCGTGCTTGAAGCGGTCCAGAACATCGACACGCCGGCCGATGACGGTCTCGGCGCGCTCGAGCATGAACTGGCCGCCAAACGGCTTGGATTGAGCACCACAGTGGCGGCGCAGATCGCGCGCTATCGTGCCCAGGCCGCACGCGGGGCCGGGGTGGATCGCGACGAGGCGCTGGCGGTCTTTCGGCTGGTGGGGCGGCGCCCCGACGCCGAGCTGGTGTACGCCGACGCCGGTCGTCGGGCGGCGCGTCACGCGGTTCGGGAGCGCGGGGCGGCCAGCCGCGCCGTCGGGGCGGTCACGCCCGGGCGACTGGGCCGGTCGGCTCGGCTGCGGGCCGCCAGTGCCCTGGCGCGGCGGTGGCTGTTGATCGAGATGCACCCGGTCGACGGCCTGCTCCGCGCCGAAGCCACCGACTCGCTGCCCTTCGCCGCGCGCGATGACGGGGCCGGCTGTCGCTTCTATACTGCGGGACTCGGAGAACTGCTCCGCCTGGTGGCCGGGATCGAAGGCGCCATGGATCACGAGGCGTGTCGCGGACGAGGCGACCGCCGCTGCGTGTGGCGCGCTGAGCGCGCTCAGGGATACGACTGATGGGACTCGATTCACTCGACCGCGCCGTGCTCACGCGGGGGTTGCAGGACCTCGGCGCCGACGGCTGGCTGCTTTTCGACTTCCACGGCTGCAATCCGGTGGCGGCGCAACTGTTGCCGGGCGGCAGTCTGGCCACCCGGCGGGTCTTCGTCTGGATTCCGTGCGAGGGTGAGATCACCGCCATCGTGCATCGGATCGAAATGCAGCCGTTCGAAGGGTTCAGCGGACGGATCATTCCCTATGCGCGCCATCAGGAACTGCACGCCGCGCTGGCCGAGGTGGTCGGCGGTCGCACCGCGGCGATGGAGGTGAGCGCCGGCGACGCGGTGCCCTATCTCGATCGGGTACCGTGGGGGGTGGTGGACCTGCTCAGCGGCATGGACGTTCGGGTGGTCTCCAGCGCCGATCTTGTCACCCGTTTCGCCGCCACCTGGTCGGCCGACGAGGCGGCCGAGCACATGGCCGCCGCCGAACTGCTGCGGCGGATTGCGCTGGACGCGCTGGCGGGTGCCGTCCGGCGGAGCGACGGCTCGCTCAGCGAGAGCGGCCTCCAGGCCGAAGTCGTCGCGGCGATGCGGCAGGCCGGACTCTACCTCACCACGCTGCCGATCGTGGGCTTCGGCCCCAACGCGGCAAATCCCCACTACGAGCCGATCGCCGGTCGGGACCGCACCCTCGGACCCGACGAGGTGGTGCTGCTCGACCTCTGGGCCGGCATGCGTCAGGGAGCCGTCTTCGCCGACCAGACCTGGATGGGCTTCTCGGGCCGCCAGGTGCCCGAGCGGGTCGAGCGGGTCTGGCGGACAGTGCGCGACGCCCGCGACGCGGCTGTCGCGGCGCTGCGGCAGCAGATCGCCAGCGGCGAGCCGGTGGCAGGCTATCTGGGCGATCGCGCCGCGCGGCAGCAGATCGAGGCGGCCGGGTTCGGCCAGTGGTTCGTGCATCGGACCGGCCATTCAATTGACCGGGACCTTCACGGTTCGGGGCCGCATCTCGACGACTATGAGACCCACGACACCCGGGCCCTGCTGCCGGGCACCGGCTGCTCGGTGGAACCGGGGATCTACCTGCCGGGTGAGTTCGGGGTCCGCAGCGAAATCAACCTGTACTGGGGTCCCGAGGGGTTGCGGGTCACCCCGAATGAACCGCAGCGCGAGATGGTGATCGTGACCGATGATTGAGACGCCTGTGACCTTTCCGTGGCGGCGCGGGTCAGGGGAACGGTGACCTCGGAGCGGGTTGGCTTGCTTGACAGGGCTTTCGGCCGGGCGCATATTCGGGCATCCCGGCATCCGCCCGGGGCTTTCCAGAGGCTGATAGCATGGTTGTAACGATCGGGCGCACGCGGCGTCGGATCAGGGATTTCCGCCAGTTTTTCGGCGGAGCAGGTCACCCACCCGGTTCGCCATGAGCGGGGTGGGGCAGGACAACCGCCGAGACCCGGACGGGCTCGGTGGTGCAGGAGTGACCCCCATGGCCGCCCGGCCCGGGGATCATCGAAGGAGCGGCTTCATCCGTTACTCGCCTTCGGAGGATGGTTCCATGACGCAAAGCTTTGTTCGGTCCCTCGGCCGTGCAGTGCGACGGATCGCACTGGCGGCGGTGGTCCTCGGGGTCAGTGCTCCGGCACTGGTGGCCCAGGGATCAACCGGTAAGATCGAGGGAACTGTGCAGGACCCGAGCGGTCAGCCCGTGGCCAATGCACAGGTTCGTATCGTCGGGACGGCGTTCGCCACGACCGCCAACCCGGCCGGCTACTACTTCTTCAACTCGGTTCCCGCCGGCGAGTATTCGATCCGGGTGAACTACGTCGGTTACGCGCCGAAGGAAGTCGCGGGCTTCCGGGTGCAGTCGGGTCAGACTGCGACGTTGAACGTGACGCTCGACCCGACCACTGTCGAGATCACGGCGATCGAGGTGGTCGCGGCGGCGAATGCGCTGGTGCCGCGCGATAAGGTCGCCTCCAAGCAGCTCGTCGACGGTGGGTTCACCGACAAGCTGCCGGTCGACAACATCACAAACGTGTTGGCGCTGCAGCCGGGCGTCATGGCCAGCACCGGCGGCACCCAGCTTTCGGTGCGCGGCAGCCGGATCGACGAGAACGCGACCTACGTCGACGGTGTGCCGGTTCAGCCGGGCACCCGCGGCGAGGGTTCGGGCCGGGACTTCGGGACGCTGCAGATCGGAACCAACGGTTTCGAAGACGCCTCGATCACCACCGGCGCCAGCTCGGCCGAGTTCGGTAACGCGCAGGGCGGTATCATCGCCATCACCACCAAGACCGGTGGTCAGCGTTTCGCCGGCAACCTCGGCTACGAGACCGGCGAACTGTCGGGCAAGCAGATGGGCAGCGGCTTCAACCGGCTGCAGGCCTCGTTGGGCGGCCCGATCATGGGCGACCTGACCTTCTTCGTCAGCGGCGTCATCAGCGGCAACCGCTACGGCAATGGCGGCTATCATGGCGACGCGGTGCCGAGCTGGACCGCGGTGAGCGTCGATACCACCTTCGCCATTCCGAGCAGTACCAGCGCCACGGCCGACACGCTCTTCCTGCCGGCATACAACTATGCCCTGTCGCGGGGGAGCTGTGACTCGCCCTGGGTCAAGAATGCTGCCGACCCGGAGATGCGCGACAACTACGGCTACGACTGCCGCGGCAACCTCGGCGGCGGTGGCGGCCTGAATTCGTCACGGCAGTTGAGCGGTAAGCTGAACTACTCGTTCGGTTCGGGCTCGCGGATCTCGCTGAGCTACCTCGGCACCCGTGGCCTGAGCCGCGGCGACCGCAGCCTCGACAACACCTTCGGCACCATTCTCGACAACCACGTCGTGACGTTGAACTGGAACCAGGTGCTCTCCCGCAGCGCCACCCGCCAGATCGCGATCGACGCCTATGTGTCGTATCAGAAGGACCGGGCGGCCAACTCGCTGTTGACCCGCGAGTCGGAAGAGGCCACCCGCGATCCGTTCATGGGCTGGTACTTCGGCAACTTCGACTTCGTCTACGACGAGGATCAGTTCCCGGTCACCGACGAGATGGTCTATCAGTACCGGATTCAGGATCCGACGGCCCCGATCACGCTGTATGACCGGGCCAACACCACCCAGTACACCGGCCAGAACGGCTACAGCGGCGCGCCGCTGGGCATCGGCGACGGCATCAGCGGGTTCGGTGGCGCTCCCGGCACCATCGACGCCGTCAACGAGCGGCGCTGGATCGGCAAGGTGAACCTCGACATGCAGGTCGACCGGTACAACCGGCTCAAGATCGGCGGCGAGTACACCTCAAGCGAGATGTCGAACTACAGCATCGGTTCCAGCAGCGCCGGCTTCTCCGACGTCTATCGGGCCGAGCCGGTGCGCTACAACATCTTCGCCGAAGACCGGCTCGACCTCGGCGACGTGGTTCTGGTCGCCGGCCTGCGGTACGACTACTTCAAGCTGGGGGCGGAGAAGTGGAAGGACTTCCCCCGGATCTCGTCGGCGCCGAACTTCGACCCCGAGAATCTTGATCAGTACCTCGAGCCCTACACGGCACACGACTACATCTCGCCGCACGTGCAGGTCTCCTTCCCGGTGACCGAGCGGACCAACTTCCGTCTCTCGTACGCGCAGCAGGTGCAGACGCCTGACTACTCGGTGGCGCTGTTCGGGTCGAACACCGACCTGGCCATCACCAACACCAACAACAACTACGGCACCGATCTCGACTTCGGAAAGTCGGTGTTGTTCGAGTTCGGCGTCGGTCACGCCTTCAGCGATGACATGGTGCTCGACATCTCGGTGTACAACAAGGACAACCTGGCCAACGCGGCCGGTCGTCTGATCCCGCGCACCGACCCGCGGACCGGCGCCAACGCCGACCTGCGGCTCCAGGTCAACCAGGACTTCGGTAACACCCGTGGTATCGACGTCCGGATCGACCGGCGCTTCGGTCAGATCTTCAACGGTGTGCTGGCCTACTCGTACCAGGATGCCCGCAACACCGGTACCGATCCGTTCACCTACATCAACTTCGGATCGCGGATCACCTCGGCCATCACCGGCAACGCGGCTCCGCCGCCGCAGTCGGCGCAGCCGATCGGCTACTCGCGGCCGCACAACATCGCGGCCCAGTTCGCCTTCAACTTCCCGGCGGACTACAAGGCCGGGACGGCGATCGGTGGGATTCTGAGCCAGGTGGGTCTGACCGGTACCGCCCGGTACGCCTCGGGTACGCCGTACACCCGCTGCGATCCGACCCTCGACGACGACCTCTCGGTTCGCTCGGGTGGCGTTTGCACCACGCTGAATGGCGGCTATAACGCGGCTCGCCTGCCGGCCTTCAAGCAGTTCGACCTGCGGCTGACCAAGGGCTTCACCCTGGGTGGCATGGCGCTCACCGCCTACGCCGACATGCGCAACGTGCTGAACATCAAGAACATCAGCTCGGTCTTCGCGCAGACCGGTACCACCCAGAATGATCGGTACCGCCGTCAGCTCGCCACCAACGACTCGATCAGCTTCGCGACCCAGGCGAAGGCCAATGGCGCCTATTCTGACGCTACGGGCAATATCAGTCTGCCGACTGACAACGCCGGCTGTGCCGGCTGGCAGACCACCGGTGGTAGCCCGTCGGCTCCGACCTGCTACTTCCTCCGCAAGGACGAGCAGCGGTTCGGCAATGGCGATGGTATCTACTCGCTCGCAGAGCAGCGGGTGGCTTCGGATGTGGCCCGGATGGGCACCTTCGACATCTCCGCCTTCACCGGATCGGGTCGGACGCTCCGGCTCGGCATGGAAGTGAACTTCTGATTTCACCTCGCTCGATGGGGGGCCGGTCGGAATCGACCGACCGTCCTCCCACCGGGCGTCCGCATCCAGACTCGAGAGGTCGCACAATGCACTCACTGCGTGGTATGCGGGGCCTGATGGCCGGAATGGGGATCGCGCTCGCGGCGTTGGCCGCGATGCCGGCCCCCGCACATGCCGGCCCGGATCCCGAAGCCCTGCGAGCCCCGACGGGCCGCTATCGGCTCTTCGCCGGTAACCTTGGTGCCATCACCATCAACCAGATTTACTACGGCCTGAATACCCGTGGTGAGGTCGGCGTCGACTCGACAAACTCGTCGACGATCGGTGGTGGTTACTGGCCCAAGGGCACCGGTAACCAGTACATGTTCAACTCCGGCTTGCAGGTGGCCGGCATCATCACCGGTGACCGCGCCACAAATCCGTGGGCCGGCGACACCACCGGCGGCATGTTCTTCGACGCCTCGGGTCTCCGGCAGCATGGTACGGCGGTGACCGAGCTGTACAATGCCACCAACCCGACCGACGTGGCCAACTGGCCCCAGGCGGGCTACGTGCCCCAGGGCGACGCCTCCGAGGAGCTGTTTGATCCACTGCTTCGCGGCCGGGTGTCGGCCTCGCAGGGCGACGTCTGGTGGATGTCGACCGAAGGCGACCCGGGCCTGAATGCGGCGCGGCCGCATCCGCTGGGCATTGTCGCCGAATATCGGGTGATGGGTTGGAACTACCCGACCGGTAATCAGGATCTGGTTTACCTGATCCTGACCTTCTACAACATCACTACCACCAATCCGGCGGCGTATGCTCAGTACCGTCCTGGTGTTCGTGAGATTCTTGTAGAAGAGGCGCAGAAGTTCCATACCCTCAACAACGATCTGTTCAACGTCACGTTGCCGACCGAGGGGTACACCATCGATCCGTTCTACGCCGCATTCGCGGCCGATCCGGACGTGACCTCGTCGGCAGGAACCAACTTCTCCAGCGTCAACCTGCCGTTCGCGATGGGTTACGCCTACCATGCCGACTTCCCGCGGGCGGCCGGCTGGACCTTCTCGCCCAGCATCTTCGGGGCGCCGTTCTTCGCCGGTGTCGGTTTCGTCGGCGTGAAGTACCTCAAGTCGGCGACCGGCCCGGGTGAGATCAACCTCTACTCGAACACCACCAATGGTGGTGCCTTCCCGGACCCGAACTCGGCGGTCCGGCTGTACAAGTACCTCTCGGGCACCATTACGCCGGCCGACGGCGTGTCGTGTAACCAGGGCAACCCGGCCGAAAGCCGGATCTGCTATGTCGCGCCGTCACCTGCCGACGTCCGCATGGTCGAATCGTCGACCCCGATGTCGCTGGAGGCCGGCCAGTCCGCCTCGATCGTGGTGGCTTACATCCACGCCGCTCCGGTCGACATCCCCGGGTGGCCGGGTGCTGGCACGCGGGTGCCGCCGGGAGATCCGCGGCGGTTGGTTGATCCGGTCGCGATGGAGCAGGGTGCAAACCGCGTCGACTCGCTGATGGGCTTCTCGGGATACTCCGATGCCAATGGTGACGGCATCGTGCAGCAGGCCGAGATTGACGCCGTGCCGGGCTCGCTGCTCGGTAAGGCGAAGCTGGCGCAGGAGATCTTCGACAACAAGTTCCTGCTGCCGTTCGCCCCTGATGCGCCTGATTTCTTCCTGATTCCGGGCGACAAGCAGGTGACTGTGGTGTGGCGGCCTTCGAATTCCGAGGAAACGGGCGATCCGTTCTTCCAGGTGGCGAAGGATGCCTCGATCGTGCCTGAGGGCGGCGGTGCACCGGTGGTGAATACGCTCTACGATCCGAACTATCGTGAGTTCGACGTCGAGGGCTACCGGATCTACCGTGGCCGTGCTGACAATGCATCGGCATTGAAGCTGGTCGTGCAGTACGACTACAGTGGCACCGTGTTCTCCGATTACACCGGCCAGGTGGTTGACCCGGCCCGTGGAGCCGCCTGCGCACCGGAGATCAACGTCACCTCGAGCTGCGACGGCGACTTCGATCCCCAGGTTCCGGGGACCCAGCTCGCCAAGCACATCGACTACCCGCTGAGCGGCACGTTCGTTCAGGTGGCCAAGGGCAACCGGACTCAGCTCGCCAGCGGCGACGTGATCGTGCTCTCGAGCGATACCACTGTCACCGGCAACAACAGCGGTAAGCCGGGCCTCGACGACGGCGGCGTGCCGTTTGTCTACGTCGACGATGAGGTCTACAACGGCCTGACCTACTACTACGCTGTCACGGCCTTCGATGTGAACTCGATCACCTCAACCGGTGCCGGGAACACCTCGCTGGAGTCGGCGTTGATCACCAAGCGGATTCAGCCGTCGACCCGTGCCGGCAACTACAACAACGAGGCGATTGTCTCCAACGGGATCTTCGGCCGCAACGGTCATCTGACCGATGTGGTCGAGCCGAAGATTGACCCCGTGACCGGCATGTTCGACAAGAAGGCGCTGCCGGCCAATGGCGTGTCGGTGCAGTTGGCCGCCTTCGTCAAGGAACTGCTCACCGGTCCGGGTGAGATCTCGCTGGCGTTCGACAGCGTGCATGTCAACTCGATCTCGGCTGCCACCTCGGTCAATGCGACCTACTACTACTCGCTGACCACGCCGGCCGCCGGAACGTCGAAGGTGAGCTTCACCTTCAATCAGTCGGCTACCACCGGCATTGCCCGGGCGTCAGGATCATACCAGGCGCTGGCCGCCGATGGTGAACTGGCGGCGACCTATGGTGCGCCGGCCGGCGACTACGGCATCGGTGGGACCTACAGCCTGTCGTTCCCGAGCGGTTACTTCGTCACCACTCAGTCGCGTGGTTGCGTGAACGGCGTGAGTGGTTTCAGTGGCGAAACGTGTTCCGCCACTGGCCCGCGCTGGTTCGAGGGCGACAACGAGACGGTGGCCGATCCGAACGGATCGAACCCGGATCGCTACAACACCGGTTTCTCGCGCGACAACTTCAACAACGTCGGCGGCGGGTTGACCGGCGTCACGACCATCTTCGAGGCGCGGGCCTACGACGACATGACGTCGTCATGGCGCGATGTCGAGGCGATGTTCATGCCCTTCGCCGGCGCGGGTGATTACAAGGTCTACTGGGGCGCCGCCGGTGCGGTCGACTCGGTGATCGATGTCACCCACGACACCGAGGTGCCGTTCAGCGAGTCGATCGGTTCGTCATGGGGCATCCTGAACCAGGCTGCCACCCAGAACGGAGCGACCTACTACGACGCCCGTTCCGAGCTGACGATGACCGATATCGGCTGTGTGGAGCCGGTCCGGACGCTGAACCCGGCGGGCATCAAGTGCAGCGGACCGGCAGCGGCGCTGTCGCGGACCGCGGTTCCGGGCCCGATCGCGTACGCGGTGCAGGGTTCGACCGCCGACATCCTCGATGTCCCGGCGGCCGCGGGCCAGGGCTTCCTGTTCTACCTGCGGGGCCACCTGTTCACCTTCGAGCTCGCGGCCGGCGTGCCGGCCGAGGGCACCGTGTGGACGCTGCGGACCTTCGTCGGTGCGATCTCGGGCGGCAACGTGCGCTCGGGCAACGGCGGGAACTACGTCTACACGACGCAGAACTACCCCCGACCGCTGAATGCACCAGGGTCGTCGGCCAAGTTCGCCTTCGACCTCGCCAATGCGGTGGAGCCGACCACGGCCGCCTCGCTGGCGAAGGTGCATACGGTGCCGGATCCGTACTACGTCACCAGCAATTACGAAGCGACGACCACCAGTAAGCAGATCAAGTTCGTCAATCTGCCGACCGAGGCGACGATTCGGATCTACACCACCAGCGGCGTTCTGGTTCGGGTGCTCCAGCAGTCGACCAGCGACTACAACGGTGAGGTGACGTGGGACGTTCGTAACCGGAACAACCAGTTCGTGGCCAGCGGCGTGTACTTCTACCACGTGACCGCCGAGAACGGCGAGACCACAGTGGGCCGGATGACCATCATCAACTACGCGCAGTAATCACCGCCGACGGGGCGGCCGGGCTTCGGCCCGGCCGACCCCCCACAGGAGATCGACGCAATGCATCGCCACTTTCCGCCTCGGCTCGTCCTGTCGGCTGCGCTCATCGGCTTGATGCCGATGGTCGCGTCGGCGCAGCAGGATGTGGCCGATAACACCGCCTACGGCTCCACCACTGCGGAGTTCCTGCTCCTGGGCGCCAACGCCCGGGGGACGGCTCTCGGCGGAGCCTACAGCGCCGTGGCCACCGATGTCGGCGGCCTCAATGCCAACCCGGCGGCCATCGCCCTGATGACCCGGCCGGGAGCCCAGTTCTCCCAGCTCGACTACGTCGCTGATACCAAGCTCAACTGGGGCGCCATCGCGTTCCCGTCGGGCGGCGGCTCCAAGGCCTTCGGCTTGCAGCTCGGGACCTTCGGCTTCAGCGGCCAGCCGGTCTACACGGTCGAGGTCCCCGAAGGAACAGGTGAGGCCTACGACGTGTCGGAGACCTTCGCGGCGTTGACCTACGCCCAGAACTTCTCCGACCGGTTCTCGGTCGGTATCACGGCCAAGGGCGTTTTCGATAAGCTGGGGCAGGCCTCAGGGTCGGCCTTCGCGCTCGACTTCGGTACCCACTTCCACTCCAACCTGGGTGGCAAGCCGATTCGGTTTGCCTTCACGCTGACCAACCTCGGCACCAAGATGTCGTATGGCGGCGACGCGCTGAATACCACCTCAGCGCGCAATCCACTGCCGGGTGAGGATCCGATCACCGAGGAGCCCCAGCCGGTGGCCTACCGGACCACGGCCTTCTCTCTGCCGACCGTCTTCCGGGTCGGCCTGGCCTACGACGTGATGGCCGGGGCCAACTCCCGGCTGACGCTGATGGGCGAGTTCAATCAGGCCAACAG
>CBFGTB010000041.1:0-17840 GCA_965651715.1 uncultured Gemmatimonadales bacterium
ATGCCACACCGACTCGACGTAATCGCGACTGCACGTGTAGTACGCCCGGTCGTAATCGAGCCAGTAGCCGATCCGTTCCGACAACTGGGTCCACTCATCCCGGTAGGTGAACACGCTGGCGAGACAGGCCTCGGCAAACCGGGCCACGCCATACCGTTCAATGTCCTGCTTGCCGGTGAACCCGAGCTGCTTCTCGACCTCCAGCTCGACCGGCAGGCCGTGCGTGTCCCATCCGGCGATCCGGGTGACCCGATAGCCGTCCATCGTGCGATAGCGGCAGATCAGATCCTTGATGGTCCGCGCGAAGACGTGATGGATGCCGGGGCGGCCATTGGCGGTGGGCGGTCCTTCGAAAAACACGAAGCCCGGTCGCGCACTGCCGCGCTGCTGGACGCGGGCAAACAGACCTTCCTCGCGCCACCGGTCGAGCAACCCGGTTTCAAGAGAATCGGCGGTTCCGGCCGGCCACTCCGGCCACGGTGTGGTGGATGATGACTCGCTGCTCATCAGCGTCCCGGTACGGTGTGAATCAGATCGGGGCAGCCCGCTCTCCCAAGAGCGCGGAGCCGAGCCGCACCATCGTCGCGCCCTCCTCGACGGCGACGTCATAGTCGCCCGACATCCCCATCGACAACTCGGCCATGGCATGGCCCGCCGCAACGGCCGCATCGCGCAACTGTCGCAATTGCGCGAAGGTGCGATGCAACTCGGTGCGCGAGGCGTCGGCCGCCGCCATGGTCATCAGTCCCTCGACCCGAAGCGCCGGCCTGTCGCGCAGGGCATCGAGCACGCCGGGCAGTGCTGCCGGTGCCACCCCGCCCTTCTGCGGTTCGGCCGAGCAGTTGACCTGCACCAGCACCGCCGGCGGAGCCGCCGTCCCACTGCGCCGCAGGATTTCGTCGGCCAGCTCCAGCCGGTCGAGCGACTGAATCAGCGCGAATCGCCCGACCACATCGCGCACCTTGCGTCGCTGCAGCCCGCCGATCAGATGCCAGCGCACCGCCACATCCGCGCAGGCCGCCTGCTTCGCGAGCGCTTCGGCCACCCGGTTCTCAGCCACGTCAGTCAGTCCGGCCGCGACCGCCGCCCGCACGGCCTCGGGGCCGTGGGTCTTGGTGACCGCAACCACCCGCACGCGATGCGACCAGCCTCCCTTCCGCTGGTGCTCATCGATGCGGGCGCGCACCTCGTCGAGCCGGTCACCAAGGGCCGCATACGGCATAACCCCCAAACATAACAGGGACCGGCGGCATTCTTCAGGGGTGGTACTGACGCTCCAGCTCCGCCAGGAGGGCGGCGATGGCCGGCTGGGAGGGAGCCAGCCAGGCGGCGGTCCGCAACCGATCAATCGCGGCCGCGGTATCGCCGCGGGCGATCAGGGCCACGCCCAGGCGGGTGTACGGCAGCGCCACGGTCCGCGCCATGGCGGCAATATTGGGATCGAGCGCGGCGATATCGCGATCGAGGGCATGGCCGAAATGCCAGGTGGAATCCATCAGAGCGGCGGTGACCGTCATGTCGATGGGCGGGGTGTCCGGCCCCATATCCCCCGACCGGTCCACCTGACCGATGGCGCTCGAATCGATCGGCAGAACCAGCGCCAGCCCCTGCTGGATCACCGGAGCACCGTAGAGCTTCTGCATCGCACTGACCGACCACGCAATCGGCCGCCGATCGATATTCTGCTGCACAATGGTCAGCAGCATCAGGTCTTTGGCATAGAGTTCACTGCCGGCCGGGATCACCAGCCGCCGTCCGGCGCCCAGCGGCATTTCGTAATCCCGATCGGCGAGCTGCGGGACCAGAGCGGCCAGCTCGGCATCGCTGAGCGAATGGATCGGGCCGGCCGCGACAGGATCGGGTACCGCGCGCCAGATCGGGGCCAACCGATCGGGATCGGCGGCGGGCGGCCGACGCTCCCGCAACTGCCGCTGATACCATGGCGTTTCCGCCAACGCGAGGCAGACGACAGTGACGTCGGGTCGAATGCCGTCCACCACCTGGGCATGCCAGAGCGGGAAGGTGTCGTTGTCGCCCCAGGTAAAGAGGATCCCGCCGGGCGGGACCGATTGGAGCAGCGCCCGCGCAAAATCCCGCGCCAGGGTGACGTCGGCACCCTCACGCCGGGAGGCTTCCCGGTAGTTGAGCACCAGCGGCAGTAGAGCGCAGAGAAACAGCGCCGGTGCCCATTGCCGTCGCCGCTCCGGCCGGTTCCAGCGGGTGACAAGTTCCAGCAGGCCGAGCGCCATGGCAACGCCCCAGCCGACAAAACTCGCGACAAAGAAATAGTCGCGTTCGCGCACCTCATGGTCGGCGGCTGTCGGCCAATGGGCCCATCCGATCGACGGCCCCGGTTTGAAATTCATGTACAGCACCAGGCCCACGCCGGTGACGCCGATCAGACCGATCAGGAACCAGGCGCCGCTGCGATCGCGTCGCCAGGTCTGCACCAGACCGATCAGCCCGAGCCAGAGCGCCATTCCGCTGGCTATCACGCGCGCCGGCGCCGTGAGTGCCCCCGCTCCCAGACCCCGGGCCCACTGCCAGTCGAAATACTGGGCGTAGTTCGCGAGCTGGTAGCCCAGAATGGTCAGCGTCCGCCCAGGATTGCGCGGGCCATGCAGGACGGTCGGATCATCGAGCGGTGTGCGAATGGGATACTGGGCTCGCCGAATGACGGCCAGCAGCGCATCGAGAGTCGCCGGGTCGGCTTCGTTGATCAGCGGAGCCTGGCGGGCGCGCAACAGCAGGAACAGGTACGGCGACACGCCGACGACGACCAGCGCCAGGGCCGTCAGCACAAAGCCGATCTGCCGCCGCGCCAGGGCGCGCCACGCGGCCCCCGCCACCACGACCCCACCGGCAATGGTGAGCGGCCCACTGCCCAAACCCAAGGCAATCAAAAGCAGCCAGACCGCGGCGACCAGGATCAGTTGGCTCCGTTCGGCGCCGCGACGCACCGGGTCGAGCAGCGGATTGCGCCAGGACTCCACCATGGTGAGCAGGACAAGAGCCGGGCCGACAAGCAAGGCGAGCAGATGATTGCCGATCGACATCGCCCCGAGAAAAATCAGCACCAACAACCAGCGTCCGCCGCGCGGCGTGCCCCGCTGGGCACACCACCGGAGTGCTGCCCACGCCGCCAGCGCGATGGTCAGCAGGGCGACGGCATAGACTTCGGCTTCGACAGCGTTCTGCCAGGTGGTGAAGTTGAATGCTGTCAATGCGGCGGCCGCCGCGCCGGTAGCGAGCGCGACCCGGTGATCGAGCCCGACGTATGCCCGGCAGGCCAGCCGATGCGCGACCAGAAACCAGCAGCCCGCCGCCAGCGCGCCGCAGACCGCGCTGAGCAGATTCAGCCGCCAGGCGTAATCGCCCGCCGGGATCAGCAGCCCCCAGACATGCGCGAGCATCACGTACAGCGGGGTGCCCGGCGGATGAGGAATCCCCAGGCTGTGAGCGGCTGCAATCAGCTCACCGGCGTCCCAGAAGGTCACGGTCGGCGCCAGCGTCAGCAGGTAGCCGATCAGCACCACGCCGGCTGCGCCGGCCGCCGCCCGGTAGGGTGGGCGATCAGCTACTGACGACACGCCGCCGCAACGGCCAACGCATCGGCCACCGCCTCGGGGGCGTGCACCCGAAACAGGTGTGCGCCGCGGTCCGCCGCCAGCACACAGGCCGCCGCCGTCGCGGCATCCCGCTCTTCCACCGGCCGTCCGGTGGCCTCGCCCAGGAAACGCTTCCGGGACACGCCGACCGCGACGGGACGTCCCAGCGCCACCACCGCATCGAGGCCATCGAGCAATCGCCAGTTCTGTTCAGGCGTTTTCGAGAAGCCGAACCCGGGATCGAGCACGATGCGCTCACGGCTCACCCCGCGTCGCGTCGCCTGCTCGAGCGCGTCAAGGAGTTCCCGGGTCACGCCGCCCACCACATCGCCGCCGTAGTCGGCGGCGTCGTAGCTGGCGATCTGCGCCAGCGCGCCGCGCGAGTGCGAGAGAATCAGACCGGCGCCGCCCGCGGCGGCGACCTCCGCCAACGCGGGATCATGTCGTCCCGCCGTGACGTCGTTCAGAATGTGTGCTCCGGCAGCGACAGCGCGCCGGCCGGTCACGGCGTGGACAGTGTCCACCGAGATCGCCAGGCCGGTTGCCTGTGCAACCAGCCGGTGGGGACAATGACCAGCGGCAGACCGGCAACCAGCGCCGTGAGGATCGGTTCAAGCCGCTGCCATTCGACTTCAGGATCCAGCGGTTCCGCTCCGGGACGGGTGGATTCGGCGCCGATGTCGATGATCCGCGCCCCGGCCGCCGCCATCTGCTCGGCCCGGTCGAGCGCGGTCGCGACGTCGCCCACCCGGGACGATGACGAAAATGAATCGGGACTCGCATTGATCACGCCGATGATGACCGGACCGGCCAGATCGATCACCTGGTCCGCGACCGGCCACTGCGTGACAGCATCGGCCGGCAGGGCCATTCCGATGGCATGGGACAACGCCTGCACGGCTTCCGGCTGGAGCCAGGGTCGGGCGAACGCGCCGAGCTGCGCCCGGGGGCCGATCAGCACCAACCAATCGTCTCCGCTGATCAGCGTCAGTCCCAGGCGGGCGCTGAGCGGCACCATCGCCTCGATAGCCGGCGCCGCGACCGCCCCGACGTGAAACCCGACCTGGCCGAGCCCGTTCAGGGTGAGGGACGCGACATCGCCCTCCCATCCGTGGGACAGGAGGGCGTCGCGGCCGGCTGACTCACTCCGGACCGAGAGGGGCGTGACGATCACGCGCCAGCCGGCTCCGCCGGTGGCGAGCCCAGCAGGGGCGGCCGGGCCGGGGCGGCCTCGGTCCGCTCGGTCGCCGCCACCGATCCGGTCGGCGACGGCGGATCCACTCGCGGCGGCAGCGGCTGACCGCGCGCCAACAGATCGAGATCGTCGCGGTCGATCGTCTCCCGCTCCAGCAGTGCGTCGGCAATCCGATCGAGCAGATCACGGTTCTCAGTGAGCAGCCGCAGCGCCGTAGCGTAGGCATCATCGAGCAGCCGCTTGACCTCGGCGTCGACAGTCTGCGCCGTCTGCTCGGAGACCTCACGCCGCGATCCGAACTCGCGCCCCAGGAAGACTTCCTGTTCGCGCTCACCCACCGCCATCAGACCGACCCGGTCGCTCATCCCGAACTGGGTCACCATCCGCCGCGCCAGTGCTGTCGCCCGTTCGATATCATTGCCGGCGCCGGTGGTCACAGCGCCCTTGCCGAAAATGATTTCTTCGGCCGCGCGCCCGCCGAAGAACATCGCCAGCGACCCGACCAGCCAGTCGCGGGTGTAGTTGTGGCGATCGGTTTCCGGCAATGAGGCAGTCAAGCCCAGGGCCCGACCGCGCGGCACGATGGTGACCTTGTGCACCGGATCGGAGCCCTGGGTCTTCATCGCCACCACGGCGTGGCCGGCTTCGTGATACGCGGTCAGCCGGCGCTCATCTTCGGTCAGCACCAGTGAGCGCCGCTCCACGCCGAGCATCACCTTGTCCTTGGCATCCTCGAAGTCCTGCATATCGACGGCGGTCTTGCCGACCCGCGCGGCCAGCAGCGCCGCTTCGTTGACAAGATTGGCCAGATCGGCCCCGGCCATGCCCGGTGTGCCGCGGGCAATGGTCCCCAGTTCCACGCCCGGCGCCAGCGGGATCTTGCGGGTATGGACCCGGAGGATGCCTTCGCGTCCCTTCACATCGGGGGCATCGACCACAATCTGGCGATCGAAGCGGCCCGGCCGCAGCAATGCGGGATCGAGCACATCGGGTCGATTGGTGGCGGCAATCAGAATGACACCGTCATTGGACTCGAAGCCGTCCATCTCAACCAGCAACTGGTTGAGCGTCTGCTCCCGCTCATCGTGGCCGCCCCCCAGGCCGGCGCCCCGATGGCGCCCGACGGCATCGATCTCGTCGATGAAGATGATGCACGGAGCGTGGGCCTTGCCCTGCTCGAACAGATCGCGCACCCGCGAGGCGCCGACCCCGACAAACATCTCGACGAAATCGGAGCCCGACATCGAGAAGAACGGCCGTCCGGCCTCGCCGGCCACCGCCTTGGCCAGCAGCGTCTTCCCGGTCCCCGGCGGGCCGACCAACAGCGCCCCCTTGGGCAACCGACCGCCCAACCGGGTGAAGCGCTGGGGATCCTTGAGGAACTCGATCACCTCCTGCAACTCCACCTTGGCCTCGTCGGCCCCTGCCACATCGGCGAATGTCACCTTGGGCGTGTCGCCGCTCAGCAGCTTGGCCTTGGACTTTCCGAACGAGAAGGCGCGATTGCCGCCGGCCTGCATCTGGCGGAACAGGAACCACCACAGGCCGATGATCACGATCCACGGCAAGGCATAGATCAGGATGGCGGTCAGGCCGCTCTTGGATTCCTTGGCTTCGATCGTGACGCCGGCGGCCTCGATCCGCTCGAGCAAGTCATAGGAGTTGGCCACCGGCAGCAACGTGACAAACCGCTCAGCCGACTGATTGTCCTGAGTGACCGGCGTGCGGAAGGTGCCCCGGAGCTGCTTGCCGTCGATCACCTCGACCGAGGCGATGTTGCCGCCGGCCAGTTGCTCCGAAAATTCGGTGTAACTGAACGCGACAGGCGCCCGCTGCCGTCCCAGCGTCTGCACCAACGCAATGATCAGCACCGCGCCCAGCGCCCACAGCGCCAGCGTCTTGCTCAGGTTGGCCCAGCCGGGCGTCGGTGGACGAGGAGGGGTAGAGTCAGCCATCAATCAGATCACCGATAAACGGGAGATGTCGATAGTCCTCCGCGTGATCCAGGCCGTAGCCGACCAGAAACGCGGGAGGTGCCGTAAAACCGACCCACCGCAACGCGGGCAGTGGCTCGGGGAGAAGGTTCTTGTCAAGGAGCGAGCAGATCGCCAGCGAGGCGGGTCGGCGGGCTCCGAGCACCGACGTCAGGCGCTGCATGGTGCGCCCGGTGTCGATGATGTCTTCCACCAGAAGAATGTGCTTCCCTTCCAGCGGGGTTTCCGGATCGTACAGCAATCGCACAGTCCCGCTGCTGACCGTGCCGGCGCCGTACGAACTCGCCACCAGAAAATCGAGGTGGAGCGGTCGGTCGATCCGGCGCACCAGGTCACTCAAGAAGATGACGCTGCCCTTGAGCAGTCCCAGCACAAGCAACTCACCGTCGGGATAGGCTGCCGTGATCTCGCGCCCCAGCTCACTGACCCGCCGGGCGATCTGCCGTTCGTCGAAGACGATCCGCAGATCATGCCCGCCGGCCCGGCGGCGGAGCTCAGGCGAAATCCCAGACGACATGCCGCGCTCTCTCTCCGGCCTCCGGCACCCCTGCCGCTGCACGACAGATGCCCGGGACCCAGACAATGGTTGCTTCGTCGGCGGTGACGACGACCGGCCAATTCCGCCGCGCTCCGACCGGCACCCGCGCCTCCCGAAGCAGAACGGCGACGGACCGCGAACCGGTTCCCTGCCACGGTCGGATCCGATCTCCGGCGCGCCACGGGCGCACCAGATAGCTGCCCGGGGCCAGATCTGTGGCGCGGCCCTGCCGGGCCACCTCGCCCCCGCCCGGCGCAACGGCGGTCACCGTCAGCCGGTGCCCCGCCACGCACACCGTGCCGTCGTCCGGCAGCGGAATCGGCGCAAAGCCGACCTCGGGGGTCCGAAAATGGAGCCGACCGAAGGCCAGCTCGACCTCAAGCCCCGGCGCGACAGCGATCGGGCCGGCCGCGCGTCGCCCGCCGAGCAGCGCCATGATCCGGTCGACCTGTCGACCGCCGATCGGGCGCCCCATTCGCCGCGCCACGGCACCGATCACCAGCCGCGCCGCGGCAGAACGATAGCCCGAGAGAGCGGCTGCGGCAACGGAAATGCCTCGCGAATCCGCCACAAATGTCAGTTCCCGGGCCATTTCCGGTACGGCATTCACCCCCTGACGCAGTTCGGCGGCCCGCTCGGCGACGTCGGCCAATCGCTGGTGCACATCGGGGAGGCGATCCGCCAGACGCGGCAGGACCTCGGTCCGCAGCCACGACCTGAGGTGGCGAGGATCGCTGTTGGCCGGGTCGGTCCAGAACTCGAGACCCGATTGCCGCACGAAGGCCTCCAGCTCGTCACGACTCTCGCTCAACAGCGGCCGGATCCAGCGCCCCCGCCGCGGCGCCATGGCCGCGAGGCCCAGTGGTCCCGAGCCGCGAAGCAGTCGCAACAGCACGGTTTCGATCTGATCATCGCGATGATGCCCCAGGGCGATGACATGGTCGCCCCGGTCGAGCACCTGCTGCCGGAGCACCTGACGACGCGCCCGTCGCGCCGCGGTCTCGCTGGCGTCACGGCCCAGCGTGAGCCGCAGGATCTGGCAGGGCAGTTCCCGCTCCGCGGCATAGCGACCGACCAGCTCCGCGGCGGCGCCGCTCGCCGGCGTGATACCATGATCGACATGGACCACAGCCAGCGACCGCCGATGCTGCGCGTGGCCCAGCCGCAGCAATTCGATAAGAGCCAGCGAGTCGGCCCCGCCCGAGACCGCGGCGACCACCGTCGCATCGCGCGGGACAAGGCGATCGATCCGAGCGGCCACGCGCGCAATCAGCGCGGCGGTCATGGTTGCGTGTCGCCCTCGAAGGGTTCCATATGGATCAGGACGTTGTCGACGGCCGGCAACGCGTCGCGAATGGCGGTCTTGACCTTGCCGCTGAGGACGTGGGCGTCGTGAAGGGACAACAGCGGATCGGCCTGAACGTGCAGATCGATGAAATACCTGCTGCCCACCTTGCGGGCCATCAGCTTTTCGATCATGCACACGCCTGCCACGCTCCGCGCGGCGCGGTCGGCAGTGTCCAGCAGCCCCGCCGCCGGTGCACCGTCCATCAGTTCATGGCTGGCGAGCCGCAGAATGCGCCAGCCGGCGAAGCCGATCAGCCCCGCCGCGATGGCAGCGGCAGCCTCGTCGGCCCAGTAGAACTGCTCGCCGCCCAACACGGCCAGGCCGACACCCAGAAATGCCGCGCCCGAGGAGATGGCGTCACTGCGATGATGCCAGGCGTCGGCTTCGACCGCCGGGCTGTCGAGTTGATCGGCCAGGCGTGCCATCCGCCGGAACCAGAGTTCCTTGACCACCACCACCAGCGCGATGACGATCAGCGTCCACGCGGCCGGCACCCCGTTCGACACCACAATGCCCTGAGCTGCGGTGATCAGGATGGCAACGCTGGCGCCGAGCAGCATCAGCCCCACCAGCGCCGCCGCCATCGGCTCGGCCTTGCCATGCCCCCACGGATGGTCGTGGTCGGGATCCTGCGCCGAGACCCGCAGGCCGCTCCACACGACCACCGATCCGACGATATCCGCCAACGACTCGACGGCATCGGCCACCAGAGCGGCCGAATGTCCGACCAGTCCGGCCGCTCCCTTCACCAACGCCAGAGCCGCGTTGACTGCCACGCCGCTGCGGACTGCGGTGAGCCCCGGCGTGAGCCGCCCCCGCGGTTCAGTCACGTCCCTCCGCTCCCGGGACGAGCCAGCGATCAAACAGATCGAGGATCCGGAGATATTCGTCGGTCCAGGAATCGGGCCGCTCGAAACCATGGTTCTCGACCGGGTAGACCGCCAATTGCCAGTTCCGCTTCCCCAACTCGATCAACCGCTGCGAGAGCCTGACGATGTCCTGAAAGTGCACGTTGGTGTCGACCATACCGTGCGCCATCAACAGCGGATCCGACAGCCCCTCGGCAAAGTAGATCGGCGAGGAGCGGTGATAGGCCAGCGAGTCGGTGGCCGGCTCGTTCAGAATCGGTGCGGTGTAGCCGTCGTTGTAGTGGGCCCAATCGGTCACCGAGCGCAGCGCCGCGCCGGCGCCGAAGTATTCGCCCCGCGTGAACAGCGCCATCAGGGTCAGGAAGCCGCCGTAGGATCCGCCATAAATCCCGATCCGGTCGGGCGGGATGTTCAGGGAATCGGTCAGCCAGCGCGAGGCATCGACAAAATCCTCGAGGTCGCGGCCGCCCATGTGCCGATAGATTGCCGTCCGCCAATCACGGCCATAGCCGGCCGAGCCGCGGTAATCGACGTCGAGCACAACGTAGCCCCGCGCCGCCAGCAGATGGTGGAACTGATATTCCCGGAAGTAGCTCGACCAATAGTTGTGTACGTTGTGCAGATAACCGGCACCGTGCACGAACAGCACCGCTGCCCCGTTGGGGTCCGCCCCCATATCGGCCGGCCGGAAAATCCGCGCCGGCACACCGACCCCGTCGCTGGCCGGGATCCTGATGATCTCCGGCGCAATCCAGTGCCGCGCCTCCCAGGCCGGCAACGGCGAGTGGGTCAGCCGGCTCGCCTCGGCGCCGGCCCGCGCCGGCTGGAGGTACAGCTCCTCGGGATGGTTGGCCGTCGAATAGACATCGGCCAACTGGCGCCCATCGGGCGACACACTCACCTGGTGTCCCCCGACGCCACTGGTGAGTTGCTGACGATGACCGCCATCAAGATCCATGGTATAGAAGTGACGTTCGAACGGTGAGACTTCGCTGGTGTGCATTTCGAAGTGGGACCGATCCTCGCTGAGCGAGGCGGTGAGGACCTCCCACGACCCGCGGGTCAACTGACGCGCTGTCCCATCGACCGGCATGGTGTAGAGATGGGCGAAGCCGTCGGCTTCGCTCACAAACCACAGCCCCCGCTCACCCGGCAACCATCCCACGCAGGACTCGCAGGGCCCTCCGATCCAGGCGCTGTCGCTGTCCTGACGCTGCACTGTCACCTGCGCGGCAGTGTCCACCCGGGTGATGAAGCGGTGGTTGTATCCCACCGTCTCGCTGAAGACCAGTGCCGCGCTGCCGGCGTCATTCCACCCGCGGCCAGACAGTGCGGCGTAGTGATCGCTTGAGTCGGCAGGGATGGGATGGAACCAGGTGATGGCACCGGTGGCCAGCGTCAGCATCCCGATCCGCTGGACCCCTTCCGGCTCACCCACCTTGGTCCGTCCCGGAATGTCCTCAGTGTAGCCCGACGCGGTGACGTAATTGGGCACCACAGTGCGCTGGGCCGGCGGCGTCGCCGCATGGCTCACCTGCACCAGCGCGTGCCGACCGGTCGGCGACAGGCTGATGCTGCGCAGTCGCATGTCGCGTCCCAGCCAGGTGACGGGCAGATCCTCCTGTTCGGCCTCGCGCCGGGCGGCCGCGCGGACCGAGTCGCGCCACGCGTCATCGCGCAGCGCATCGAACAGTTGCCGCTGATCGCGGACCAGGGCCTGTTCCTGGGGAGAGCGCCGCGTGCTGGTGTCCCGAGCGACGCCGGTCCTGATGTCGGTCAGTTGGCTGATCGCGCCACCATCGAGCGTCAGCGCGAAGATGTTGTTGTCTTCGCGGTAGTACAGGGTGCGTTCATCGGGACTCAGGATCAGCGGCTGCTCCGCGGCGGCAGTACGGGTCAACCGGGTCATCGCCCCTTCGGGCAAGGTGACCAGCCAGAGATCGCCCGCCACGCCAACATACTTGCGCGACCCGTCGCGGCTGCGCACGCCCGACGCCAGGGCCGGAGCCACCGAGTCCATGACCGCCCGGGTGACGGCCTCAGGCTCGGCTCCCGACCGGGCGCGAATCCGATAGGGCGTCGACGGGGCACGCCAGTCGGTACCCGGCGGCGCCCACGAGAAATAGATCCAGTCGCCGTCGGGCGTCCAGCGCACATTGGAGGGCGTCCGCCCCACAGTTTCGACCCCGCGCATAATGGTTGCCATGTCGAGTGGCAGCGTATCCTGCGCCGCCAGTGGCAGCGGGGCGAGGCAACAGATCAGGGCGACAGTCGATCGCAGCGCCATCCGGTCTCCATGCGGGTGTAGAGGAAGCGGTCGTGCAGACGGTTCGGTCTGCCTTGCCAGAATTCAATAGTCAGCGGATCCACCACGAAGCCGCCCCAATGGGGCGGCAGTGGGATGTCGTCGTGCTGATGGCGTTCACTGAGTCGGCTGACCGCGTCTTCGAGCACCTGGCGCGACGCAATCGGAGCGCTCTGGGTTGAGGCCCAGGCTCCCAGCCGCGACCCCCGCGGCCGACTGCTGAAGTACTCAGCGGCCGCCGATCGGTCGAGCCGGGTCACGGTTCCGGTGACCCGGACCTGGCGCTCGAGCAGTTGCCAGTGAAAGCACAGCGCCGCCCGAGGATTCTCCGCCAGATCACGGCCCTTGGCCGAACGGTAGTCGGTAAAGAAGACGAAGCCGGCCGGTTCGAGTCCCTTGAGCAGCACAATCCGGGCGCTGGGCACCCCGGCGGCGCTGGCGGTCGCCAGGGTCATCGCATTGGGCTCGACCACGCCGGCCTGCTGGGCTTCGGCAAACCAGGCCGCGAACTGCTCCCGGGGATCGTCGGCCAGATCGGTCAGTTCCAAACGGCCTCGCTCATACGAGGCGCGCAGATCAGCCAGATTCATCGACCAGCTCCTTGACCCGCTCTTCCTCGCGCACCACCACGAAACCCCGCGCCAGGTAATTGGGAAGTGCCCCCGGCCCATCGAGTGTACAGGTTTCCAGCCTGATGCGTTGAGCCCCCATCGCCCAGGCCCGCTCAACGCCACAACCCAGCAACCAGCCCCCTACCCCGAGACCGATCCAATCGGGCACCAAGCCGAAGTAGGTCAGCTCGACGTCCCGGGCGACGGGACGGAGGAGATAAAACCCGACAATTCCGCCGTCGGCACGGGCCACCCAGACCTCAGCGGCCGTGTCGTCAAGCCAGTCGCGCCATTCCCGGGCAGTCCAGTGACGCCGGTCGACCCACTGCCATCGGGCCCCGACTCGAAGATAGCACTCTCGCGCCACCGCCCCCCGGTCGGGGCCGCTCGCCCGGCTCACCGCCACGCCAGTGACCCGCTGCGCGGTCGGGCGAAACTCGGCCCGACTGCGCAGCACCAGGTGGCTGACGATGATGGTGAGGCGTGCCGTCACGCCGCGGGCAGGATCCGTCCGCGGCAGGTCCCGAACCCGATCGACGGTCGATCCGGCGCCGTGGCATGACCCAGCAGCGTCAGTTCATCGCCGTCTTCGAGGAAGCGTCGTTCGCTGCCATCGGGCAGGGCGATCGGGTCGCGCCCTCGCCAGGTCCGCTCAAGGAGGCAGCCGCGCGATTCAGGCGTGGGGCCACTGATGGTTCCGGTGCCGAGCAGGTCGCCGGGGGCCATCTCGCAGCCGTTGGAGGCGTGATGCACCAGCAACTGGGCAGCCGACCAGTACATCGCCTCCTGGAAATTGACCCGCGAGAGCTGCAGCGGCGGATCGTCGCGCTCACGCATGGCGGCACTGCGCAGCCGCACCTCCAGATCGATCGACCAGGTGTGATCGTGGGGAACGTTGAGATAGGACAGCGGCAGCGGATCGCTGATGTCCCGCGGCGGCAGCGGCGCCTGATAGGGCCTGAGCGCATCGCAGGTCACCAACCACGGGCCCACCGATGTCGCAAAGCTCTTGGCCAGGAAGGGCCCCAGCGGCTGGTATTCCCAGGCCTGGATATCACGCGCCGACCAGTCGTTGAGCAGCACCAGGCCGAAGATGCGCTCGAACGCCCGGTGGGCGGGAATCGGAACGCCGCGCATGTTCTGCCCCGCAACGACCACGCCCAGTTCCAGCTCATAGTCGAGCAACTGGCTCGGGCCGACCGTGGGTTCCTCCGCCCCAACCGGTCGGGTCTGACCGCGCGGCCGCTGAATCGGCGTTCCCCCCGGCACCAGAGTCGACGCCCGGCCGTGGTAACCGATCGGCACCCACTTGTAATTGGGCAACAGCGGATTGTCGGGGCGGAACATCGAACCGACGTTACTGGCGTGGTGCAGCGAGGCGTAGAAGTCAGTGTAGTCACGGGTTGCGACCGGCGGCAGCAGTTGCAGTTCGGCCTGCGGAATCAGCAGCGGACCCAGCCGCGCCTCCTGCGCCGGATCGGCCAGCGCATCGGACAGCGCCAGGCGCAGCGCCCGCCATTCGAGCGTGCCGGTGGTGAGCAGATAGCGATTGAGATACGGCAGTGCGAACTCGTCAGGGTCGAGTCCCATGCCGTCGGCCCACCCCGCCGCAATGGCATCGGCGATCGGCAACGCCTTGTCGCCGATGGCAACGACAACGCCATTGGGCGTCGCGCCGAAGGGAAGGTTCTGAATCGGGAAATCCGGATGCCCGGCGGCGCTGGCCACCCAACTGGTCCGGGCTGGATCGTGACTGCGATCAAGAGATGCCATTATCCGCGATACTCCGTGAGTTCATCGATCGGCTCCCGGAACGAGCAGGACCCGAAATTCCGAAAGGCGGTGCGTGCCGCCGCCAGTTCGCTGACCGGCACCCGATGCCCGTGCCAGGTGAGGGCGTCCGCCTCCCATACAAAAGCACGATAGCGCTCTTCCTTGATCAGCCGCTCGACGACCGTGCCGTCCTCGCCGCGCCGCAGCAGCGCGGTGGCCAGCAGCAGATTGACGAAACCGAACATCCGGTGATATTCGCTGTCCGCCTGATAGGTGAGCGGATAGTTACCCCGGACGGCATGGTGCAGTCCGGCGGTTGCCTTGAACGGAACGCCCGCCCGCACGGCAGCCATCAGGAATCGTGTCACATTGCGCACCCGGGGGAAGAGATCGGGTGTGGTCCCGCCCATCCGGATCTTGGCCGCCATGCCGGCGTGGCCAATGGCCTCGAGCACCGGATCGTAGGGGCGCCCCCAGTCGATTTCGAGGAAGCGATCCCAGCGGGGCGGAAGTTGTTCGGTCAACACCGTCACATGGCCGGGCGATTGGACCCGGGTCTCCACCGCCTCGACCACCAGGGCGGCAGTGCCTTCGGCCTGGAAGTCGGCGACTCGCTGCAATTCCTCCGCCGTGCGAACCCCGAAGACCACCGACAGCGGCCAGGGATCGTCGGGCGTGGTGCTGATTTTTTCGGCGGCGATGGTGGCATCCATCTCGGCAAGCCGGGATGCAGCGACGACGAACCGCCCGAGCATCGGCCGATCGGGGCCGCTGCGATACTGGGCGTAGTTCCGCACCGCCTCCGCCATCGAGCAGGAGGCCGGCGGAAACAGCCCGGCATAATCAATGAATTGTTCGAAAACCTGATCCATCGGCGCTCCCGGACGTCAGCAGGGACAACGCCGAGAATCTAACGGCGCCGATCAACGCTGAATCAAATTCGCGCCGGGAGCGAGGTTACGCGGCCTGAACCACCACCGCCGCGAGACCGGGCATCTTGCGCAGCCGGTTGAGCGCCTGAGCGCGCAACTGGCAGACTCGCGACTCGGTCACGCCCAGATCCCGGGCGATCTCCCGCAGCGGGCGCTCGGAGAAGTAGCTCTCGGCCAGGATGTGTCGCTCGCGCGGCGGCAGCGCCGCCAGCGCCGCTTGAAGCGCGCCGCGTCGATCGGCCCGCTCAAAGGCCTCGTAGAGGTCTTCGTCATCGTCACTGGAGATGGTATCGGCCAGCAGGCGTCCGCCCGGTTCGCCTTCGAGCGACACCGCACCCACGGCCGCAGTCCGCTGACGCAGGCGCGCGACATCATCGACGTCGACGCCGAGATGCGCGGCGATCTCCACGCTGAGCGGCGCCCGTCCCAACTTCTGCTCCAATTCGGCCACGGCATGATCCAGCCGCCGCACATGGGCGCGGTCGGCCCGCGAGAGCGGGTCCCGCGCGCGCAGTTCATCGAGAATCGCTCCGCGGATGCGCCGCATTGCAAAGGTCGAGAACGCCAGCTTGCGCTCCAGATCGAATCCCTGCATGGCCTGCAACAGTCCGAGTGACCCTGCCGACACGAGTTCATCGAGCGCGATGGCATCGCGAACCCGCGGTGCGACCTCGCGCGCCGCGTGATGGACCAGTCCGATGTAGCGCGCCAGCAGTTCGCGCCGCGCCTCGGGGTCATCGGTTTCGCGCCAACGGCGCCACAGGGCATCTGTCGAAGTCGCAGTCGTGATCATGGTCAGTCTTCGGGAGACGGTGGAGCCCCCCACCAACGCAAGATCACCGCCACAATCAATCCGGCGAGCGTCGCTCCGGCGCCACGCCCCGGGCCCCCGTCCACCTGTCGCCACAGCCCGGCAGCCTGTCGGCGAGCGGGAATGTTGCGTCGATCCCACGCCACGACAGACCCGGTAACGTACTACCTGACAATCACTTACCCGTTCACCAGCCGGCAGCATCACGGCATCCTATGTCGGTGGACAGACCCGCGTCAGGCCCGGCCGATGACCCGGCGAGTCGTCGCCGGCGCTCCCGTCGGGGGCGACCGAGGTGTGATGACAGCGGCGGTGATCATCGCGCGGTTGCCGAATGATGCAAGAGCGCGGGCCGAGTTCGTGGCTCAGGGCTGAGGTGAACCGATCGCCCGGTAGTACTCCGCCACCAGGTCACGATATGCCGGGGGGACCCGACCGAGATCGCCCGCTCCCGCGGTGAGATCGGGTCGGTTGCCGAACCGCTGCCAGAGGCTGAACTCCGCCTGCTGCATCAGTTCCAGCGCCTCGGCCTGAAGGTCGCGCCGGCCGATCGGGTCGCCCAATTCGCCACTGCGCCCCAGGCGCTCAAGCGCAGCGATGGCATCGTCGAGCTGGGGGATACCCACCCCCTGCGCTCGGAGCTGCTCCCGCAGGCGTTGGGCGGCGCCGAGCCGCAATTGCACCTCGCCGCGAAGCTGACGGGCGTCGGCGTCACCTGCTCGGCGGGGCGAGGCAGCACCCGTCGCCTCACCCGGTGGACTGTCACTGGTGCCGTCGGCGTCGCCCGCCTGGGCACCCTGGCTGGCCGCTATTGAATCCTGGCGGCCGCGCTGATCGAGCGACTCCAGGTCGCGCACCAGTTCGCGCGCCTGTTGCAGCGCACGCTCCTGCTGCCGCTCGGCCGAACTGCCCACCGCCCGCGCGGCGCCCGCCAGTCGTTCAGCGGTATTGCCGAGGGCGGCGGCGATATCCTGATTGAAACGCGCAGCACTGGCTGAATCGATCCGGGCGTCGGCGGCCAGCCGCGGCACGTACTCCACCCGTTCCGGTGCCTGAAACTCACCCAGTTCATTCGCGGCATCGGCGAGTTGTCGGGCGGCGGCAGGATCGGTGGCCCGCGTCGCCGCGGCGGCGGCCTGGGTCGCAGCAATCAGATCGCGGACCTGGTCCGCCAACCTTGTCGCCTGGGGATCCAACTCCGCCGCCTGGCGCAGCCGCTGCTCGCCGCGGACGCCGCTCACCCGCGCCGCCTCGGTGGCGAGGCGTTGTTGCTCCGCTGCCAGGCGCCGAGCCTCCTCGGCCAGCTCGGCCGCCCGATCGCGGGCCGACGCATCCTGGCCGGCTCGCAGTTCCCGACCGGCCTGCCGCAGGGCCTCCAGCGCGGTGGTGGCCTCGGCTTCCCGACCTGACGCCGCTCGATTCAGGGCATCAGCCGCCTGACGGGCCTGGTTCGCCGCAGCCTGGAGTTGAGAGTTGCGCTGCTCACGGGCCAGACGCTCCAGTCGGCGGGCAGCGGAATCGGCTGCTGCGGCCATCTGCCGCTGTGCCGCCCCGCTCTGCCCGGAACGCGCCCCGCCGCCCGCCGCATTGCCGCTGGCCAGTCGCTGCTCAAACTGCTGCCGCGCCCGGGCGAGGCGTTCGTTCTCCCGTTCCACCCGGCGGGCCAGCTCGCGCAGCCGTTCGGCTGCGGAATCCACCGCCTGATCGGCTGGATCGGTCGGCGCCGCCTGGCGCTGCACCGCCTCATACTGGTTGCGCATCCGATCGGCGTCGAGTTCAAAGAGATCGGAGAGGTCGTCGGGAAGCTGTCCCGCGCCGCCCCCACCTCCGCCGCCGCCCGATTCACCCAGTTGGAG
>CBFGTB010000042.1:0-17658 GCA_965651715.1 uncultured Gemmatimonadales bacterium
AGGGCGACCATCGGCACAGGGCTGATTCACCGGCGACCGACCAGAGAGAGCGATGAAAGCCAACGACATTCGCAAGGGCAACGTGATCTATTACGAGGGCAAGCCGCACCTCGTGATGGACTTCACCCACCGCACCCCCGGCAACCTCCGCGCCTTCGTGCAGGTGCGTCTGCGCAATTTGCAGAGCGGGACATCACTCGATCATCGCTTCAGCGCCACCGAGGTGGTCGAGGAGGCGCGGCTCGACACCAAGGCCATGCAGGTGCTCTACACCGACGCCAACGGCGTGCATGTCATGGATGGCGACACCTATGAGCAGTACACCCTCGATGCGGATCTGGTGGGCGACGATGCCGCCTGGATGTTGCCGGAGATGACATTCGAGGCGGTGTGGCTGGAGGGCAAGCCGATTTCATTCACGCTGCCGGCCTCGCTCGAGATGGAGATCGTCGATACGGCGCCGGCGATGAAGACCGCAACCAAGAATGCCAGCTCCAAGCCGGCGACCCTGGCCAATGGCGTGACGATCAACGTACCGGAGTTCGTCGAAGCGGGGGAGCGGGTGCGCGTCAATCCGCGCGAGCGGGCCTACATCGAGCGGGTCAAGTGAACCGCTGGCTGCGGTGGAGGGAATCAGGAGGAGGGCGACCCGGCGGTCGCCCTCTGCTGTTTATCGGCATGATGGTGGGGTGCAGTCAACCGCTGGCGGCGCAACTGACCACCCGGAATGCGCCGCTGCGTTTCGGGGTGGAGTATGCGCGGGCCACGCCGGTGGGATCGTTCGCCGAGCTGACCGATGCGGCGACCGGATTTCTGGCGTGGATCGCCCTGCCGATCTCGCGGCGATCGGGCCTGGGCATCACTGCGGAGTTCTCGGTGTTGACGGTCCCCGAGCGTACGGTCGAGCTGCTGTTGAGCGAGCCGGCGGCGGAACTCACTGTCAATCTCCGCACCACACTGACCTTCGTCGGTGTGGGACCGCGGCTCGAAGCGCGGGTCGGGCATCTCGCGCTGGCGGCGTCGCTGATGCCGGGGTTCACCCGGGTGATCACCGATCTGGGTGGCGTGGTGCGGCAGGGCATCGCGCAGCAGAGTGTGGCGCTGTCGAATTCGGACTATGCCCTGGCCATGAAAGGCGGCCTGGCGGTGACGTTCCCGCTCTACGTCGGCCGTCATGCCACCGGCGTCGGCCTGGCCGGCGGGATCGACTACACCGTCGCCGGGAGGGCGCCGTTCCCCAATCGAAATGGCTTTGGCGTGGCCCCCGATCGGTCAGCGCTGCGGTTGGAGCGCTCCGAGGTCGCCCTCAACCACTGGCGACTGCATGCCGGCTTGGGGGTCGAGTTCTGAGCCCATTCGGGTCCATTCGCGGTTACTCTTCGGAATGACTCCTCCAGGACTTACCGGGCGCGGTATCGCGATGTCGGGCCGGCCGATGACCGGCGAAGGGAAGGGGACCCGGACCCCGGCGGGCATCACCGAAGCCAAGCGCAAAGTCACAGCCGAAATGGCCTGGCGTGAAGCGCGCGAGTTGGTGTGGCAGCATCGCCGCCGTCTGGCCCTCGGCTTCGGGCTGATGCTGATCAATCGGGCGGCGGGACTGGTGCTGCCGGGCTCATCGAAATTTCTGATCGACACCGTGCTGCCCAACGGCGACCTGCGGATGCTCACCCTGCTCGCCGTCGCCGCGGCCGGCGCCACGGTGGTCCAGGCCTCGACCTCATTCGCCCTGTCGCAGATTCTCGGCGTTGCCGCTCAGCGGGCGATCACCGAAATGCGACGCACAGTCCAGTCCCATCTGATGCGCCTGTCGATCCGGACCTTCGATGCCACTCAGACCGGCATCCTTGTCTCGCGGGTGATGAGTGACGCCGAAGGCATTCGCAATCTTGTCGGAACCGGGCTGGTCCAGTTGGTTGGCGGCCTGGTGACCGCCGTGGTGGGGCTGGGTGTGCTGGTCTATCTCAACTGGCACCTGACTCTTGTCACAGTCACGCTGCTCTTCCTCTTCGCCGGCGGCATGGCGATCGCCTTCAGTCGGCTGCGCCCGATCTTCCGGGAGCGGGGGCGTCTCAACGCCGAAGTCACAGGTCGGCTGGTCGAAAGCATCTCGGGCATCCGGGTGGTCAAGGCCTATACCGCCGAGCGGCGGGAGCGACTGGAATTCACCCGCGGCGTCCATCGGTTGCTGCGCAACATCGCCGCCTCGATGACCGGCGTCTCCGCCACTGCGGCACTGTCGACAGTGGTGGTCGGCACCATCGGCACCCTGCTGATCATCGTGGGGGGACGGGCGATCATCGGCGGCACGATGACGCTGGGTGACTTTGTCACCTACATCTTCTTTACCGGACTGGTGGCGGCGCCGCTGGTGCAGATCGCCTCGATCGGGACCCAGATCTCCGAGGCCTTTGCCGGTCTCGACCGGATCCGGGAGCTGCGCGAGCTGGTCGGCGAGGACGAGGGCGATACCGCCAAGGAGCCGGTGGGAGAGATCGTCGGCGACATCGTGTTCGAGGACGTCACCTTCAGTTACGAGCCTGACGCGCCGGTCCTTCACGACATCTCCTTCACCGCCGCGGCAGGAACCACCACGGCGCTGGTGGGATCGAGCGGCTCGGGGAAGAGCACCCTGGTGTCGCTGGTCATGGCGTTCAATCGGCCCGACAGCGGCCGGATCCTTGTCGATGGCCGCGACCTCGAGTCACTTCGGCTCAGGGATTACCGCAGTCGGCTCGGCATCGTGCTGCAGGACAACTTCCTCTTCGACGGCACGGTGCTCGAAAACATCCGCTTTGCCCGCCCCGACGCCAGCGATGAGGAGGTGCGCGAGGCGGCGCGGATCGCCCACTGCGACGAATTCACGCTGCGCTTTGAAGACGGCTATGCCACGGTGGTGGGGGAGCGCGGGGTGCGACTGTCGGGTGGGCAGCGGCAGCGGGTCGCCATTGCGCGGGCGATTCTGGCCGACCCGGCGATTCTGATTCTCGACGAGGCGACCTCGTCGCTGGACTCGGAGAGTGAGGCCCTGATTCAGGAAGGCCTGGCGCGGCTCCGCGCCGGCCGGACCACCTTCGTGATCGCCCACCGGCTCTCCACCATCACCGCCGCCGATCAGATTCTGGTACTGGATGAGGGGCGGATCGTCGAGCGGGGCACCCATGCCCAACTCGTCGAACACCAGGGGGGGCGCTATCAGGCGCTGTACCAGCGCCAGTACGCCCAGGCGATCGACCGCTACGTCAATCCCGGCGAAGAACTCATCGGCGCCCGCCACAGCGGCGGCATCGAGCCGACGGCGTCCTGAGCGGACGCCGTCGGGAGACGCCGGGATTCAGCAGCCGCCGACTTCGCGGAGCAGTTGCGCGATGGCCTGACGCCGATTGAGGCGTTCGTCGAGCCCTCCGGCGGCGAACAGCATTTCGTCACCGCTGTCGGCCTCGCTGAACTCGTCGTCGGCGCTGCGACGCAGCCGCTCCTCTTCTTCGAACATTGCATCACCAAACATCTTGACCGTCCCTGTGGCGCGTGTCGCTTTGCCACGCTTCGGGGTGACACACCGGGCCATGATTCGCTGGGGATGCGCTCATCGCGCCGGTGCGGGGATTCTCTCACTTCATGGACCGTGCCAGACTCGATCCCCTCGGGGGAGCGGGCTCGGCGCCGCAAGAATGCCCCCCCAGCGCGGCAAATCGGTCGCGATGGGGTCACAGTTTGATGACGGCGGTCGGGGAAAATGCCCGACCGAGTGGCTCAGGCGCCCGGGGCGGCGTCCCGGCCGAGCCGGTCGAGCGCCTCGCGGCCGGTGCCGGGATTCCAGCGGATCAGCTCGTGATTGGCGAGGCCGCGCTGCCAGTAGGGGTCGCCGTCACGAATCCGGTCCAGCGCCCCGGGGTCGTCGTCGCTGACCCGCACCAGCAGCATGCCGCCGGTGCGCGGGTCCATCGGTCCCGAGGCCAGCACAATGCCCTGGTCGGCCAGATCGGCCACATAGCTGCGGTGCGCTGCGGTGGTGGCTTCGATCGCCTCGAGGGCGGCCCGGTACCGAATCACGATCATCGCGTACATTTCATTCTCCAGCGGCGACCAGCCGCTTGATGCGCCCCAGAATGGCGGTCAGCCCCTGGGTGCGGGTCATACCGAGGGCCTCGGCGAGGCCCAGTTGGTCGAGCAGGTTGTCGGGGATGGCGGCGACGTCGGCCGCAGCAGCACCATGGATCCGGGAATGGAGCAGTGCCACATAGCCGCGGACCGTGGGCGATTCACGCGGCACGTCGGCATGCATGACCACCCGATCCTCAGCGTCGCGTCCGAGCCAGAGGAAGACCGGTGTCTGGCACTCGTTGACACGATGGGCCTCGCGGTCGGCGGCGGCCAGCAGCTCGGCGGGAGGTTGGGGCAGTCGCGCGGCGTGAGCGAAGAGGGTGTCGAGCCGGAGGTCCCGGTTGGCGCGTTGGAGGCGATCGATGAGTGTATCGAAGATCATGACGAATCCTGAAGCGATTTTCTGCGACCGGTGAGGTAGCCAATGTCGTTGGTCCAATCTAGTTCCCCGCCGTTGATCTCGGCCCACCAGTTGGCGGCGCAGCTCGGGCGCGCCGATCTGACGATCGTTGACGCGTCCTGGTATCTGCCGTCGAGTGGCCGCGATCCCGATGCCGAGTATCGCCTGGCGCACATTCCGGGAGCCGTCAGGCTGAGTCTCGATCTGATCAGCGATCCGACCTCGGCGCTGCCGCACATGATGCCCTCACCCGATCGCTTCGCTGTGGCCTGCGAGACTGTGGGGATCGGGCCGCGGCATGAGGTGGTGGTCTACGACGGCAGCGGGGTCAATCTGAGTGCCGCGCGCGCGTGGTGGCTGTTTCGGGTGTTCGGTCATCGCAGCGTCGCCGTGCTGGACGGCGGGTTCACGGCCTGGGCCGCCGAAACCCGGCCGGTGCAGGTCGGTTTGCAGCGACGGGCGCCGACCGGCTATCCGCTCCCGACCGTCGACAGCCAGTTGGTGGTGGATCGGGCGGCTGTCGCCGCAGCGGTTGATCGCGGGGGTGAGGTGCAGATCGTCGACTGCCGCAGCGCGGCGCGATTCGCCGGTGAGGTCGACGAGCCGCGACCGGGTCTCAGGCGGGGACGGATTCCGGGCAGCGCGAACATCCCGTTCGACAGTCTGACCGATCCCACCACCGGGCTGATGTTGCAGCCGAACGATCTCAAGGCGCATCTGGCGGCCGAAGGAATTGATTGGACCCGGCAGATCATCGCCAGTTGTGGCTCGGGCGTCAGCGCCTGCGTACTGGCGCTGGCGGTGGAGGTGATTCGCGCCGCATCGCCCGACGAGGTGGGACCGCCGGTGGCGATTTACGACGGCTCCTGGGCCGAGTGGGGCCGGATCGACGCGGAGTGAGCGAGCCGCTCAGCGGCAGCGGCGACTGGCGCGCTGGGCGGCCGGCCAGGTGGGGGCCAGCCGCAGGGCCGCCCGGGCCGCCTCGCGCGAGCTGCGGCAGGGGCCCCGCCGTCCCAGGGCGATCTGCAGCGGATAGCTGAACGGATCGATCCTGACGGCGCGCTGGATCGCGGCGCGTGAGGTGCCGCGACCGGCAACGATATAGGCCGCTGTCTGTTGAATCGATCGAATCAGCGCGACGGCCACCAGCACCAGCAGCAGACTGCGGAGCATCGGGATCGGGCGGGGCAGTCGTTCGTCGGTTGGCGCCGTCGATGCGCTGCCGATGATGACGGCTGCCACAGCCAGCGGCAGCGCCAACAGCAATACGGCATCGAACAGGCCCGCCACCGCCACTGCCGCTGATGTTCCCAGGACCACTGCCGCCCGGAGGGCGGCGTCGACCGACTCGCGGCGGCGGCGCCACAGCGGCCCGGCGATCAGCAGGGCCAGCGCGACGGCGAAGAGCGGGGCGGGCCAGCCTCGTTCGCTCACCAGTGCGATCCAGTCGCTGCTGGGCCAGGGGTTGAGCGGGATCACGTCGTTGCGGGCCCAGCTCGGGTCATTGGCCGGGGCCACGTCGCCGTAGTGAATCGGCCAGTTGCCGGGGCCGACGCCCCAGATCGGGTGCTGCCAGGCCAGTTCGAGCGAGTGCTGATACTGGAGCAGACGGCCGCGGCCGGAGCCTTCGCGGTAGTTGGCAAGATTGCCGAGCGTGTCGCGGTAGGGTGAGTCGGAGCGCCATTCGAGCGTGTTCGGCGGGATCACCGCCAAGGCCACGCCGCCCGCCAGCAGGGCCGGCAGCAGCAGCAAGCGGCGCCGCGGCAGTTGATCGCGCTGGGCGCGATCGAGTGATGCCAGCAGGCAGATCATCACCGTCCCGGCCGCGGCGGCGGCGAGCCAGCCGGCCCGTGAGCGGGTCAGGATCAGAGCCATGACGGCCAGCAGGATCAGCGCTGCGAAGACCAGGGTCGTCGCGCGGCGTCTGGCGCCGACGAAGTGCGCCGCCCCAAGCGGCAGGGCGATCGCGGCGAGATGCGCCACGAAATTGCGATTGCCGAGCGTCCCGCCGGGGGCCCGCAATTCCGCGAAGAAGGGATGTTCCACTCCCCAGGCCTGGGCCAGGGCGCTGCCGATCGCGGCGATCACTGCCACTGTGATCCAGCCGCGCAGCCGCGGTGCGGCGCCGCGTCGGGCCAGGTGATGGGCCAGCAGAAAGGCGGTCGCCCCGGTCGCCGTGAGGCCGGTGGCCCGCAGCGCCAACCACGGATTCGTGGCCTGGACGGCGCTGGCCGCGCTCCAGAGCACCAGTGCCATCATCGCCATCACCGGTGCCGGGCGCAGTCCGCGGAGCGAGTCGCGGCCGGCCACCAGCGCGGCGATCAGCACCGCGAGATGCAGCACCAGTTCTTTGGGAAACTGGTGGCGATCGAGATCGGTGGGCGCGACGGGCAGGGCGATCACAGCACAGAGAACAACGCCGATGCCGAGCAGATCGGCGGCCACCAGAACGGCGGCGTTACGGGTGCGCATCACGGTGCTCAATGATAAGCCTCAACCGAGGTGATAGATTGCAGCCCAACCCAGGGAGGCATCAGATGGCTGACGACACGCTTGATCCGGGAGGCGGGTCCCACGATTCGCACCAGCCCGGCGCCGTGCTCGCGACAACTGACCAGCCGGTGCCCCTCGATGTCCGCGAGATCGAGGACGAGCGGGTCCCCGAGGGGATGCGCTGTCTGGGAACCTACCTCGATGGTACGCTGGTGGCGCGCTGTGTGGTCCCGCCGGGCGCTGTGGAGTTCTTCGCCCGCCACGGTGTGTTCGATGAGCCGCGCCAGCTCGTGCTGGCGGCGCGCGAGGATGATCCCGGTCTGCGGTGTGAACTCTACGCCATCATCCCGATGCCGATGCCCGACGACCTCGATGAGGATGATGACGAGGAACCCTGGGCGCGCTCGGTGCCCAGTTCCCGCTACGAGCAGGTGGTCGCTGAGCAGAATGAGGCGACCGAGGACGCCGCATCGGCGCCGATGGCCGCGGTTCTTCTCGGTCAGATCGTCAGATTCGCGAAGGACCGCAAGCATCCCGACTCCCTCCCGCTCGAAACTGTTGATGTGCTCGAGCGGATTGTGTCGGGACGGGTAGTGGAAGTGATCGATAAGGTGCTCGGCGATTTGCTGGGGCCTTAAGACTGATACCGTTTGTGTGGAGAGACCATGTCTGATGTTCCCGCTGTGACACCCATCGCCGAGCGTGGCTATGCCCATCCCGAGTTGCTGGTGGACTGCGAGTGGGTCGCGGCGCACCTCGACGATCCCCAGGTCCGCCTGGTGGAGTCGAATGAGGACCTGCTGCTCTTCCGGACCGGACACATTCCCGGCGCGGTCGAGCTGGACTGGATCGAGGATCTCAACGACGCCGTGATGCGCGACTACGTCGATGCCCCGCGTCTGCAACAGATCCTGCGCGAGCGCGGCATCAGTGATGACACCACCATCGTGCTCTACGGCGACAAGAACAACTGGTGGGCCTGCTATGCCTTCTGGGTGCTGCGGCTGTTCGGGCTCACCCGGCTGCGCATTCTCGACGGCGGGCGGGCGCGCTGGATTCAGGAGGGTCGGCCGCTCCAGACCGAGGTCACGCCCCATCCGGCCGGGACGATCACCGTCCCACCGCGCGACGAGACCGGCCTGCGGGCCTTCAAGGACGACGTCCTCGCCCACGTGGCGGCCGGGCGGCGGCTGGTCGATGTGCGCTCGCCGGAGGAGTTCCGCGGCGAGCGGATGCACATGCCCGACTATCCCAATGAGGGGGCCTTGCGCGGCGGCCACATTCCCGGCGCTGCCAATGTGCCGTGGGGCAAGGCTGTCGATCCGGAAACCCATGTGTTCCGCACCGCGGCGGAATTGCAGCGGCTCTATGTCGACGAACAGGGCCTCTCACCCGACGAGCCGCTGGTGGTCTACTGCCGGATCGGTGAGCGGTCTTCGCATTCGTGGTTTGCCCTCACCGCCCTGCTGGGCTGGACCAAGGTGATCAACTACGATGGCTCGTGGACCGAGTGGGGTAACAGCGTGCGCACGCCGATCGAGCGTCCCTGAGGGGACGTGCGATCCGGTTTCCTCTTTTCCCGTGACGACCTGAGGTCGTCGGAGCGATGACATGATTCCGTATACCGCGTACAAGGTGGTGCATCTCTTCGGCATGTTCATGCTGTTCAGCGTCCTGGGTGGCATCGCGCTGCACGCCATGAACGGGGGAACCAAGCGGGACAACGTCGGCCGCAAGCTGGTGGCGGTCCTGCACGGCGTGTCGCTGCTGGTCATTCTGATCGGTGGGTTCGGGATGTTGGCCCGTCTCGGCATTGTGCAGGGTGGGTTGCCGGGGTGGGTCATCGCCAAGCTCGCGATCTGGTTCGCACTCCCGTTCCTCGGGATGGTCCCCTACCGCCGCCCGGCGACTGCCAAGTGGGTCCTGGTGGCGCTGCCGGTGGTCGGCGGACTGGCGGCCTGGATCGCGATCTACAAGCCGTTCTGATCGCCGGCCGCGAATCCGACAGTGCGGGCGATGACTGTCGGATCGCGCAACAGGGCGCGATGTCCCAACCCGCGGGTGAGCCACACCTCGGCGCTCGGCCAGTTGCGCGCCAGGGCCGTCGCGGCCGCGGGCGGGACGTCGCTGTCGTCGCTGTCGTGGACCAGGAGCGCCCGGGTGGGCAGTGTGGCCACCCGGCGCGGCAGATCGAGTTCGTCAAGCGTCACGCCGAGCCGGTGCAGCAGACGCTGCCGAAGAGCCTGACCGACCGCCTCGGGCAATCGAAGCGCCGCAATGAACCGGTCGAGCCAGGCGCTCACCTCCGCCGGCGCGGCCAGCGTCACGAGTCGCGGGATGGCGAGGCCCTGGGTCAGGGCGAACAGCGCCGCTGCGCCACCCACCGAATGCCCGATCACGGCATCGCAGCGTCCCACGCTGTCGGCGACCGCCCGCAGCGCCCTGGCGATCTCGGGCATCGAGGCGCGCCACCCGGTCGACTGGCCGTGGCCGGGCGCATCAAACGCCACCAACTCGGCACCGGCCGCGCGGGCGACGCGTCCCCAGGCGGCAAAGCGCCCCGGGTGACTGCACCAGCCATGCGCCAGCAGCAGCCGCGGCCCCGATCCCGACCATCGCCAGGTGCGGATCCGGTGGCCGTTCCATCTGATGCTGTCGGCCCGCGCTTCGGCCAGAAACGCCGCTTCGTCGTCCCGGGGCGGGCGTCGGCTGGTGCGGCTGAACACCGCGTCGGCTGCCGTCGCCGCCAGCGGCAGCGACAGCGGGGCGAGCGCCCGCAGGCCGACGCCGGCCAGACGGAGCGCAACCGGCACGGCGCGCGCCGCCGGCGGTGGGCTGGCTGAGGGAAAGGTCGACATCGCGGCCAAAGCTAGCGCGGTGACTCTCCCGCCGATGTGGCGCTATACTTCCCCCCATGTCTGCCACTCCTCATTTCGACGCGCTTGCCGCTCCCACCAGCGGCGAACCCATCACCCTCTCGGCTGGCGGCTTGCAGGTCCCGGATCAGCCGATCATTCCGTTCATCGAAGGCGATGGCACCGGTCCCGACATCTGGCGTGCTGCGCAGCATGTGCTCGATGGCGCCGTGGCGCAGGCCTATGGCGGACGACGGCGGATCGCCTGGTTCGAAGTCTTTGCCGGTGAGAAGTCCAAGGAGCGGTTCGGGTCCTGGATGCCCGATGACACCCTCACCGCCATCCGCGAATATCTGGTGGCCATCAAGGGACCGCTCACCACTCCGGTGGGGAAGGGGTTCCGCTCGCTCAACGTGGCGCTGCGTCAGCAGCTCGATCTCTACGCCTGCGTGCGCCCGGTCCGCTGGTTCACCGGGGTGCCCTCGCCGGTCAAGGATCCGGCGGCGGTGGACATGGTCATCTTCCGGGAGAACACCGAGGACATCTACGCCGGGATCGAATACGAGGCCCGGAGCGAGCAGGCCGAGCGGCTGATCGCGTTTTTGCAGGATCAGCTCGGCGTCGCCAACATCCGCTTCCCGGACAGCAGTGCGATCGGGATCAAGCCGGTGTCCGAGGAAGGCAGCAAGCGACTGATCCGGGCCGCGATCGAGTTCGCGCGCGCGCAGGGCCGCCCCAGCGTCACGCTGGTGCACAAGGGCAACATCATGAAGTACACCGAGGGCGGCTTCCGCGATTGGGGCTATCAGGTGGCCCGCGAGGAATTCGGTGCGACCGACTACGAGGGTGGCCCGTGGCAGGTGACCGCCGACGGCATCATCATCAAGGATGTCATCGCCGACGCGATGTTGCAGCAGGTGCTGACCCGGCCGCGCGATTACTCGGTCATCGCCACCCTCAATTTGAACGGCGACTATCTCTCCGATGCGCTGGCGGCGCAGGTGGGCGGGATCGGGATTGCTCCCGGTGCCAACATCAACTACGTCACCGGACACGCTGTGTTCGAGGCGACCCACGGCACGGCGCCCAAGTATGCCGGTCGAGACATGGTCAATCCCGGTTCGGTGATTCTCTCGGGCGAGATGATGCTGCGCTACCTCGGCTGGGACGAGGCCGCCGATCTGGTGATCCACGGGCTGGAGCGCACCATCGCTCAGCAGCGGGTGACCTACGATTTCGAGCGACTGATGACCGGCGCGACCAAGCTGAGCACCAGCGCCTTCGGTGCCGCCGTGGTTGAGAACATGGCGGCGGGCGACGCGCCCCGCGCCTAGCGAGGTTGCGGGTGCGCCCCGAGGATGACCCGGGTTGGGCATCGTACCACGCCACAGTTCTGGTCTTCCCCGGGCAGGGCGGCGGGCGGATCGACCTGGCGCACCCGCCCGGTAGCGCCGGGCTGGCGCTGCTCCAGGTCGCCGGTCTCCCCGGTCCCTTCGGGCTGGTCACTCCCGAAAATCCCCGCGGTCAGCCGACATCACCCGCAGTCAATCAGCAGCGTTGGGAGGCGTTTCGCGCCGGACCGGCGGGCGCGGCGGTGCAGGTTGACGGCGTCAACGCCGGCGCGAGCCACCGCGAACGAGGCGTGGCGCTGCGCTGGCGGCGCGAGGATGTCGTTGCGCTGGCGCGCGAGTGGCAGCAATCGGCGATCTACTGGTGGGATGGTTGCGCGTTCTGGTTGGTGGGAGCCCTGACCTGCCATCCGCCGGAACGGCTGGGGCAGGGATGAGCGAGCGCCCCGATCCGGTGCCGCCGAGCGACATTGTCCGACTCTTCCGCAACTTCACAAACGCGGTGGGCAAGGCGGGAATGTATCCGGCGGGGCATTCCTTTGTGACCGAGGCAATCGACAGCCTGACCGAGACGCTGGCCGTGACGCTGGAGGCGCGCGGCGGTCTGACCCTGGGCGTTACCCCGCACGGGATCCTTGTCGATGGTGCTGCGATCGACCCCCTGCCGAGCCAGATGCGGCAGTTCGGGCAGCGTCTTCACCGGCGCAATATCGGCACGATGCAGTTTGTTCCCGGCATCGTTCGCGACGAGGTGGCAACGCTGATCGCGGCGGTCAGTGCCGCCGATGCCGACCAGACGGTGGGCCGCGACGGTCTCAAACTGCCCCACGTGCGGGTCGAGCCGTTGGTCTATGACGTGCTGGCCTTCAGCGACGGCGGCGGCGATGATCTCGATGACGATTTCTGGAGTCGATTGGTCGAGGCGGCCTTTGGCCATCGCCTGAATGACGGTACCGGCGCACCGTCGGCGGGTGAACTGGCCGATGTGATCAACAGCGAAGCGACGACCACAGTCGACGGGGCGCGACGCGTGTTCGAGGCGTTGTCGTCGTTTGCTACAGCATTGCACAGTCGTGGCGAACGGGCACCGGTCAGTGCGCGCAAGCGATTCATTGCGCTGCTGTCCGCCCTGTCGCGACCGGCCACAACCCGGGTCATGGGCGCCGCGCCGACGGCGACGATCCGGCGACGCTTCATGCGCGAGACCCTGGAGCAGGTGCCGCCGACGCTGCTGTTGCAATTGCTGGAGTCGGTGGCAGATGCCGATGGTGATCCGATTTCACAGCATCTGCACTGGATGTTGGCGAAGTTGGCCGAGCAGGAGCCGATCGAGTCTGCTGTGGCGCAGGGCGACTTCGCGACCGAGGTGATGGGGCTGCTGGAACGCTGGGACGGCGAGGCGCCTGATGATCTGAGCGGTGATGATCCCCGGTTGATGGTCGAGGCGGTGCGGGTCATCGCGCTGGCCCTGGAGCTGGACCTGGTGACACCGGCGGCGCTGAGTGCGGTGCAGTACGCTGTCGAACGGGGCCAGCTCGCTGAGGTCCTGGAGTTGATCGACCATCCCGACAACGGCGCCGACACCCGTCAGGCGCTGGCCGACGCGCTGTCGGCACCGGGATTGTTGACCGACCTGCTCGAGGCGGATGAGCCGGAGTGGGAGCTGATCGAGCGGGTGGCACGTCACAGCGGCACGGCGGCTGTCGCGCCGCTGCTGAGTGCAATCGACAGTTCCGACGACCGCACCCGGCGGCGACGACTGCTCGACCTGCTGGTGAGTGTGGCCCCGGGAGCCGAAGCTGTGCTGCTCGATGCGATGACCGGTGCGCCCTGGCATCTGGTGCGCAACATTCTCACGGTACTGGCGCAGTTGCCGCAGGTGCATCAGGCGGAGCGGGTCGTACCGCTGCTGGCCGACCCCGATGCGCGAGTGCGGCTCGAGGCGCTCAAGGTGTTGCTGCGTCAGCCCACACTGCGGGACCGGGCGGTGACCGCGGTGCTGGAGCGGGGTGAGCCGCCGTTGGCGCGCCTGGCGCTGGCGTCGCTCAACGGGGTGTGTCCGCCGTCACTGGTCGCGCCGATTCTGACGGCGCTCAGGATCGACGACGCCGATGTGCGACTGCATGCCGTTCGCCTGCTTGACGCATCGGACAGCCCGCTGGTGGTCGAGCCGTTGCTGGAGCTGGTGCGGATGCGGGGCGGCGTGATCCGGCGCTGGAAGTTGCGCAGCGCTGATCCGGTGATGCGCGAAGCGTTGGGTGTGCTGGCCCGACGCTGGCCGCATCACCGTCAGGTGGATGTGACTCTGGCATTGGCCAGGCGGTCGACCGATCCCGCCATTCGGGCGGTGCTGGGAGGACACGCCGGTGAATGAGGCGATTCGGTTTCTGCATGCGCTGGCGCACGCCCTGGCCACGATGGGGTTGTATTCCCCGGGGCATCCGGCGGCCGAGCGGGCGCTCGATGCGGCGGCGCAGGCATTGGCTGCGCTGTTGGAGAGCGCGCCGACCGCGACCTTCCTGTTGCTGGGCGGTGCCCCGATCTATCAGGGGCGCGCGCTGCATGAGCTGGCGGCGTGGCCGTGGAGCGCACGCCTAGCGGCAGCCGGTGTCCAGCGACTCGAAATCGATCGCCAGGCGAGCGGGGCGAGCCTGGCCGAGCTGTTGCGGCAGATTGATCGTCGGATGACGGCGGAGCCGGACCTGGCCCAATCGGGTGGGCCGATTGACGGCATCCGGTATGGCGTGGTCGAAGTGCGGGCCGGATCAGATGCAGCGGGGGCCGGCGACGCTGACGCGCCCTCGTCGCGCGACGTGGCCGCGGAGCAGTTGCTGGCGGCCGACGATGAGATGGCGGCAGTGGAGTACATCCATGCCGAGGCGCGGGCCAACCGACTGGCGGGATCGGAAATCGATGTTGTGATCCGGCTGCTGGCGGCCCAGGTCGATCGGTTGGGCGTGCCGCAGCTTCAACCGGCGGCGTCGCCCGACAGCTATCCTCAGTATCTGGCCATCAACACCGCCCTATTGGCGATGGCGGCCGCGGAGCGGGCGGGTATTGATCGGCGCGGTCGTCATCGTCTCGGCGTGGCGGCTCTCACCGCTGACATCGGCATGATGCGGTTGGACGAACTCGACGCGAGGCGGGATCATCTTGATCCCGATGCCCGGATGCTGATCGAAGCTCATGTGAGTCGTGGCGCGGAGTTCCTTTTGCGCTGCGGCGGGCGTGGCTATGAATTGGCGGCCACTGTGGCCTTTGAGCATCACCTGCGTCCCGATGGCAGCGGGTATCCGGCGCGGCGTTTCGCACCGGAGTCGCATTGGGCCAGTCGCCTGATTGCCGCCTGTCTGGCGGTCGGCGCGCTGCGGGTGGAGCGGCCGTTTCGCCCCGCGTGGACGTCGACGCGGGTGGTCGGCTATCTCGAGGAGGGCGCCGGCACAGTGTTCGATGGCGAATCCGCCCGGGCCGTCGCGGCGCTGTTGCGTTCGGGGGCCGCATGATCGGCCGCGAGGTGGAGCACCAGCGCCAGCCAGGTCAGCCACAGCAGATCGGCAATGGCCAGATGCAGCAATTGCATCGGGATCGGCACCAGCAGCAGCAGCGACGTCATGCCCACGGTCCACTGCAGCAGGACCAGGCCGATCAGGCCGCGGGCCACCCGGCGGGTTCGGTCGTGGGTGTCGTCGGTGAGCCATGCGATCGCCAGCACCGCCAGGCCGACGACCACAGCGATGGTCGGGTGGAGAATGCGCAGGCGCAGCAGCAGATGCGACGTGGGATCGAGGTCCTGAGCCAGGCCTTCCCCCAGGGTGCGGGCGGGGAAGAGCGTGTCGCCCAGCGAGGCGATGGCGCCGGTGGTACTCACCGCCACCAGACCGACGGTGCCGAGCAGCAGCCACCAGCCCCGGCCGCCGAGTCGGCGGAACTGGGGCGCGGGCAGACCACCCGACCACAGGGCGACGCTCAGCAGCGCCGCCAGCAGGATCAGGGTATTGAGCAGGTGGGCGCCCAGGGTCAGTGCCCGTGCCAGCGAGGCGTTGTCGGCCACCAATTCGAACTTGACAAGCCCCGCGCCGATCAATGCTTCGGCGATCATCACCGCCAGCGACACCATCGCCGCGATCCGAACCCGATGGCCGCGGGGCCAGTGGCGCCATACCGCCACCAGCAGCGCCAGCACCAGCAGCAGTGCCAGGCCGCTGGTGAGCCGGTGAGTGAACTCGATGATGGTATTCAGCGTGGGGGACGGCGGGATGACTTCACCATTGCAGAGTGGCCAATGATTGCCGCAGCCGGCGCCGGAATGCGAGGCGCGAACGAACGCGCCCCAGAGGATCACCGCCAGGTTGACGGCGATCGTGATCCACGCCAGACGAGTAATGCGTGGTGCAGCAGCGGGATTGGACATGCCGTAAGATGGCGACGGCAGCGCTCGGGCGCATCCGCTCTGGTGGCGGCGCGATGATCCGATCGCCCCGGGCCGGCATTATCGTCGGTGCGCTGCTGTTTTCCACCGGCGGGGTCGCGATCAAGGCCGCCTCGCTCACCGGCTGGCAGCTCGCCTCGTTCCGCTCGGGCGTGGCGGCGCTGTTCCTTGCGGCGGTACTGCCGCGGACTCTGGCGGCGATCTCCTGGCGGGTGATGCTGGTCGGGACGGCCTACGCCGCGACGCTGGTGTTGTTCGTGCTCGCCAATCGGCTCACGACCGGCGCCAACGCCATCTATCTGCAATCAACGTCGCCCTTTTTCCTGGTGCTGCTGGCGCCGTTGTTGTTGAACGAACGCCCCGGGCGGCGCGACATCGCTCCCCTGGTGTGCGTGGTGTTGGGTTTGGTGCTGGTACTCGCCGGCGCGGACCAGCCGGTGGCGACGGCTCCGGATCCGGGTCTGGGCAACGGCCTCGCGCTGGTGTCGGGGCTGACCTATGCGCTGCTGCTGATCGGCTTCCGCTGGCTTGGCCGCGCCGACGGGCACCCCGATGCTCCGGTCGCCAGCGTCATCGCCGGCAATGCGCTGGCCTGTGTGGCGACGCTGACGTTCGCGCTGCCGGTGGTTGATTTCTCTGCTGCCGACCTGGGCGCTGTGCTGTTCCTGGGGGTGGTCCAGATTGGCGTCGCGTATGTGCTGGTGACTCGTGGAATGCGCGAGGTGCCGGCGCTCGATGCCTCACTGCTGCTGCTGGTGGAGCCGGCGCTCAATCCGATCTGGACCTGGGCGCTGCTGGGTGAGCGTCCGACCGCCCTGGCGGTGATGGGCGGCGTCGCGATCGCGGTCGGGACAGTGGTCCGCGCAGGATTCAGTGCCCGGACAGTGACGCCGGTGACATAGCCCGATCCGCGAAGGGTCGCGAAGGGTTCCGTTGCTGTTTTTGGGGGGATCCGCGAATGGACGCGAAGGGCCGCGAATGGTTCCGCGCCTGTTTGTGGAGTGATCCGCGAATGGACGCGAAGGGCCGCGAATGGGTCCGTTGCTGTTCGGGTTCAGTGGTGTGGATTCGTGGCTCCGCGGTTGACCCGATGGGTTGGGTTTCGCACCAGTGGGGTGCAGGTGCGGCGTGGGTCGGCGGCAGCGGATGTGGGCCGCTGTTGGGCAGCTCTCGACCTGGCTGCACCTGATCTCCCGGATCGGAGTGAGTACTGCCGTGTCAGTTCTGATCGAAACCGTGCGGGTGCGCGAGGGCCGTGCGCCGCTCTGGCCGCTGCACAGTGCCCGGGTGAATCGGAGCGCCGGGATGCTCGGCGTCGAGCTTCCCGATCTCGCGCCGCCCGTTGGCGGTGTCGACCGGGTGGTGCGTTACGCGATTGAGGCGGGGCGGGTCACCCTCAGCGAACGGGACGTCGGCAGCGTCGCGCCGGTCCATCTTGTCACCTCGCCGGCGGCGCATCGCGGGTATCCCCATAAGGTTGCCGATCGAGGCTGGCTGACGGCGGCCCGTCACGGCGTGCAGCAGTTGGGCGGCGATGACGCCCTGCTGCTCGACGGCGAGGGCCGTCTGATTGAGGCCACCCTGTGGGCGGTCGGCTGGTGGGATGGCGATCGGCTCTGCTTTCCGCCGCTCGACCTGGGCGGTCTGCCGAGCGTTGCCAGGAATCGGCTCGCCGAGATCGCCAGGGGTGGCGTTCGGGAGGTCGCGCTGCACCGGGACCAGCTTGCCTGGCGCGCCCTGGTGGTCTGTAACGCGGCGCGGGGAATCGTCCCGGTGGCCACCCTCGACGGCGAGCCGGTGCCGGGGAACCATCGCACCGGGGCCCTGGCCGATCGCTTCTGGGCGCGGCAGTCGGCTTGACCCGGCTGCCGCAGGGCGGCATCTTGCAGGCCTGCGAGGCGTGGTGCTTGTAGCTCAATCGGTTAGAGCGCCGGATTGTGGTTCCGGAGGTTGCGGGTTCGATTCCCGTCAGGCACCCTGAGCAGTGGTACAGGTCCGTAGCTCAATTGGTAGAGCACCGGTCTCCAA
>CBFGTB010000043.1:0-17269 GCA_965651715.1 uncultured Gemmatimonadales bacterium
GTTGCGCCCGGCATCACCACCACCTCGATGATCAGCGATTGGGTCAACACCCAGGCCGACCCCAAAGCATTCCAGGCCCACATCACCTCAGCGATACCGCTCAAGCGCATGGCCTCGCCCGAAGAAGTCGCGCTGCCGGTCAACAATGAAATTCATCACTTTGAGCATCGTCTGCCGACGCTGCTCGATCGCCTGGATCATCCAGGTCGCTGAGTTCATGCGCGAGGCGATGAAGTCCTTGTTCTCGGTCGTCATCTTCGAGCGGTCGCGGGCGATTTCCTGGTAGCTGCGCGAGAGGCGCAGCCGCGGCACGCCGGTGTCGTTGAGGAACACCTGGTAGCGGCCGTCGATTTTGCTGACAATCAGGTCGGGCGTGATGTAGCCATCGCCCCGATCGCCATACTTGAGGCCGGGCTTGGGGTCGAACCGCGCCAAGCTGTCGGCCGCCTCCTGCGCCTCCCGCGGCGGGACTCCGAACTTTCGGGCCAGATCATTCCAGCGATGCGCCAACAGATCGTCGAAGGCCTCGTCGACCATGCGCCAGACCAGGGTTTCGGTCTGGTGTGCTTCGCGCAACTGGAGCAGCAGGCATTCCCGCAGATTGCGCGCCCCGATTCCCGGCGGGTCGAAGCGCTGCAGGACGGTGAGCGCCGCTTCGACCTCGGGCAGCGTGAACAGCGACACGCCGTCGGGCAGGTCGAGATTCGGATCGACCTCGCCCACCGGATCCGGATCGGCCGACGGTTCGACCGGTACCGCGCCAATGGCATCCGGCAACGCAAAGGGATCATCCTCGTCGTCCGGATCCGGATCGTCGGCGCGCCCTCCCAGCCCCAGGGTGTTGATTACCCAGAGGTTGACCGATCGGAGGACTTCCTCAAGTGAACAGCTCAGATAACCGTCATCGGAGACGTTGCCGATCAGTTCCTCAACCAGCAGACGCTGTCGGGGTTCGAGGTCGATCATCTGCAACTGGTCGCGCAGATGGTCCGCCAGATCCGCGGCCGCAACCGACTGCGGCTCAAGGTAGTCCTGCGACTCGAACTGCTGTCGCGCTCCGCCGACCTCGAAGCCATGGAGCAGGATCTCTTCCCAATCGACCTCGTCGTCCTTTTTGACCTCCTCCTGCTCCTCGGCGGTGGTCTTATCGGGCGTGTCCTCGTCCTCGGGCTCCTCCAGTTCGAGGAACGGATTGCTGAGCAACTCCTGCTGCAGGTGCTGCTGCAAGTCGAGCATGGGCATGTACAGCATATCCATCGCCTGGTACAGGCGTGGATTGATCCGCAATTCCTGGCGGAGTCCGGTTTGCTGGTGCAGCCCCGTCTTCATGCCTGTCGCTCCATCCGATGCCGAAGCCGAGCCGTGAGTGATGGTCCAAGATACAGCTCAGCCACCCGATCATTCCAGACCAGGTCGGTCACTGTTCCTGCCGCCTGTACGCTGCCGGAGTGCATGATATACGCGCGGTCGACAATTTCCAGCGTCTGCTCAACATTGTGGTCGGTGATCAGGACACCAATCCCCCGTTGCTTGAGCGAGGCGACAATCGTCTGGATGTCGTGAGTCGCGATCGGATCGACTCCGGCGAACGGTTCGTCAAGCAGCATGAAGCGGGGGTTGGTCGCCAGGGCCCGGGTAATTTCCAGCCGGCGTCGTTCGCCGCCGCTGAGGGTGTAGGCCGGCGCGTCCCGCAATGATGACAGCCCCAGATCGGCCAGCATGGTCTCGACCCGGTGGAGACGCTCCGCCTTGTCGATCGGCAGCGTCTCCAGGATGGCCAGAACGTTTTCGGCCACTGTCATCCGCCGGAAGATCGAGGGCTCCTGGGCCAGGTACCCGATGCCCAGCCGCGCCCGCCGATACATCGGCAGACGACTGATGTCCCGCTCGTCGAGCAGGATCTGTCCCTTGTCGGGGCGGATCAGGCCGGTGATGAGATAGAAGGTGGTCGTCTTGCCGGCCCCGTTCGGCCCGAGCAGACCCACGATCTCACCCTGTTCGAGCTGGACGGCGACGTCGGCGACCACCGCCCGTCGCCGGTAGCTCTTGTACAACCCTTCGGCTCGGAGCAGGCTCATAGCTGGTCCTCCCGCCGCGGTGGCGCGGGCGGCGGTGGGGTCGTCGCCGACCGCGCCGGCAGCGATGCCCGTTCAAGCTGCACGCCGTCTACCGGCGTCTGACCGCGGTAGGCGCGCACCTCTTTCACGCCACTGCTGTCGCCGACTGTCATCTCCACGATGATGGTGTCTCCGCGGGTGTAGTTAATGGTGGGCGATGCCTCACCATTACGCGTCACCATGCGGGAAAAGAGCGCAGTCGCGCTGCCCGTGGTGGTGATATCCTGCAGCCGGGTGACCAGCGTCCCGGCCGAATCGTGGTCCACAAAACGGGCGTGAATGGCGGCCCCGGTCATGGTGTTATGAATCGGCGGCAACGAGTCGGAGCCGACAGCGCTGTCCGCGACCGGCTCCACCAGTACCGCCCGACGAAAGACTCGCAACTCGCGGAGACGCTCGCCCGGCGTGTCGATTGCGATCGAATCACCCCGCACGTCGAAACCGTTGGCCATCACCGTGGCCTCCGGGCTCGACTGGACCCAGCTCTGGGTCCGGACAAGCTGCCCGTCCTCGAAGGCCAGGTCGACGCTATCGCCGGTCACCGTGCCGATCCGGTTGCTGACGATCCCCTGCCCCTCAGCCTGCACCTGCCGCAGATCCTCTCCTACCAGACCGAGATGCACAAGCGACCCTTCCACGGCGAACGAATCACTGCCGGAGCGGATCAGGGTGGCCGGCACCCCCACCAGTGTCACCCGGTCCTGTTCGGTGCGAACGTAGATCAACGAGTCACCGCGACCGTGGAGCGAGTCCCGATCGACCTCGACCTCGCCCCAGCCGACCATCCAGGAGGAGCCGCGGGTCCGCATGCCGTCGCTGGTCATCCGGTACGGCTCTGCTCCGGCGCTGTCACCGGTTCCGCGGGGCGGATAGGTGACGGTGGGGCGCTGCAGGGCGATCGCCTCGGCGCTGTCACGGACGCCGGTGACGGCTCGGAGATAGTCCACCCACGGCGAGCGCAGCGTCGAGCCGTTGACGCGATTGATCGCCACCACATTGCCCCGCAATTCCAGCCGCTCGGTGGCTGTGACATATGTCATCGTGTCGGCGGTGATGTCGCTGTCGGCGTCGCGATAGTGGGCCCGGGTGATGAAGCGGACAATGGTGCCGTTGTACGAGGCGACCGAATCCGCATCGAGATAGACATTCTGGCTGCGACACTTGAGGTGGACATCGCCGCCGAGGAAGTAGTTGACCCCGGCCTGGAAGTCCTCCCGCACGCCCTCCCGCTCCGAACTGAGCACTTCCAGTTGGCAGCGGCGGTCGGCCGGACGCTGGGCCATGAGCGGGGCGCTACTGCCCGCGGCGAGCAGGGCGAGCGCCAGCGGGTACACCCTCATGGCGTGCTGTCCGCCTGACCGCGCGGCAGGAGGAAGCCCTGCCCCTTCTGATACCCGTGCGGCTGCCAACTGCGGAACCGGCGAAAATCGGGATCGGTCTCGAAGCTTTGCCCACCACCATTGCCGCTCGGCGAGGTGATGGTGTAGGCGCTGTCGGATCGGATCAGATTTGACGCCTTATCGAAAATCAAATGGGCGGTCTTGAGGACCTGGACCGCGGGTCCCGGCGTGGTGGCGACCACATTGCCGATCAGATCGAGAACGCCGGTGCGCTCGTACTGGAGGCCGCTGTCGGCGGTCACTGTGGAGCGGACGGCGCCGGCGCTGTCATAGAAGGTGAGGTGGACCTGGGACATTGCCACGGTTCGGGTGGCATCAAAGACCCAGGCCGTATCGGCGCTGATGTCGGTCAGTCGCACGCCATCGCGGGTAATGGAGCGAGTCATGCCCTCGAGGATCTGACTTGCCGTGTCGGCAGTCACCGTCTGGTCGACCGGTGGCGGCCCCTCGACACAGCCGATCAGCAGGAGCATCAGCAGGCCGCCGCACCAGGACCGGTTCATGCAGCCCCCGCGCGCAGCAGGTCATGCAGGTGGACCACGCCCACCACGTGGCCGTCGGCACCGATCACGGGAGCGGCGGCGATGCCGAAGCGCTCCATTCGGCCGACCGCCGTCGCGCCGAGATCCTCCGGTGCCAGCACGTGCGGAGTTTGGGTCATCACGTCACTGGCGATGAAATCGAGATACTGCTCGCTGCGTTCTGCCAACCGGGTGAGATCTCCGGCACTGATCACGCCCGCCAACTGCTCCTCATCCACCAGCAGCGCCAAGCCGCGCCCCCGCGCCAGGCTGACGACTACCTGGCGCATTGAGGCCGACGACGGCAGGGTGTGATCGGCTGGCACCATCACGTCGGTCACCCGCAGCAACAGCCGTCGCCCGAGCCGCCCGCCGGGATGCAGCGCCGCAAAATCCGTGGGAGTGAAGCCCTTGCGCTCGAGCAGGGCCATGGCGAGAGCGTCACCCAGCGCCAGCGCGACTGTGGTACTGGTGGTCGGAGCCAGATCGTAGGGGCAGGCCTCTTCGGGGACGGCGCCGTCGAGCACCACGGCCGCTGCGCGCCCCAGCGTCGACTGCGGTGCGCCGGTGATGGCGATAAACGGAATGTCGAGTCGGGCCAGCGCCGCCACGAGACCAAAGAGTTCGTCGGTTTCGCCGCTCTTGCTCAGGATGATGCCGACCGAGCCGGGTCGGACCACACCCAGGTCGCCATGCAACGACTCGACCGGATGCAACCATGTTGCGGCCGTGCCGGTGGAGGTGAGCGTCCCGGCAATCTTTTGCGCGATGGCGCCGCTCTTACCGATACCGCTCACAATCACCCGATCGGCCTGCGCCAGCAGAGCGATCGCCCGGTCGAAGTTCTCATCCAGCCGCTCGGCGGCGGCGGCGACCGCGTCGGCTTCGAGACGCAGGGTGCGCCGCGCACTGGCAAGGGAGGTCATGACGTGCTCGGCGGGGCCAGGTAGCGGGCGATGGCGGCGTCCCACCGCCCGGTCAGGCGGAGGAGACTGTCGATCACTTCTCGCACTGCGCCGTGGCCTCCCCGCGCGGTGGTGACATGATGGGCGACCGCCTTGATCTCCTCGCGAGCATTGGCTACGGCAATGGCGAGGCCGGCGCGCTGGAGCACCGGCAGGTCGGCAAAGTCGTCGCCGATGAAGGCGAATTCGGCCCAGGTCAGGCCGCGGGCCCTCAGTTCCGCTTCGATGGCGTCCCGCTTGGCCCCGTGATGGACCTGGAGGACCCGCGAGACCTGCAACTCCGCCCCACGCAGCGCGGTGTCGCGCGACTGGCGCGCGGTGACCCAGATCACATCGATGCCTGATCCGCGCAGCAGGGCGTGGCCAAGACCGTCCTGCACATCGAAACGCTTCATCTCGACTGCGGCATCGCCGACCGTGCCGAGCCACACGGCGTTGTCAGTCAGCACACCATCCACATCGCAGCCGAGCAGGCGAATCGGGGCGACCCGGTCCGGATCAAGCATCGCGGGCCTCCCCCGCCGCTGCCCGAATGGCGAGCGTGCGGAGCAGCAGTGGTGCCAGGTCGGCCAGCGGCCACTGGGTCGCCGCATCGGAGAGTGCCCGGGCCGGATCGGGATGCGTCTCGATGAAGAACCCATCAGCGCCGGCGGCGGCCGCCGCCGCGAGCAGCGGCGGTACGAACTCGCGCAGCCCACCGCTGGCCCCGGCGGCGGCCTGCCCCGGTTGCTGTACACTGTGGGTGGCATCGTAGATCACCGGCACACCTGTCGCCTGACGCAGCCGGGGGATGTTGCGAAAGTCGACCACCAGGTCGCCATACCCGAAGAAGGTCCCCCGTTCGGTCACTGCCACATCGTGGCTGGCCCCCTGGCGCACCTTCTCGACCGCGCCGGTCATGGCGGTGGCGGCCATCCACTGCCCCTTCTTGATGTTGACCGGCAGTCCCGTCGCGCCCGCTGCGAGTAACAGATCGGTCTGACGGGAGAGGAATGCCGGAATCTGGAGCGCGTCGACCAGCGGGGCGGCGAGTGCCGCCTGGGCCGGCTCGTGAATGTCAGTCAGAACCGGCAGGCCGGTGCGCTCGCGCTGACGCACCAGCGCGGCCAGGCCGGCCTCGAGACCGGGGCCGCGAGGCGCGTCGCCGCGGGCCCGATTGGCCTTGTCGAATGAGGCCTTGAAGAACACCGGCACGTCATGACGTGCGGCGAATGCCGCGAGCGCGTCGGCGATCCGGTCCATGGTCGTTTCATCCTCGACCACACAGGGGCCGGCGATCACGAACGGCATGCGACCAAAACCGACCGAGCTCACGCGGTGGGTGCCTCGACGGCATCGGTAACAGCCGCAATGCCGGCATGCTGACAAGCCGCAGCGATGAAGCTGTCGAACAACGGATGCGGGCGGGTGGGTCGCGACTTCAGCTCCGGATGGAACTGACAGCCGACGAAGTAGGGATGGTCGGGCAGCTCGATGGTCTCCACCAGCGAGCCGTCGGGCGACAGTCCCGCGAGACGCATACCGAACTCGGCCAGCACGTGGCGATAGGCGTTGTTGACTTCCCAACGATGACGATGCCGTTCGGAGATTTCGGTGGTCCCGTAGGCGGTAGCCACCCGACTGCCCTCACGCAACCGCGCCGCATAGGCGCCGAGTCGCATGGTGCCGCCGATATCCTTGACGTCGCGTTGCGATGCCATCAGCGCAATGACAGGATCGGGACAGTTGGGCGCAAATTCGGTGGAACTGGTATCGGGCATGCCGGCGACGTGGCGCGCGAATTCGATAATGGCGACCTGCATGCCGAGACAGATGCCGAAGAACGGCAGGCCCTGGGTGCGGGCGTGGCTGATCGCCACCATCATCCCCTCCACGCCCCGGTCGCCGAATCCGCCCGGCACCAGCAATCCATCGAAGCCCGCCAGAAGGCGCGCCGCATCCTCCGGTGAGGTGAACGCATCGCTGTCGATCCAGGTGACATCCACGCCGACGTCGTGCGGAATCCCGCCGTGCAGCAGAGCCTCCCCCACTGACTTATAGGCATCGTGCAGGGCGGTATACTTGCCGACGACGGCGATCCGCACCCGGTGTGACGGCGCCAGAATCCGATCGACCATCGCCTGCCAGCGGCTGAGGTCCGGATCACGAGTCTCCAGGCCGAGCCGGGTACAGACTTCACGATCGAACCCCTGTTCGGCAAAGCGGAGCGGCAGCTCATAGATGCTGGCCACATCGGGGCTCTCGATGACCGCCGAAAAATCGACGTTGCAGAACTGGGCGATCTTGCGCTTGATCTCGGCCCCCAGCGGCTGCTCACTCCGACAGATCAACAGATCCGGTTGAATCCCCACCTGCATCAGGTCGCGCACCGAGTGCTGCGTCGGCTTGGTCTTGAGTTCTCCCGCCGCCGCGATCCAGGGTACCAGCGTCAGGTGGACAAAGATCGCATGCTCACGCCCGACATCCTGGCGGAACTGCCGGATGGCTTCGAGGAACGGCAGCGATTCGATGTCGCCCACCGTGCCACCGATCTCGACCAGCACCACATCCTGTCCGGCGGCGCCGCGGCGCAGCGCATGCTTGATCTCATCGGTGATATGGGGAATCACCTGCACCGTCCCGCCGTTGTACTCCCCGCGCCGTTCCTTGCTGATCACTGTCTGATAGATCCGGCCGGTGGTGACGTTGTTCTGCTGCGACAGTGAGCGGTCGAGGAACCGCTCATAGTGCCCCAGGTCGAGATCGGTTTCCGCACCGTCATCGGTCACATACACCTCGCCGTGCTGATACGGCGACATGGTGCCGGGATCGACATTGATGTAGGGATCGAACTTGATAATCGTCACCGACAGCCCGCGCTCGACCAGCAGGCGTCCCAGCGACGCCGCGGCGATCCCCTTCCCCAGCGAGGAGACGACGCCGCCCGTCACGAAGATGTACTTGGTGTTCCGAGCCTGTTCGGTCATGCCGTAGCCTCACTGGTGTCGCGCCACCGCGCATCGGCGGCACGAAGGTCGTCGGGAGTGTCAATACCGGGTTCGGCGGCACAGTCGAGCAGTGCCACACCGATCGGAAAACCGGCTTCGAGAGCGCGGAGCTGTTCGAGACGCTCCATCCGCTCCAGATGGGAGATCGGCAGCAGCGTGAGGCGGAGCAGCGTCTCGCGGCGGTAGGCGTAAATCCCCAGGTGCTGCCACCAGCGCGCCCGCGCCAGATCGTCGCTGTCACGCACCGCCGGAATGGCGAGGCGCGAGAAGTAAATGGCGCGGGAATGGTCGTTACAGACCACCTTCACCCGCGCCGGATCGTGACGGAGGGCCGGATCCAGCGGCGCGGCCGCGGTGCCGATCGCATCGCCGCTGCGAACCCGGCCGATCGCGCCGGTCACTGCCTCGATTGGCAGGAAGGGTTCGTCACCCTGAAGGTTGACGACGATGTCGTAGTGCTGGTAGTCCTGGCGCGCCACCACCGCCGCGACTCGATCGGTGCCGCTGGCGAGGTCGTCACGGGTCATGGCCACATCGACCCCCAGCGGCGTCAGCACCTCGCGGACCTCAGCCGAATCGGTGGCTACCACCACATGGTCGACATCCGGCACCATTCGGGCACGGGCGACGACGCGGGTGATCAGGGGTTCGCCGGCGAGAAGCTGGAGCGGTTTCCTGGGCAGGCGGGTCGAACCCAGGCGGGCGGGGATCACGATCAGGACAGGCACGATATAAGCTATCTGCGGATCGGCCCGCTGTCAAAATGCGTGCCGCTGCTGGTCGCTATGCGGTAACTGATTGTGGCCGAACCCGTTAGGCCTGCTGCGCGGCAAGCGTCACGAAGTTGTGCAGAATCCGCTCGCCGACCGGTGTCCCGACCGATTCGGGGTGGAATTGGACCCCCCAGAGCGGCCGATGGTGATGGCGCACCGCCATGATTTCCCGGCCGGCCTCGCGGTCGGTCGACCAGGCGGTGACGGCGAGTTCAGCCGGCAGGCTGTCGGGCTCAACCACCAGCGAATGGTAGCGCATCACGGGGAACTGTCGCTCGAGGCCGGCGAAGAGCGGGTCCCGACAGGTGTCGACTGTGGTGACCTTGCCGTGCATCTGGCGATCGGCCCGTACCACCCGACCGCCCAGGGCTTCGCCGATGGCCTGATGACCGAGGCAGACGCCGAGCAGTGGAATACCGGCCGCCATCGCGTCGCGGATCAGGGGAATCGAGATCCCCGCGTCGCGCGGTTCGCCCGGGCCGGGCGAGATCACGATGGCGGTCGGGCGTTGGGCCAGCACGTCGGCCGGGGTCGTCTGGTCATTGCGGACCACCACCGGATCAGCGCCCATCGCTCCGAAGGCCTGGGCCAGGTTCCAGGTGAAGGAGTCGTAGTTGTCGAGCAGGAAGAGCATGGGGGAATATATCGCGCCGCGGGCTCAGCCCCGCGGATGGTATTGCCGATGCACGCTGCGGAGATACTCGCGATCGACGTGGGTATAGATCTGGGTCGTGGTGAGATCGACATGGCCGAGCATTTCCTGGACGGCACGCAGATCGGCTCCGCCCTCGAGCAGATGGGTGGCGAATGAATGCCGCAGGGTGTGGGGTGTGACTCGGGCTGCGAGATCCGCGTCGGCGGCGGCACGCTTGACAATTCCCCACGCGCCCACCCGCGAGAGCGGTTTGCCGCGATTGTTGAGCAGCAGACGCCCTTCGGTTTCGCCCCGGTCGAGTTGCGCGCGCGTGGTGTGCAGGTAGGTCGCGACCGCGGCAAGGACCGGTCGTCCCACGGGCACCAGTCGTTCCTTGCGTCCCTTGCCGTAGGCGCGGACCAGTCCCTCGCCGGTCAACACGTCGGTCACGGCGAGGCCACACAGTTCACTCACCCGCAGTCCGGCACCGTAGCCCAGCTCGAGCAGCGCCCGATCGCGCCAGGCGAGATGACGATCGACCCCGGGTGCTGCGAGCAATCGCTCGACGTCGGCCACACTCAGCGTGTCGGGTAGACGGCGCCCCAGCCGAGGCGATTCGAGCCGATCGCTGGGGTCATGGTCGAGAATCCCTTCCCCGGTGAGAAAACCGAACCAGGTGCGCACAGCCGAGATGTTGCGCCGAATGCTGGCGGCAGAGAGGCCCAGATCCTTGAGCAGGAAGACGAAGTCGCGCAATAGATCGCTGTCGATGGCAGCCGGGTCGTCGATCCCGCGACTCGTCGCATAATCGGCGAGGCGAACCAGGTCGCCGCGGTAGGCGTCACGCGTGTGCGGCGAATGCCCCGCCTCGAGTGCGAGATAGTCGTCAAATGTGGCGAGATGAAAGCGACGATACACCTCGCTCGACTGCGGCGGGCGGGTCATGGCCGATTCCGGCGGCGCCGCCGCCACCAAAGAACCCCGAGGCCGATCAGCAGCACCGCAACGACAGCCAGGCCACGGTTGAGCGAGTCGAGCAGCGCCAGCGCGCGGTCAAACTGGGCGCCGAGGTGAACGACGGCGACCACGATGCCACCATACCACAGCAGAGCGGCAGCGAAGATCGGGACCCCGGCGCGGATCGGGCCCAACCGGATCAGGCCGGCGAAGGGAGGCACCACGGCCCGGAAGCCGGGCAGCAAACGCCCCAGGAACAGGCCTGGGATCCCGAACCTGTCGTATTCCCGACGCACGGCCACGATCCCCTCGGCGGGCAGGATCCGGCGGGCCAGCCGACTGGCAAACAGCGCCTCGCGGTGGCGGGCGCCCATGTAATACATCCCCAGCGCCCCGGCCACATTGGCCACCACAGTCACGGCACAGACCAGCCAGGGATCGACCACGCCGCGATAGGCGAGGAATGCGCCCAACGCGACACCGGTATCGGCCGGGAATGGCGGGAAAACGTTCTCAACCACCGCCAACAGGGCGAGAACCAGGTAGATCGATAGCGGCGGCAGACCGATGAGCCAGGCCAGAAATGGATCGAGCACGGGGGAACCGGGCGATCACGCGCTCTGGCGCGGTGGCGCCGTGGGGTCGGTCATTTCGAGGGCCGGATCAATCGGCCGCAGCGTGGCCACCGCCATGGCCGCAATGCCCTCGCCGCGACCGATCCACCCCATGCCCTCATTGGTCTTGGCCTTGACCGACACGGCTGCGCGGGAGACATCCAACGCCTCGGCGATGCGATCGCGCATGGCGTCGACGTGGCCGGCCAGGCGCGGCCGCTCGAGCACCACTGTGACATCGCCCTGGGCGAAGGTCCACCCCCGCTGGCGGACATGATGGTGCGCCCGACGCAGCAGTTGCAAGGAATCGGCGCCGGCGTGGGCCGGGTCGCTGTCCGGGAAGAGGCGTCCGATATCGCCGCAGGCCGCCGCGCCCAGCAGCGCGTCGGTGAGGGCATGGGCGACGGCATCGGCGTCGCTGTGACCAATCAGGCCCTGGCCGTCGGGGATGGTGACGCCGCCCAGCACCAGGTGGCGATCGGCCCCGAACCGATGCGAGTCGTAGCCAATCCCCACCCGGATCATGCCGCGACCGACTCCTGGGGCAGCAGACTGTAGTCCTGCCGGCGCCGCGCCGCGACAAAGCCTGCGTCGACTATGGCGCGTTCCATTTCGGCGATGGTCGCGCGATAGGTCGTACCGGCGGCCGAGACGACGTTCTCTTCCATCATCAGCGAGCCGAAGTCGTTGGCCCCGAAGCGAAGTGCCACCTGGCCGACCTTGAGGCCCATCGTCACCCAACTCGACTGGAGGTTGGGCACGTTGTGCAGAATGATCCGCCCCATCGCCAGGGTCCGGAGATAGGTGACCGCATCGGTCTTGACCCGGTCGGCCATCCCGGTGCCCTCCGGTTGCAGCGGCCAGCAGATGAAGGCGGTGAACCCGCCGGTGCGATCCTGGACGTCACGAATCCGGAGCAGATGCTCGATCCGATCAGCGTCGGACTCACCCAGGCCGTACATCATGGTGACCGATGTGGTCATGCCCTGCCGGTGGGCTTCCTCCTGGACGCCGAGCCATTCCTCGGTCTGCGCCTTCTTGCGCGCCACCCGCTCGCGGACGGCATCCACCAGAATCTCGCCTCCGCCCCCCGGAATCGAATCGAGGCCCGCCTCGCGGAGCTGGGTGATCACCTCGGCGACCGGCAGGCGGAAGCGTTCGGAGAAGAAGACCACCTCCGAGGGCGAGAAGCCGTGGATATGAATCGGATGGTGGGTCTTGATGTAGCGCATCAGTTCGAGATACCACTCGAACGGGATGTAGGGGTTGTGTCCCCCTTGCAGCAGGATCTGCACGCCGCCGAGCGCCTTGCACTCATCGATCTTGGCGCCGATCTCCTCGAAGGAGAGGATGTAGCCGCTGGGATCCTTGGGACGGCGATAGAAGGCGCAGAAGGAGCAATCGGCGACACAGACATTGGTGTAGTTGATGTTGCGGTCGATGATGTAGGACACCACCGGCTCGGGATGATGCCGCCAGCGTTCCGCATCCGCCAGCGCTCCCAGTTCGAGCAGCGAGGCCCGCTGATAGAGTTCCAGGTACTCGCGAAACTCGGCGCTGGACCGATCGATCACACGCATCTCATGCCGCCGTGAGAAAGGAGAGAGTGCCATCGGGTACCGCGCCGTCGGCGGTGAGCCGCTGGAAGAATGTGGTCAGTCCCGCCAGGTGCTCCGGCGACAGGTCGTAGTCGAGATTGCCGAGGTAGTCGCGCACTGTGGCGACCGCCATGCCGGTTGCCTGCGCCGCTTCCGCGGCGAGCAGGTCGAGATGCGCGACGCCCCAGGCCCGCGAGGCCAGCAGGTTCTGATGCAGCGCCAGTGCGGCCTCGTGATCGGCATCGCGCCGCGCCGCCCACACGGCAAAAACAAAGGGCAGCCCGGTCCACGCCTTCCAGGCGGCACCGAGGTCGACGAAGACCGGATAGGTCTCGCGAGCACGCAGATGCAGCGCGGCGTCCCCGATCACCAGCACTGCGTCGTGCGGCAGGGCATTCAGGCCGTCCAGGTCTCCCGCTTCGGCGCGCGCGGTGACGAACCGCGGCTGCACCTGCCAGACGTGCCGGCAGAGCAGTTCCAGCAGCAACACCGAGGTGCGACTCGACGCCGTGCGCAGCACAGTGGCGCCGTCAAGCTCCGTCACCGGACGGCGGGAAAACAGCGCGACGGAATGGACCGGACCATCGCACGAGATGGCCAATTGCGGCAGCAGCGTATAGCTGGCGGCATCCCGGGCATACTCCACCGCGGAGATGACGCTCAGATCCAGTTCTCCGGCCGCCAGCAGGTCGTTCAACTCCGCCGCCGTCGCCGAGATCACCGTCTCGGCGCCGGGCACCAGGCCGCGATCGATCGCGGCGTTGACCGGCAGCGCGTTGATCCAGGGAATGCGTCCGAGCCTCATGCCGCCCCCAGAACCGGGAGGGCGCGGCTGTCGCCGCCGTGCGGCAGATCCAGATCGCTGAAATCGCTCCGGATCGGCTGATAGAGTGAGTCCCGTTCCACCGGCTGCCGTCCGGCGTCGCGGATCAGCGCCACCAACTCGCCATAGGACAATCCCAGCGCCGTGGTTGCGCCCGCGTCGTGGTAGATCCGTTCGAAGACGACAGTACCCTCTACGTCGTTGCACCCGAAGCTGAGGGCGATCTGGCTCATGAACGGCGTGACCATCGGCCAGTGCGTTTTGACATGAGGGATATTGTCGAGGAACAGACGCGCGACGGCGATATTGCGCAGATCCTCATACCCGGTGGTGGCGGTGCCGACCCGACCGAGTTCCTCGCCCAGCTCGTTGTGCTCGGTGTGATAGGCCAGCGGGATGTAGGTAAGAAATCCGCCGCTGCGGTCCTGTTGATCGCGCAGCATGCTGAGATGATCAACCCGGTCGGCCGCCGACTCGACATGGCCGTAGAGCATGGTACAGTTGGTCGGAATCCCGAGCGAGTGCGCCTCACCGTGGACCCGCAGATATTCCTCGCCTGAGAGCTTGCGCTCGGCAATGGTGGCGCGGACGGCGCTGCTGAACACCTCGGCACCTCCCCCCGGCATGGAGGTCAGGCCGGCCGCCTGCAATTGGCGCAGCGTTTCGAGGGTGGTGAGCTTCGACACCCGGGCGATGTGGGCGATCTCCACCGCTGTCAGCGCCTTGACATGGACCTGCGGATGGCGTTCGCGCAGACCGCGAATCATCTCGACGTAATAGTCGACGCCGACCTTGGGATGCAGGCCACCGACGATATGGAACTCCCGGGTCGGTGCACCGCGCGCCAGTTCCGCTTCGTGATACACCTCCTCGAGCGACCGGGTATACGCCCCGGCCTCCTTCGGCATCCGGGCAAAGGAGCAGAAGGTGCAGGTGTTGCGCAGAATGCAGACGTTGGTCGGATTGATGTGTTGATTGGCGGAGAACCAGACCCGGTCGCCGTGCAGCCGCCGATTGGCGAAGTCGGCAAGGGTGCCCAGACCGATCAGGTCGCTGGTGGCGTAGAGGGCCAGGCCATCGTCGCGATCCAGGCGACGTCGCTCACGGACTTTGGCGGCGATGGAACGGAGGGCTGGATCCCGCACGCGGTCGATCGCGAGGTCGACCGGTGCGCCTGCGGCAGGCGGTTCGGTGCGAGCGGTCATGCTCGGAATCTAGGTCGATTCCGATCCCGGCGCACGATCGAGGGCCTTCCGCACCGCCAGGGCGAGTTCCAAGGCGGTAAAGGGTTTGGCAAGGAAGGGCGTCGCGTCGCTGTCGCCGCCGACCATGTCCTCGCTGTAGCCCGACATGAGCAGAATCCCGGCGGCGTGCTGGTGCTGGATGATCCATTCCCGCAGTTCCAGCCCACCGATGCCGGGCATGACCAGATCGGTGAGCACCAGGTTGACCCGGTCGTCCTCCGCGAGCAGGCCGATGGCGGCCGCGCCGTCGGCGACAGCGCGCACCTGATAGCCCAGCCGCGTCAGCATCCTGACGCAGATGTCACGGACCTGGGACTCGTCGTCGACCACGATGATGGCCTCGTGTTCGCGGGCCGCGGGCAAGCTGGGGAGCGGCTCCTTGACGCCGATCGGGGTCACTCCCGCGCTGCTGGCCAGCGGCAGGCGGATGGTCATGGTCGTCCCGCTGCCCACCACGCTGTCCACAGTGACGACGCCACCGGCCTGTTCCATGATGCCATAGACCGTTGCCAGCCCCAGGCCGGTGCCCCGCCCGACTTCCTTTGTGGTATAGAATGGCTCGAACAAATGCGGAATCGCGGCGGCCGGAATTCCCACTCCGCCATCGCGAATCGCCACTGTCCCCTCCCCGTCCTGCTCCGCGACTGTCATCACGACCACGCCGCCCTGCGGCATGGCATCGCGGGCATTGACAGTGATGTTGATCAGCGCCTGTTCGAACTGGGCGGGATCGATGATCACGGGTACCGGCTGCGGCGGCAGCCGGACCTCGAGCGAGACGGTGTCGCTGATCAGTTGGCGGAGCAACGGCTCCGCATCGCTCACCAGGGTTCGGAGGTCGGCCCGCCGAGGCAGCACGACCTGACGCCGCGCGAAGGTGAGCAACTGGCGGGTCAGCTCCGCCGCGCGACGACTGGCGCGGCGAATCTCCAGCAGGAAGCGGTGCGGCGGGGCGGCCTGCGGCACCTCGTCCAGCGCCAGATCGGCATAGCCGCTGATGGCGGTGATCAGGTTATTGAAGTCATGGGCGACCCCGCCGGCGAGGCGTCCGATGGCCTCGAGACGTTGGCTCTCGACGACCCGCCGTTCCAACGCGAGGCGGTCGTGGACGTCCCGGAGCACGGTCAGGCAGTGGGGGACGCCGTCGAGATCAACAATCCGACTCGACACAATGCTGTTGCGGATACTGCCGTCCGGGCGCACCACGGCGAGCGGGTATTCGGCCAGTTCACCCGCGCTGCGCACCTGGGCGATGACCTCCGCCCGGTCGGACTCGCTGGCCCACATACCGGTGGCGGCCACGGTCTGCCCGATCAACTTGTCGCGCGAGCGGCCGCTGATCTGGCAGTAGGCATCGTTCACCCGGACGTAGCGATCGCTGTCGAGTTCAATGACAGCCAGGCCGTCGGGCACCAGTTGGAAGAGCGAGGCCACCTGGGCCTCACTCCGCTGGCGATCCCTCAACTGGGCGGCCTCGACCCGGGTCTTGAAGCGCGACTGCGTCAGGTAGCCGAGCGCCGCCAGCATCGCCACCAGTGCGGCCAGAATCAGGCGCAGCATGCTGCGATCAGGGGTGGCAGCGAGCCACCCCTCGCGCGGGATCCCCTCGAGGCGCCAGGTGCGATCCGGCAGGCGGACCGACAGTCCCACCGGGTCCTCTCCCGCCATCGCCGCATCGGTGGCGCCGGCGATGCGTTGGCCATCGCTGTCCCGCAACACCCACATCACATCGGCGCTGTCGCTGAGACCACTCTCGGCCAGCAGGTTGGCGACGTCGATCACCAGGCCCACCACTACGGTCACCGAGTCGCCAGCAACCGGTGCGCGGAGCCGGCCGATCAGGCCGATGCCTCCCTGGTACAGCGGAACCGGTCCTGACAGAATCGGGCCGACACCCTCGGGAGTTGCCGCCCGGAGATAGTCGTCGCGCACCTGCGGCTCGGGGTGCTGCCGCAAATCCTGGCCAACGGCCGCCCGGTTGTCATTGAGCGGCCAGGTGTGGACGATGATGCCGTTGCGAATGTACTGCAGGGCGCGGATGCCGTTATCCGTCTTGCCGCGGATCAGCTCGGCATAGCGGTCGAACGTCTCAGGCAGATCGGGGTGGCCCCAACCCATCGCGACATGGGCGGCCACGCCGTCGAGCAGACTCATCCGCTGCTCGATGGCATGCTCGAACCCCAGGCGGCGCGGCGCCATTCGACCGGCCACCGCCGATCGGGTCAGGCTGCGGTTGACCTGCTGGTGCCAGCGATAAAAGCCCACCGCCAGCGACAGCGCCAGGAGCCCCACCACCACGGCGACGGTCCAGGGCTGGAACGACGAGACCCTCCCGCGACTGACGTCGGGGAGGGCCTGGTGCGGATCCCGCGGCGGCGTCACACGCCGACGACGGCGAGCGCGGCGTTGTGCCCGCCGAACCCGAAGGCGTTGGACAGGCCGACATCAATGACCCGCTCCACCCGGACATTCGGCGCGCAATCGAGATCGCACTCCGGGTCGGGAGTGGTGTAGTTGATGGTGGGGGGAATCTGGCCGGTCCGCGCGGCCAACAGCGTGATCACGAACTCGAGCCCGCCCGCCCCCCCCCCCAGAAGGCCCGTCAACGACTTGGTCGAGCCGCAAAAGATCGACCC
>CBFGTB010000044.1:0-17232 GCA_965651715.1 uncultured Gemmatimonadales bacterium
GGTCCGGCGGTTCATCGCGCGGCCGGCTGCGGGGTTGTTGTCCGCAATCGGCTCCTCTTCACCGCGCCACCGGGTGGTGATCCGGTCGGCGGCGATGCCCTGCTCGATCAGGTACTTACGCACCGTCTCGGCGCGGGCCTGCGACAGGCGCATGTTGTAGGCGTTGGTCGAGATCCAGTCGGTGTGGCCGACCAGTTCGACGTTCACCTGCGGGTTCGCCTTGAGCGTCTCGACCACCGTGTTCAGGGTATCGGTCGCGCCGCGGGTCAGATCCGACCGGTCAAACCGGAAGTGGACCATCTGCAGCTCGAACTGATACACCGGCTTGGCCGGCGGCGGTGGCGGCGGCGGCGGAGGCGGCGGCGGGGGCGGCGGCGGAGCCGGCGCGCGAGTGCAGACATTCGCCGACGACATCAGCTTGCCCTTGACGCTGTAGGCCGTGACCTGGCCGCAGCCTTCGGCGCCCGCGACATACTGCCCGGTGAGCGAATCGATAGTGCCCGGGCCGTTGAGGCGGTAGACCACCTCGTCGGGCTTGCCGCAGTAGCTGGCCTCGGCGCTGAACGCCTGGCGGCCGCCCGGCTGCAGCTCGGCCGTGGTGGGCCGGATACCGATCATGTCGGTCGAATGATCGCAGCCCTTGCCCAGCAGCAGCGAGAGACCGGCCTGGGCTCCGAGATAGAGATCGCTCTCATCATTGAAGCCGCTCGGGATGTAGTCGGCGGTGCCTTCGACCCGGAACGACAGCCAGCTCGCCGGGTTGAGGCGCAGACCGGCGATGGCGCCCGGCCCGACGTAGGACTCCTCGATGCCCTTGGTCAGCCGGGTGTAATCGATACCGGCGCCGAGGAAGGGACGCACCGACCCGCTGCCGAAGTTGTACACGCCGCGGAGATTCCACGGGTTGTACATCAGCGGACGGGACCGTGCCCCCATCGTCGAGGGGATAGCGGGCTGATTGGCGCGGAGATCGGTCGGATTCCACGACGCATCGAGTTCGAGCCCGAAGTGGTCGGAGAGGAAGTAGCCGAGCCGCCCACCTCCACCGAGGCGGTTATCATCGGGACCGCGAACGTCGTAAGAGTCGGGGTAGCCGGTGTATCGGCCGAATCCGCCGATTTCAACCTGCCCCTTTTTCTGAGCGGCCAACGGGGTTGCGACAAGCACCCCCATGGCTGCAACGATAAACCCTCTGAAGCGCATCCCTTCCTCCCTGAGTGATTTCGGTCGATGCCGGTCCGGTGACGACCGTCGTTTGCTGGGGCCGACGCCTGACGTCTTCCTCGCACAACGCGTTATTACAGAAACACTTCGGACCACGAGGCGCAAGAGCGGTACCGTTCCCGGATCCGCCCATTTGCCCCTCTCCAGCGCGGGGGGACCAGGGGGGATCCCGCCTGGTTCTCCCTCGAAGCGCAACGGTCCGGGCAGCTTGCCAGCCCGCTGCATTTAGATTCTGGCCACGATGACCATGCCACGATTGATCAGCTCCGCCCTGTTGCTGGCTTCGCTGGGGCTCTGGGCCCGCCCTGCTGCCGCCCAGTGGCGGCTCGAAGGCTGGTTCGGCGATGCCTATAATGTTGGCACCCCCCTCACCATCGAACAGCGCGGCGAACCCGATCTGACGATCGATGCCGACTGGTCGACCCGCCCCTGGCGCCCGACCTGGTACTACGCTGCCCGGGTCGCCAAGTGGAAAGGACGCTCAGCCTGGGCCTTCGAGTACATGCACCACAAGCTGTATCTCGACAACCCGCCGCCCGAGGTGGGCACCTTCCGGATCACCAACGGCGTCAACAACCTCCTGATCGAGCGCCACTGGCGCCTGGCCGGCGGCTGGGAAGTGGGCCTCGGCGCCGGCCCGGCCTTCGCCGTGCCGATCAGCCGGGTCCGGGGGAAGGTCTACAGCCGCGGCGGTGGCGGCATCTTCAAGTCCCACTACGAACTGGCCGGAGCCACCGCCCTGGCGACAGTGGCCCACCGGGTCAAGCTGCTGCCCTATGTCTACGGCAGCTTCGCCGTCAAAAGCACCCTCACTCACCTCGATGTCAACGTCGCCGACGGGCGGGCCCACCTCAACAACGTCGCGGTCCACTTCCAGTACGGCATCTCGCTCCAGAGTGAACCCTAGCGCGACGCTTGCGGCCGGCCGGACCCCAGTGCATAGTTATGCACTATGCAAAAGATCGCCGCACTCGCCTTCTCCGGAGGGCTCGACACCTCCTACTGCGTTCCGCACCTGATCGAACGCGGCTACACCGTCCATACCGTCTTTGTGAATACCGGGGGCAGTTCGCCGGAGCAACGGGCGGCCATCCTGGCGCAGGCCACAGCGGTGGGGGCAGCGGGGCACCATGAGATCGATGCCCGGGCCGCCGTGTTCGACCGCTACGTTCGCTGGCTGATTCAGGGCAATGTCCTGCGGGGCGGGGTCTATCCGTTGTCGGTGGCGGCCGAGCGGACTCAGCAGGCGATCTCGGTGATCGAGGTGGCCCGTCAGGTCGGCGCGGTGGCTGTGGCCCACGGTTCGACCGGGGCAGGCAACGATCAGGTCCGATTCGACACGGCATTCCGGGTGCTGGCGCCCGAGCTGGAGGTGATCACGCCGATCCGCGAGCAGGCGCTGTCGCGCGAGGCGACCATCGGCTACCTCGAATCCCGTGGGCTGCCGGTGCCCCCGCGATCGGGAGCCTACTCGATAAATCGCGGTCTCTGGGGGACCACCTGGGGCGGCGGCTGGACCCACGATACCTGGGCCGCCCCTCCGGCTGAACTGCTCGATCCCCCGGGCGATGCTCCGGCACCGCGCGATCTGGTGATTCACTGGGAGCGGGGCCTGCCGGTGGCCCTGGCCGGCGAGCCGCTGGCGGGGCACCAGATCGTCGACGGCCTGAGCGAGCTGGCGAGCGCCTACGGCATCGGCCACGGGATCCATGTCGGCGAGACCGCTCTCGGCATCAAGGGGCGCATCGGCTTCGAGGCGGGCAGCGCTGTGATGCTGATCGCAGCCCATCGCGAACTGGAGAAGCTGGTGCTGACCCGCTGGCAGTCATTCTGGAAGGACCAACTGGCCAGCTTCTACGGCGATCGGCTCCACGAAGGCCACGCCTTTGATCCGGCGCTGCGCGACATCGAGGCCTTGATCGACTCGTCGCAGCAACGGGTGAGCGGCGAGACCCGACTCCACCTCGCTCCGGGGCGCTTCCAGGTGACCGGCGCGACGTCGCCCTGGTCGATGATGGATCCGGCGATCGCCACCTATGGCGAGGAGAACCGGCTCTGGAGTGGTGATGATGCCCGGGCCTTTGCGCGGGTGGCCGCGATTCCCGAACTGCTGGCGATGCGGGCCGATGCCCGCGCGCGGGGAGAGGGCTGAGCCATGGTGACGACGACCCGACTACGGCTCGACCGGATCGCATCGAGCACGCGCAATGCGGCCCTGGGCGAGGAAGTGATCATCGGCGACGAGATCGTGGCAGCCGAAGGCTATGTGCTGGCGGTTCGGATTCTCGATGACAAGGCGAGCTACAACACGGTCGAGGACCTGGCCGGTCGGATGGTGAGTCTGCGTTCCGGCGATGTGCTGGCGGGCACGTTGGGGATTCGACGCGCGCTGCGCGGTTACGCCGGCGAGATTCCCGCCCACCTGGCGGTGGGCGACACGATCGACGTGCTCAACCTCGGCGGCATTCTGGGGCGCTGCACTTCGGTCAATCCCGACATCGGGCCGCCGTTCAAGGCCGAGGTGCTCGGCGCGGTCCTGGCCTTCCCGGAGCTGGGAGATCGGATCGGCCGGCCGGCCCATATCCGCGACGGCGCGATTGCGCCGGCGGAGGCGCTGAGCGGTGCCGTGCCGGTGGTCTACGTCGCGGGCACCTGCATGAACTCGGGCAAGACTGTCGCGGCGACCGAACTGGTGCGGGGCATGAGCCGCGCCGGTCTCCGGGTCGGTGCGCTCAAGCTCACCGGCGTGTCGCTGATGCGCGACGCGTTATCGATGCGCGATGCCGGCGCGGTGGCCGCGCTGACTTTCAACGACGCCGGGGCCGCCAGCACTCACGCCGGCATGACGGTGCCGATTGCGCGCGGCCTGATCAATACCATGCTCGAACCGCTCGGGGCTCGACCGGATGTCATCGTCGCCGAGCTGGGTGATGGGATCCTTGGGGAGTACGGCGTGCAGGACATTCTACGGGCCGGTGACCTGACTGATCTCGGCGCAGCATGGGTCATGGCAGCTCCCGACCCGGTGGGCTGCTGGGGCGCCCGCGAACTGATGACCCGTGAATTCGGTCTGCCGATCACGGTGATCACCGGGCCCGCAACCGACAACGCCGTGGGGCGGGAGTACATCACCACGGCGCTGGGCGTGCCGGCCCACAACGCCCGCCGCGATGCCGATGGCATGTTGGCCCGGGTGATGGAGAGTATTGCCGAATGGCAGATGCCGCGGACGGTGGTGGAATGAAGGTCAGCGTTCTGGGAGGCGCCGGATACGCCGGCGGCGAGCTGGTGCGGCTGCTGCTACAGCATCCCGAGGTGAGCGAGTTGACGGTGACGTCGCGGTCCCAGGCGGGTCGTCCGCTGGCGGAGGTGCATCCCCAACTGACGCTGCTCAGCGACGCCCGCTTCAGCGGCGCCACGCCGGCGGAGGCGGCCGCCGGTCGCGACGTCGTGTTTCTGGCGCTTGAACACGGCGAATCGGGCCGACTGATGGCCGACGTCTTCGATGCCGGTCCGGGCCTGGTGGTGGACCTGGCCGCCGACTTCCGGATTCACGACGGTCGCCTGCACGAGCGCTACTATGGCCCGCATCCTGCCGCCGCGCTGGTGCATCACTTCCGCTACGGCCTTGCCGACGTGGCGGGCGCCGAGCTGCACGGTGCACGTGCCATTGCGGCGCCGGGATGTTTTGCGACTGCGGCGCAACTCGCCCTGTATGCGATTCGCGACCTCACTCCTGCGGCGCCACCGGTGATCTTTGCGGTGACCGGATCGAGTGGGGCGGGGCAGTCGCCCCGTCCGACCACCCATCACCCGGCCCGGGCCCACAATCTGTTCGCCTATGGCATGATGGGACATCGCCACGAGGGTGAGGTGGTTGAGCAGTGGCGCACGTGGCGCAATGACCCCAGCGCCACCGTGCGTTTGATGCCGCACTCGGGTCCGTTCGTGCGTGGCATCCACGCCACGCTGCACTGTCACCTGGCGACGCCGATCACTCTCGATGCGGTGCAGGCCAACATGCAGGCGCGACTGGGCGGGCGTCCCTTTATTCGCCTGCTCGACGCCGCCCCCCAATTGACCGATGTGGTGGGTTCCAACCTGGCGCTGCTGCAGGCAGTCGTCGCTCCCGATGGTCGCGAGGTGCAGGTGATGTGCGTGCTCGATAATCTGATCAAGGGGGCGGGGGGGCAGGCGATTCAGGCGATGAATCTGGCGCTGGGCCTCGATGAGCGCGCCGGACTGCTGGCGCCGGGACCGATGCCATGCTGACTCCTCATGATCCGCTGATGCCGGTCTATGCCACCTTCCCGCTGCGGGCGGTGTCGGGCCATGGCTCATGGTTGGTCGATGACGCCGGCAACGAATGGCTCGATGCCTACGGCGGTCACGCGGTGGCCACCTGCGGGCACTCGCACCCTCGGGTGGTGGCGGCCATTGCCGATCAGGCGAGCCGGCTGCTGTTCTACTCGACGGTGGTGCCGCATGAGAATCGCGAGCGGTTGGCGGCGGAGTTGGTCGGCCGCACTCCGGAGGGCCTGAGCCGGGTGTTCTTCTGTAACTCCGGCGCCGAAGCCAACGAGAACCTTTTGATGCTGGCCCGGCGCGGCACCGGGCGGCAGCGGGTGGTGTCGCTGCGGGGTGGCTGGCATGGGCGCACCGCCGCGACTTTGGCCTGCACCGACGGCGAGAAGTATGAGGCGGGCGCGCGGCGTGCGGGCGTGCCGCTTTCGACCAAGGTGCCGCTCAATGACATCGCGGCTCTGGAGGCGGCGGTCGACGACAGTGTGGCGGCCATTCTGATCGAGCCGGTCCAGGGGTTCAACGGTGCCCGCAGTTGCGCACCGGAATTTCTTCAGGCCGCCCGTCGTCTGGCCGACGCCTACGGTGCTGTGTTGCTGTTTGACGAAGTGCAATGCGGCACGGGACGGTTGGGCACCTTCTCCGCCGCTGAATACTTCGGCGTCGTGCCCGATGCACTGTCGATGGCGAAGGGACTGGCGGCGGGACTGCCGATCGGCGTGGTCATCGCCAATGAGGCGCTGGCGGGTGACCTGCATATTGGCGATCTGGGCTCGACCTTTGGCGGCGGGCCGGTTCCCTGCGCCGCCGCGCTGGCCAACCTGGCGGTGATTGATGACGAACACCTGCTCGCCAACGTTCGTGAGGTCGGCGGGCCGTTGGCCTGCCATGCGGCGGGCCTACCGGGCGTGGTGCGCGCCCACGGCCGCGGCTTCCTGATCGGTCTCGAACTGGATCGACCGGCGGTCGAGGTACAGCGAGCGCTGTTCGCCCACCGGATTCTCACCGGGACGTCGACCGATCCGTATACCCTGCGGCTGTTACCGCCGCTGTCGTTCAGTCAGGCCGAGGCCGACCATCTGCTGAGCGCGCTGACGGCGGTGCTGGGATGAGCGGACGCGACTTTCTGGCGATGGAGGACTGGTCGGCCGAGGCCATCGATCATCTGTTGACACTGGCAGACCGGGTGAAGCGCGGTGAGGTCAGCGGCGGACTCGAGCGGCGGGTGCTGGCGATGATCTTCCTCGATCCCTCGCTGCGGACCCGCGCCTCGATGGAAACTGCGATGTTCCGCCACGGCGGTCATGCCCTGGCGCTGGAGCCGGGCAAGGGAAGCTGGGCGCTGGAGACGGCGCTCGACGGCATTATGGATGGCGCCACGGTGGAACACATCATCGAGGCCGCCCGGGTGCTGTCCCGCTACGCCGATGCGCTGGCGGTGCGCTCGTTTCCCAAGGGCAACGAGTGGAGCGTTGAACGCCGTGACGAGACGCTGCGCCATTTCGCCGAGTATGCGACGGTGCCGGTGATCAACCTTGAGTCGGCCCGCCGCCATCCCTGCCAGGGCTTGGCCGACGCGATGACACTGCGGGAGCATCTCCAGCAGCCGGCCGGGCGGACCTTCGTGCTGCACTGGGCCTGGCACCCCAAGCCGCTGCCGACGGCGGTGCCGGCCAGCGCCGCCATTGCCGCGGCGCATGTCGGGATGAATGTGGTCATCGCCCGTCCCGAGGGCTACGATCTTGACCCCGACGATTACGCCGCCATTCGCACTGTTGCCGCTGCCCGGGGAGGATCACTCCGGATCACCGACGATCTTGATGGCGCTGTGGTCGGAGCCCACGCGGTCTATGCCAAGTCGTGGGGGGCGCTGTCGCATTTTGGTCGTCCCGACGCGGAGCGCGAGCTGCGCGCCGATCGGCGCGACTGGCGCCTCACACCGGAGCGGTTGGCCCGGACGGCCCATGGCCGCGGGATCGCCATGCACTGCCTGCCGGTGCGCCGCAACGTCGAGATCGATGCGGCAGTGCTCGATGGACCGCACAGTGCTGTGATCGATCAGGCGGAGAACCGGCTGCATGTGCAGCGCGCCCTGCTGCTTGAACTGATTGGTACCCGGGATCCGGTGGCCTCGTCGGCTCCTTCTTCTTTCTCTCGACCTGCGACAGCATCATGACAATCGATTCCACCAAGGGCATCACCGGACTCAAGGGTGCTCTCCGCTACGTTCGCGCCTACCGCGATCACGTCTTTGTGGTCAAGCTGGGCGGCGACGTTCTGTCCGATCCGCACCTGCTCGATCAGGTCGCCGGCCAGATCGCGCTGCTGGCCTCGCTGTCGATTCGGATGGTGGTGGTGCACGGCGGGGGTCCCCAGGCCAGCGCCCTGTCACGGCGTCTGGGGCAGGAGCCCGAAATGGTGGCCGGGCGTCGGGTGACCGACGACAACGCCCTCGCCGTGGTCAAGATGGTCTATCGCGGCATGCTCAACACCGATCTGGTGGCGGCGCTCCGCCACCACGGCGTCCAGGCGGTGGGTCTGTCGGGGGTGGACGGCGATCTGGCCACTGCTCATCGCCGACCGCCGGTCCGGGTGGTCGACGATGAGGGCACCGATCGCACAGTCGACTACGGTCACGTCGGCGATATCGATCGGGTGGATCCGCGGGTGCTGGAGACGCTGCTGGATCAGCGTTTCGTTCCGGTGGTGTCGTCGCTGGCCGGTGACGCCGACGGACGGGTCTACAATGTCAACGCCGATACCCTCGCCGAAACATTGGCCCGCGGCCTCGCGGCTCACAAGCTGATCTTCATGACCGGCGCACCGGGCGTGCTGCGTGATCGGACCGATCCGAGTACGCTGGTGACCTTTGCCGATCCCGACGATCTGGCGAACCTGATGGCCAGTGGCGCCCTGGCCGGCGGGATGCGGCCCAAGGTGGAGGCCTGCATTCGCGCCGCGACCGGCGGAGTGGAACGCACTCATATCATCGATGGCCGCGCAGCCGACGCGTTGCTGCTTGAGGTGTTCACCGGTGCCGGTACCGGCACGATGATCGTCGGACGAAAGGAGAAGGCGACCTATCTCGGCGTCGACCTGGCCGACTGAAGTCGCCCTGCTGCGCGAACTGGTCGCAATCCCCTCGCTCAGTGGCGACGAGGGCGAGGCGGCGGCGTGTGTCGCGGCAGCGGCGTCCCGCTTCGGGCTCGACGTCGAGCGCGATGAGACCAGCGTCCGTGTCAGCGTCGGCGACGCCGCTGCTGGCCCGACATTGGCGCTGGCCAGTCACCTCGATGTGGTGCCGGCCGGCGAGGGCTGGACACGCGATCCCTTTGTGCCGACAATCGAAGGCGATCTGCTCTATGGACGGGGCTCGGGCGATGCCAAGGCCTCGGTGGCGGCCATGCTCACCGCGCTGGCTGATCTGCGCTCACGTACCCTGCGGGGGCGGGTGGTGGCCCTGTTCAGTTTCAGCGAAGAGACCCGTGACGCCACCATGCCGCTGGCGGTGCCGCGGGTCGGTCGGATCGACGCGGCGATCGTCGGCGAACCCACAAATCTGCAGGCGGCGATTGCTCAGCGTGGCCTGATGATGGTTGATCTGGTGAGCCGGGGCACCCAGCGGCACGCCGGTCACGCCATCGGCGACGATTTCACAAATGCGGTGACCGAACTGGCGGGCGAGATTCTCAAGCTCGACGGTTTGCTCGACGATCGGGTTCATGAGCTGCTGGGCACCACGCTGGTGACGCCGACCATGCTGAGCGGCGGCATTTCGCGAAATGTCACCCCGCCCGATGCCCGAGTGGTGCTCGATATCCGGTCGACTCCCGCGTGGCCTCATGACGAGCTGGAACAGGCGCTGCGCACCCGGCTCAGCGCGGAGGTGATCGTGACATCGCGACGGCTGGTCCCCTGTGAAACACCGCCGGGGTCGGCGCTGTTGGCGGCGGCGCGTCGGGCGGCTCCCGCTCTTACGACCTATGGCTCACCGACGTGCAGCGACTGGTGCTATCTCCGCCATCTCGATGCGCTCAAACTCGGGCCCGGCACATCGCGCCGCTCTCACACTGCCGATGAAGCCGTCAACATCTCCGAGGTGACCGCAGCGCGTCGTCTCTATGCCCGGATTGCCGAGGAGTATCTCGCGTGAGTGATCAATCGGAAACCCTGTGGACGCCGGGCGCATCGCCCGATCGCCAGATGCTGGCCTATACCGTCGGTGATGATCGCGTGGTCGATCAACGCCTGTTGCGCTACGACGTGCTCGGCTCGCTGGGACACATCGAAGCTCTGCGCGCCGGCGGTCTGATCTCGCGCACCGAGCATCTCGCCATGCGGCAGCAGCTTCGGGCGGCCATGCGTGCGGTGGCGCGCGGCGAGTTGCAGATCGGCCCCGAGCACGAGGACGGCCACAGCGCTGTGGAGTTCTGGTTGACGGCGCGGCGTCGCGGACTGGGTGAGCGCCTCCATACCGGTCGGTCACGCAATGACCAGGTCGCATTGGATCTGCGACTGTATCTGCGCGATGTGGTGGTTGAACTGCACGGGGCAATGGGACAGGTCATCGCAGCCCTGCTTGCCTTTGCGCGGCAGCATCAGCGGATTCTCTGGCCGGGATACACCCATCAACGGATCGCCATGCCGTCGTCGGCCGGCGCGTGGGCTGCTGGTTACGCCGAGCAGTTGCTCGACACCCTCGATACCACGGCCGGGCTCTGGCCGCGACTCGATCGTTCACCGCTCGGCAGTGCGGCCGGCTATGGGGTGCCCTTGCCGCTCGACCGGGAGGCGGCCGCCCGAGCTCTGGGTTTCGGCGGGGTGGATCAGGTGGTGACATCGGTGCAGAACTCCCGCGGCCAGATCGAAGCCGCGACGCTGTTCTGGTGCCTCGATGGCGCCCATGCGCTGGCCAAGCTGTCGGCCGATGTGATTCTCTACAGCAGTGCCGAATTCGGCTGGCTCCGTCTGCCGGCGGCACTGTCGACCGGGTCGTCGATCATGCCGCACAAGCGGAATCCCGATCTGTTCGAACTGACCCGGGCGCGGGCCGCGGCGCTGGAGGGTGATCTGCACGAAGTGATGGCCATCCGGCGCGGGCTCGCCGGTGGCTACCACCGCGACTTCCAGTTGCTCAAGGCGCCGGTTATTCGCGGGGTGGAGCGGATGCAGGAAATGCTCGGCATGATGACCACTGCCATTCCTGCGCTGACGGTCGATGCCGATCGCGCCCGCCAGGCGCTCAGCCCCGAGGTGTTTGCCACCGACGAGGTGATGCGCCGGGTCCGACTGGGGGAGCCGTTCCGGCGAGCCTATCGGGCGGTGGCCGCTGCTGTGGCACGCGGGGAATCGGTGCCGATACCGAGCGCTGCGGCGATTCTTGAAGCGCGGCGCTCGACCGGTGGGCTGGGCAACCTCGGGCTGCCGGTGTTGCGGCGGCGGCTCGGCCAGGCGGTGCGCTGGCAGCGGACCACCCGGCGCCGGATCGATGCCGCATGCGCCCGCCTGGCGGGGGAGCGACATCGTCGATGAATAACGACCGCAAGAAGCGTCAGCTCAAGATTCTCGAACTGATTGCCACCCGCGCGTTCCGGACCCAGGATGAGTTGGCCGACGCGCTCACCCAGGAAGGCTGGGAGGTGACGCAGAGTTCGATCAGTCGGGATATCTCGCGGCTCGGTCTTGTCAAAGCCGATGGGGTGTACGCCCGGGCGGCCATGCTGCATCTGCCGGATATCGCCGACCCCAACGAACGTCGGATTGCGGAATCGGTGCTGACCGTGGATCTGGCGGGTGATGCGCTGGTGGTGCTCCATACGCCACCGGGCGAAGCGCAGCGGGTGGGCAGTGCCCTGGACCTGCTGGCCTGGCCCGAAGTGGTCGGGACCATCGCGGGCGACGATACGATTTTTATCGCGGTCATTCATGCCACCGCACAGCGACATATCGCCCGCCGGCTGCGGAGTCTTCAGGGCAGCGTCGGCGAAGGCTCCTGAATCGGTCGCACGCCGAGGGCGTCCAGCACGGCATCGGGAGTGTCACACAGCACAGTCGGCGCGGCCTGGCGGAGCCGGTCAATCCCGATCGGGCCCCATGTCACCCCGATGGTGCGGGTGCCGGCCGCGTTGCCGCTGGCGATGTCATGATGGGAATCGCCGATATACCAGGCCTGCTCGGGCGCGACTCCCAAGCTGGCGAGCGCGCGCTGAACCGGCTCGGGGTGAGGCTTGGGATGGCGGACATCGTCGGCGCCCACCACGACAGCGAAAGAGTCTTCAGCCCCGATCAGTCGCAGGCCCCGTCGGGCACCGGCGTGAGCCTTGCTGGTGACCAGCCCCAGTGGACAGCCGCAGGCGTGAATCCGGCGCAGCATGGCAACGACACCGGGGAATGCCTTCACGCGGGTGTCGTGATGGGCGAGGTTGTAGCTGCGATAGGTGGCGATCCATTGCTCGATCAGCGCGGTGTCGTCACTGAAGTCGGCGAAGACTGTCCGCAGGGGCGTGCCGATGCCCTCGACAATCTGATCCCGATCGAGCGGGGGCAGCCCGTGCTGGGCAAAGACATGCAGATAGCTGTCGACGATCAGGTCGATCGAATCGATCAGCGTGCCATCCAGGTCGAAGAGCACCGCGGCGGGGAGCGACATGCCCCAAGTTAGTCGCGCGGCGGTGCGGGACCGAGGTGGTGGTACCAGGCGGCGATGACTGGCGCATTCCGGCTGAGTGTGGCGGGCGCGTGAATCAGCGACTCCACAGCGAGCTGGTCGAGTTGGCGCTCCAGGCCGAGCTGATGACTGCGCAGTGCGCCGCGCCAGGCGAGGTCGAGCTGACGGATCCGATCGCTCTGGTGCCGGCGCATGGCGACCGCCGCCTGGGCGTTCAGGTGTTGGAGCAGGCGGGGCCGCGAGACTGTTGCCGGACGGGTGAGAGTCGCGACGGCCTCGACCAGCGCCCGGGGCGGGGGTTCCGAACTCGCCGCCAGCCGGTCGGCCGGGCCGAGCGGCCATTCGCCGTCGCACACCGGAGGGAGCGGACGCCACCTACCGGCGCTGCGCCGAAAGCGCAGCATGCCGTGGCGCGGGCCATCCCGACAGATCACCACCACTCGGCCGGTGGCACGGCCGCGTTCCAGGCCGCCGTCAGCCAGCGCTTCGGGTGGCGGCCCGGTCAGGCTGGTCATCCATTGCTCCACCGGCCGTCGGGTGCGTGCCAGGCGGCGAGGGATGTTGAGAGCCCGGGCCAGAGCCGGGGCGGGCTGACGGACCAGCTCAATCACATCAGCGCGCCACTGGCCGGTCCGCACAATTCGGCCGAGCCGCTGGCGCATCGCCATGTGATACCAGGGGAGATCGACATGGATCACCCGTCCGGCACCCTGAAGATCGAGGCCCTCGGCGGCGAGATCGGTCAGGACCAGATGGCGCGGCGGGTGTACCAGCAGGTGCCACTGGTCCCGCTCCGGTCCGAAGGCGCTCAATACCTGTGAGCGCGCCAGACGGGTCGCCCCGATTCCTGCGGCCTCGCCGGTCACCCAGGCGGCCTCCTGTCCCAGCCGGGCACGGAGCAGCCGGGCAGTGGCGAGATGACGGCTGAACCAGAGGGTCACGATGTCATCGCGCGCAACGGCGACCAAGTCGTCGAGCCAACAGTCATCACGCGGCGCCTCGGCCAGGATCTGATCGATTACCTCGCGATCCTGAAGTGGCAGCACTGTGGCGAGGCTGGTGTCGGTGAGCAGTTGCCACATGACGGTCTGATCGGCGTGGGCGCCGGCGAAGCGGCGAATGGCATGACGATCCAAGGCGCCGGCCTCCTGCGCGCTGAGCAGAAGATCCCGGTAGCGGCGGAGGGCGTCGCGCCAGGCGGCATCACTCGAACTCGCCGCATCGAGCAGCACTGTGCGAATCAATCGGGCGACGGTCGGTGTCTCTCCCAGGCGCAGCCGATCGAGGCGGGTGAGCAGGGCACGGCCTCGATCAGCCTCGCGGCGACCGACAGGCAGGGTACGCCGCTGGACCGAGATCGCCGAAAGGGGTTGCTGTTCTCTGACCACCAACCGACGTAACGCGACTGGCGGGATGCCGACCGCGGCCGATGAGGTCAGCGACTGTACTCCGTCGAGACGCAGGGCGTCGTCGGCCACTCCCAGCCGCAGCACGTCGATGAGATTGCGGGGCGACCGCATCACCGGAGTCCCGGTAATCAGCAGGGTCTCGCGGCCGGGCAGCCACGGCGCCAGGTGAAACACCCGCCGGGTTGTGCCCCGGCGAAGGCGGTGGGCCTCGTCGATCAGCACGATCCGTGTGCTGGCCGGGGGCAGGGTGCCCCGACTGACCTGCTCCAGTGATGTGAATTGAATTTGGAGCGACAGCCGCCGGGCGGTGCTGAGCCACTGCTGGCGCAGCAGAGCCGGCGCGATCACGGCAATGCGCTGATGACGGGCAGCGGCCACGGCGAGCGCGATCCAGGTTTTGCCGCTGCCGACCGGATCGGCGAGCAGGGCGCATCCCCAACCGTCGAGCGCGGTCATGATTCGACGCCACGAGTTGAGTTGCGCCGGTCGAAGTCTGTCAACGGGACGCGCCGCATGCCGCAGCCCCGGTTGGGCTCCCCGGTGCGGCAGTGCCGGCAGCACGTCGAGTGCTTCAGCGACGATGCGGCGCGATCGCAGCGAGGCGGGCACAGTCGTCAGACGTGAGGCCGAGCAGATCGGCGGCGTGACTGTCGCGCAACTCGGGTGGGGTCTCGGGGTCGCCGAAGACCGGATCGGACCAGAGCTGCTCGGGACAGGGGAGTGCGCTGACCACCCTGCTGTTGAAGCGGCAGCAGCCGCCGGCGGCCGGATCGGCACTGAGAGCGGCGAGGACGCCGATCCAGCGAACCGACAGCCAGGCGGCAAGCCGCCTGGCCTCATCCTCGTTCGCTGTGGGCATCAGGTAACAACTGTTGAGTGGAATGACAGCCGAATCGGAGAGCTGATGGGCAGTGAGCCGGGCCGCGATGTCGGCCCAGATCACCCGCCATCGGCTCAGCGCCGGTCCGATGCGAAAGAGTTGCCACCAGACACCGCGACGCTGATCGGCGCGTCGACGGAGCCTTGCCTCGTGCGGAGCCAGGTATGCCGCAAGCGGTTCCGGCAGCGGCATGAGCGGCCGACCGTCAGCGGTCATTGTCCAGAGCAGTCGTTGGCGGACCGTCACACCCGCCGGCCCGAGATCGCGACCCCGCACCGTGGGGCGGGTCCAGTGCCACAGCGCCTCAGGCGGATCGAGGAAGAGATCGTTGGCACCGGTCTTGACGCCGATCGACGGAGTGAACCTGTCGCCAATCGTGGCGTACTGCTGGTGCAACCGCTGAGTCAGCGCCACAGTCGCATCGTCAAGCAGCGGCCAGGTGGCGGCCCGCTGCCAGAGATGCTGCCGAACGCTCCGGCCGGTGAGGCCGAGCCCCAACCGCACCCGAGCGTCGGCGCCGGGTGCCGACCGACTGGCGATAAGAGCAAGCGGATAGGTGGTCGCGTCGAACACGGCGCGTGCATCGTGCTGCAGGTCGGCCACGACATGCAGGGTGGAGTGATTGGCGAGTGCGGCCCGGGCGGTCGCGGCGTAGCCGGTGGTCGCCATCTTCCCCGGCAGCAACAAGGCCAGCGTTCCGCCACTGCGCAGCAGGGCCTGGCTCCGTTCCACGAAGGCGATGGCCAGATCGGCCTCATGCCGCCAACCGGATCCGCGACTGCGCCACCAGGTGTAGCGCACTGCCAGTTCATCGCGGAGCCGCCGGGGCAGGCGCTCGGCGCGCACCCACGGTGGATTGCCCACCACCAGATCAAAACCACCGCGCGCCAACACCGCCGGCCAGGCGCTCTCGACGGCAAACGGGGCCCCGCTGCCCTCATCCCGGAGTCGTTGACGGGCGCGGCGAATCCGCTCCAGCTCGCCGACAAGGTCCGACGGTGGCATCCACCGCGGCGTCGGACCGCCAAAGAGCTGTGGCGCCTCGGCCTGCTCCCGCGCCTCGTTCAACTCGTGGCCGAGCTGTTGTTCGCGCTGCGTCAGCGCGGTGGTGATCGCCTCGGCTTCGAGACGATGGAGCTGGCGGACTGCGCGGTGGTGGGCCCGCCCATGTTCATGCTCGACCGCCTCACGTGCGCGGCGCAGCGGCCCGAGCAGAGTTGTCGGAATGCGCATCCCGGCCAGCGGGTCGATCAGCGCGTCGCCGCCGCGCACTGCGGTATCGAGATTGGGCAGCGGATCGACAGCCGTGGGCGCCCGACCGCGCATCGTCCGCAGCAACTCAAGCCAGAGTCGGAGTTCGGTAATGCGGACGGCCCCCGGACTGTGGTCGATGCCGTGCAGGGCATGGCGCAGCACATGACGGGTGCGCGGCCCCCGATCGGTGGCCGGCCCGCGCAGCAGCCGCAGCGCCTCCACCAGGAATGCTCCTGATCCCACTGCCGGATCGAGCAGGCGCAAGCGCAGCAGGGCGTGAGCCAGCACCGGATCGGGGTCGTCGAGCTGGCTGTGTATCACTGCGCTGGAACGATGGAGACGCGGCGCCAGATGAACAGCAAGCGCATCGCGAAGCATTGCGGCGACCAGCGGCGGCGGAGTGTAGTAGACGCCCCCGTCCTTCCGCTCGACCGGATCGAGCAGTCCCTCGAGAATCCGTCCCAACATCTCGGGCGTGATGGCAGCGCCGTCGCTCTCGGGGTCGAGCGTCACCTCGACCCGGCGCACCACCGGGGACAGCAGCTCATCCCACGCCAGCGGGGGCAAGCGCCAGCGGTAGCGGCGTTCGAGTGGATGGGGGTCGAACAGACCACCGTTGAGGAAGGGAACAGCACCGAACGCCCGTGCGTAGCGATCGCGCTGGTCGCCGGGACGATTGAGCGTGCCGAAGAACAGCGGTGCGAGCAGATGGCGACCGGGGTCGCGACCTGTCGCCAGGGCGCGATCGAGATGATCGACCAGAAAGCCGGTCTGGCCGTTGAGCCATCCCTCGGCTTCGACGAAGCGGAGAAAGAGAATCCGGGTCACCTGGAGCAACAGCCACGCGGTCCGCCGATCGGGCTCGGGCGGCGCCAGCACCAGGGCCTCCCGGGCCGCCGTGATCCGGGCGCGGATGTCGCGGAACGCCCGACGACCGATGGCGTCAATATCGATAGCACCGGCCGCAGCAAGGCCGTCGCCCAATCGGGTGCCGGTCGCGGTCAGGCGGCGCAGCCGGCGCAACACCAGCGAGCTGCCAAACGGGGGCGCGATGACGGCCCGTTGTGCCGCGCGCAGTGTGACAGTGAGATGCAGCGGGGCGGCGGGGCGGTCGGCGATGATCAGCAGGACGATGCTGCCGAGACGCGTCAGGCTGTGACGGGCACCGCGCTCGACGGCGGGCGACGCTTCGAGCCACCAGCAAGGAAGTGCGCCCAGGTCGGCCACGTGGCGCACGATGCCGGGCATTGGCCGCGGCGGAACCACCACGGAAGCTGTGGACCGCACTGTGGCGCCGGCCTCAGCCAACGCCGCCTGCACTGTCGCGAGGGTGTCTGCCATCGCCCGACTATGGTCATGACGGGGCCGGCTGATGGCACCATTGAGCTCAGGTCGGTACTCGGCGACGCGGGATGGGAAGGCGGGGACGGTCGCGGGTGAGCGCGATAGTCGTCTGCTGCTGCACCTGGACAGTCACACCGCCCAGATGGACCCTG
>CBFGTB010000045.1:0-16838 GCA_965651715.1 uncultured Gemmatimonadales bacterium
GGGATGCACCGCGTCGGCCTCGGTAACCCGGGCCGCGTCGAGCAGTGCCTCAATCCGGAGATAGCTCTCCGCCGGCGGGGCCGCGCCGATCGCGACGGCCCGATCGGCCGCGCGGACGAACGGCGCATCGGCATCGGCATCGGAATACACCGCCACGGCCTCGATGCCCAGGGCATGGCACGCCCTGATGATCCGCAGCGCGATTTCGCCGCGGTTCGCAACCAGCACGCGACGCAGTGTCACCGGGGACAGGATGCGATGGCGGGAATCGGAGGGGCGAGGTCGTCGCTCAGGAACACCGTCCGACAGAGCGACCGATTGCGCCGCGCGGCGAGATCGTAGACATCGCGCGCGGCTTCACTCCAGACCGAACCGGCCAAACCGGTCAGCGCCAGTTGATGCACCGACAGCGCGCCGTCGTCGCCGGCATCGTGCTGCGGACCGGCCGCGAGCACCATCCGCACCGGGCGCCAGTTCAGTGCCGGAGCGGTGAGCGAATCGACGGTGGGTGAAAAGCAGATCGCGCGGTGGTCGGCCACCTTCATCAGAGCTGTGGGCAGGTCGTCGTCGATCGGCACACCGATCACGGCGGCCATGCGGACTCGATAGCGGGGATCCCAACTGTACAGATCGGTGCGGAGCAGCGTCAGATCGCGACGGGCCGCGCGGTCGAGCAGCCAGCGGCCCCACACCGCCGCCGTCTCGACCATGGACCCGGTCACCAGCACGCCGCCGGCCGGACATGAGGACATCAGGTTGTCGCCCAGCTCGGCCAGCACCGGCGGGAGCGGCAGTTCCTCCGGGGCCACCGGCAGGGCCATCGCCGCGTCCCAGCCATCGGTTTCGATGCGATAGGTCGCGCGCTCCACCCCGACCACCACCCGGTAGACGCTGCCACTGTCCGCCATCAGCGCCTGCGCCTGTTCAAAGGCCACCCCGGCGAAGTCGAGCAACATGCCGGCATCGGTGCCCTCGGCATGCCCGTCGCGATGCCACCGACGCGCATCATCGAGGTGAATCCGACCGAGGTAATGCCACGCGCGGCCATCGGTCGGATGCTCCGACAACCACTGCCCCAACAGCTCGGCGGCATCCTTGCGGCGGCCATCGCGCAGCAGCGCTTCGGCCAATGACATCACCGACGTCCCCGGCGAAATCGGCCGCACCACCGGAATGTGCTGCGCCGCCACCGACCGGACAGGCGTCAGCCCGGCGGCGAGTGCGATGGCGATCAGAAGCGCAGGAGGTGTGGATGCCATGATATCAGCGGCCTTGCCCATGCCGGTGGGATCCATGCGGGGGACGGCTGCAAGATAACCGCCGCCGCCCTACCGCGCACCGGGGAGACAGCACGTCCCCGCACGCCACCTCAGAGCGGGATGCAGCCATGCTTGCGCGGCGGGTTCCGGTCGCGCTTGCCGACCAACGTGGCCAGCGCCTCGATCAGCCGCGGCCGGGTGTCACGCGGGTCAATCACCGCATCGACGTACCCCCGCGCAGCGGCCTGATATGGGGTGGCGAACGCGGCAGTGTATTCGGCAGTTCGGTCGGCCAGCTCCCGGGCCGGATCCTCGGCTGCCGCGATCTCGCGCCGGTACAAAATCTCGACAGCTCCCTTGGGACCCATGACCGCAATCTCGGCGGAGGGCCACGCCAGGTTGACGTCGCCGCGGATGTGCTTCGAACTCATCACATCGTAGGCGCCGCCATAGGCCTTGCGCGTGATCACCGTCAGCTTGGGGACCGTTGCCTCGCAGTAGGCGAACAGCAACTTGGCGCCGTGGCGAATGATCCCGCCGTGCTCCTGAGCCACCCCGGGCAGGAAGCCGGGGACATCGACGAAGGTGATCAGCGGGATGTTGAATGCGTCGCAGAATCTGATGAACCGCGCCGCTTTGACCGAGGCGTTGATGTCGAGCACCCCCGCCAGCACCGCCGGTTGATTGGCGATCACGCCGACCGATCGACCGCCCAGTCGGGCGTAGCCGGTGAGGATGTTACCGGCGAATCCCGGCATCACGTCGAAGAAGGCGCCATCGTCGACCACCGCCCTGATGACGTCGTGCATGTCATAGGGCGTGCTGGCACTCTCGGGCAGGACATGGAGCAGCGATTCGTCGCGCCGATCCGCCGGGTCATCGGTCGGCTGCTGCGGGGCATCGTCGAGATTGTTGCTGGGCAGGAAGCTCAGCAGGGTCCGAATGGCCTGAAGACACTCGGGCTCACTCGGATAGACAAAGTGCGCCACGCCACTGGTCTCGGCGTGGGTGTCGGCACCGCCCAGCTCGTCGAAGCTGACATCCTCGTGGGTGACGGTCTTCACCACATTGGGGCCGGTCACAAACATGTGACTCGTGCCGCGAACCATGAAGACGAAATCGGTGATGGCCGGTGAATACACCGCCCCGCCGGCACAGGGACCGAGTATGGCGGAGATCTGCGGCACCACGCCACTGGCGAGGGTGTTGCGCAGGAAGATGTCGGCATAGCCGCCCAGCGACGCCACACCCTCCTGGATCCGCGCACCGCCCGAATCGTTGAGCCCGATGACCGGCGCTCCGTTACGAACCGCCAGGTCCATCACCTTGCAGATCTTTGCCGCATGGGTCTCCGACAGTGAGCCGCCGAACACCGTGAAGTCCTGGGAGAAGACGTACACCACCCGACCGTCAATGCGGCCCCAGCCGGTGACCACCCCGTCGCCCAGCGGGCGCTCATCAGCCAGACCAAAATCGGTGGCCCGGTGGGTCACAAAACTGTCGAGTTCCACGAAGCTGTCGGGGTCGAGCAGCAGGGCCAGCCGTTCACGAGCTGTCAGCTTGCCCTTGGCGTGCTGCTGCTCGATGCGGCGGCTGCCACCACCCAGTTCAGACCGGGCGATCCGGTCGGCGAGATCGGCAAGGCGCGAATCAGTCTGGCTCATGGCGAGGAAGGTAGTCGCAAGCGGAACCGGAACGAAAGCGAAATAGAAACGGTCGGCCCCCTGAGGGACCGACCGTGATACATCATGAGCGGGTAGAACTCAGTTGCTGCGGCGACGCCGCCGCGACGCCGCCATACCCACAAGACCGGTCGCCAGCAGAGTCATTGTCGCAGGCTCCGGCACGGTCTCCTGCGGCGTGCTGGGGAGGTCGCCGAACTCGACCTGATCCATGTCGGCCATGAACTTGGCCTCACCGTTCTCCACGCAGGCGTAGGTGAACCACAGAACGCCACAGGTTCCCTCAACCCCGAAGGTATTGCCGAACTCGACATCGAGCCGACCGTACAGATCACCCGCCGGATTGAACCCGGCGATGTTGACCGGGGTGCTGTAGGTCGCCGTGGTGTTCCAGTCGTCGTGGCTGGCCCAGAAGCAGGCCCCGGCGATGTTGAGCTCACAGTAATCGAACTCATTGCCGTAGCTGCTGCCCGGGGTGCCGTTCACCGGGAAGCTCGCCACGTCGAAGACCGCATTGCCGGCCAACGCGTTGATTGAGAAGCCGCTCAACCCGACGCCACTCAACGACCAGAGACCGAAGTAGGTCTGGACATTGCCGTAGGCCGTCAGCGAGAAGTCGTCGTCGTCCACGCCCCAGACACCGCCACCCAGGTCGCTCCAGACGCCGCTGCCGCTACCGCCGTTGGCGAAGCTCCACGACACTTCCATCCCGCCCAGATCGGCGTAGTTGATCAGGAAGGGAGACACTCCGAGCACTTCGATACCGGCCGAGTTATCGAAGTTGACAGTCTGTGCCACTGCCGGGACCGCACTCACCGTCACAGCGGCACACGAGAGAACCAACATCGAACGAAGCGACATCTGACATCACCATGTGGGAGAAAGGGTTTCCAGCGAACGCCAGCGACAAATGCAAGCCACAGGCCATACCGGTGACGGCTACACGTCGCCGATGTAAGGCATTACACAACAACAGCTTACGACGTACGCGCCGATTCATTCCCCGGACTGCATCGCGGTGCTTGGCATGAGAACTGTTGACCATGTTCAACACCACCTGTGCTGTGGCTGCGGCAGCGGGAATGCAGCGGGGGCCCGCCTCGACGAGACGGGCCCCCTGGACCAACCGGTTCCGCTCTGCGGCGCGCGATCAGTTGGTCGCGTCGCCGTCCTCGGCCGGGATGTCGGCCTCGGTCTGCTCGGGTGTCGCCTCGACCGCCGGCTCATGGTAGGCCGCATGCAGCCCGTCGGCCTCTTCGTCGATCTCGTCATCGACCGGGATCTGCGGCCGGGGCCGCGGCTCAGCCGGAATGCCGTCGGCCGGGTAGTCGATGATCGCGACCACGACCCGGTGGTGGATCGGATCGACTTCGAGCACCTTGGCGATGACTTCCTGGCCATCGACCACGGCCTCCTCGGGGTTCTCATCGGCGCCGAGACCCATCTGGGACACCGGGGCGAAGCCCTCAATGTCATCGCCGAGATCGAGCACCATCCCCTTGTCGACCGGCCGCAGCACGGTGGCGCGCAGCTCATGCCCCACCGGCAGCTTCTCGCCGATGGTGAGCCACGGATCATCGGTCGCCTGCTTCAGTCCGAGCGAGATCCGCTTGTTGTCGGCGTCGATGTTGAGGATGATCACCTCGACCGAGTCACCCTTCTTGACCACCTCCGACGGATGCTGCACCCGCTTGGTCCAGCTCATGTCGGAGATATGGATCAAGCCGTCGATGCCGGGCTCCAGCTCGACGAACGCGCCGAACGACGTCAGGTTGCGCACCTTGCCGCCGATCCGCGTACCGACCGGGTACTTCAGCGGCAACACCATCCAGGGATCCTGCTCGGTCTGCTTCATGCCGAGCGAGATCTTCTCGTCGGATTCATCGACCTTGAGCACCACAGCTTCGATGGTCTCGCCGATCGACACGATCTTCGACGGATGACGCACGTTGCGGGTCCAGCTCATTTCGGAGATATGGACCAGGCCCTCGATCCCCGGCTCCAGTTCGACGAAGGCACCGTAGTTGGTGATCGAGACCACCTTGCCCTGCACCCGCGAACCAACCGGATACTTCTCGGCCACATCCTGCCAGGGGTAGCTCTGGAGCTGCTTCATGCCGAGCGAGATCCGCTCGCGCTGCCAATCGATGTCGAGGATCTTGACCTCGACCTCGCGCCCGATAGCCACCAGTTCGCTGGGATGCGAGACCCGGCCGTAGGACATATCGGTGATGTGCAGCAGGCCGTCGACACCGCCCAGGTCGATGAAGGCGCCGAAGTCGGTGATGTTCTTGACCACACCCTTCCGCACCTGGCCGACCTCGAGTTCCTTCATCAGCTTCTCGCGCTTGCCGGCCCGCTCGGTCTCGAGGATGACCCGACGCGAGACGACGATATTGCGCCGCCGCTTGTTGAGCTTGATGATCTTGAAGTCGTAGGTCTGCCCCAGCAGTTCGTCGATGTTGGGCACCCGGCGGAGCGCGATCTGCGACCCCGGCAGGAAGGCATCAACGCCCATCAGATTCACCACCACGCCACCCTTGATCTTCTTCATCAGGGTGCCTTCGACCGGCTGATCGCTCTCGTGCGCCTGACGGATCTTCTCCCAGACGCGCATGAAGTCGGCCTTCTTCTTCGACAGGACGACGGCACCTTCCTGGTCCTCGAGGTGCTCGAGGAACACCTCGACCTCGTCGCCCACCTGCAGGTTCTCCGGATCCTTGAACTCGTCGAGCGGAACCGAGCCTTCCGACTTGAACCCGACGTCGAGGATCACGGCATTTTCGGTGATCCGCAGCACCTTCGACTTGACGATTTCGCCTTCGGCGATCTGGGACATGGTCCCTTCGTACAGCTCCAGCATCGCCTCGTACTCGTCGTTCGAGTACGTGTCATCGTACAGGTCGGCCCGCACCCGGAGACCGGTCGTCGTTGCGAACGGCATGCCGGGGACGTCGGTCATGGTGAAGGGCGTGTCGAGGGTCGCCGCGCCCGCCGGAGCGGCGGAGTCGGTGGCGAGCGAGGTGTCGGGTGTGGGGTTGTCGGTATCGGACATGAAGCCGGGAATATCCTGCCTGAAAGACGCCGCACCCGGGGGCGTGTGCGGATTGAGGGTGGTCCTCTGCTGCCCCGCCCTTGCGGGACAGCCCTCAAAGATACCGCCCGGTTGGGCCGGGAGCAACCGCACCGGGTCAGGCGGCCCGGTGAGTCTCAGTCAGCCGGGGGTCCGGGCGAGAGCCGACCGGGCCCGGGCGACGATCCACTCGACCTGCTCGGCAAAGGACAGACCGGTGGTGTCGAGCAACAAGGCGTCGGGGGCCTGCCGCAGCGGGGCCAGCGCCCGGCCCGCGTCGCGGCGATCCCGTTCGCTCAGCCGCGCCGCTTCGGCGGCCAGGGCGCCGACGTCGGTGGTCCGGTCGGCCTGAGTGAGCCGGCGCCGGGCGCGCGCCTCGGGCGAGGCGGTCAGAAAGACCTTGAGCACAGCATCGGGAAAGACCACTGTGCCGATGTCACGGCCATCCATCACCGCCCCGCCCCATTGGCTGACCGCCTGACGAAGCTGCCGGTCGACCCAGGCTCGCACCGCCGGCACTGCGGCGACCTGCGAGACCCGCTCGGTGACCGCGGCACTGCGAATCGCCGGCTCGACCGGCGCGCCGTCGAGCCGCAACTCGACCGCGGCCCCGCACCGCGTCATCACAAGGCTGTGGCGATCGAGCAGCGCCGGCAGGGCGTCGGCCTCGACCCGATGCCGCGCGGCCAACCACGCGGCCACCCGGTAGAGCGCCCCGCTGTCGAGATGGGCCAGCCCCAACTGTTCAGCCACGGCGCGGGCCGTCGATGATTTTCCTGAGGCGGCAGGACCGTCAATGGCGATGACAGGCGCCCCGGTCATCGATTCGCTCCCGCCACAGTGGCGAGCTGCTCGGCAAACCCGGGGAACGACACCGCGGCACAATCGGGATCATCGATCGCGATCCGGTCGCCGGTGCTCCGCCCCAGAACGGCGAACGCCATCGCGATGCGGTGGTCTCCCCGGGTCACCACCCGGCCCGCCAACTGACTGTCGCTGCCGCTGACCACCAGGGCATCGCCGTCGACATCGGCACTGCCCCCCACGGCGCGCAGGTTGGCGGCGAGCAGTTCCAGTCTGTCGCTCTCCTTGACCCGCAGTTCGGCCAGCCCTTCAAATCGGGACACGCCGTCAGCGCGGGCGGCCAGACAGGCCAGCATCGGCACCTCGTCGATCAACGCGGGCACCTCGGCGGCTCTGACTGTGGTGGCCCTCAGCGGCCCAGGGCGAACGGCAAGTGTTGCCACCGGTTCACCGCCCTGGTCGTGCCGGTCAGTCATGTCGATCCGCCAGCCCATCCGCTCAAGGACCGCGACCCAGCCGATCCGCCCCGGATTGCAGCCCACCTCAACGACCCGGCAGTCCTCCCGCCCCAGCAGGCCTGCCGCCGCCAGCAGAAACACCGCCGACGACGGGTCTCCCGGGACCTGGAAGTCCCCCGGCACCACCGATCCGGTGGGTTCGAAATGCAGCGTCCCGGGTGAACGGTCGACCCGGAATCCGAATCGGTGCAGCAGCCGCTCGGTGTGATCGCGCGAGGCGGCCGGCTCATGGATCGTGACCGGAATCCGCGCCACTGCCGCCGCCAGCAGCACCGCCGACTTGACCTGCGCCGAGGCCACCGGACTGTGCCAGGTGATCGAACGCAGCGTGCCACCGTGCAGTCGAAGCGGCAACCGATCCGGATTGCCCTCGACCCGCGCCCCCATGGCGATCAGCGGATCGGTGACCCGGGCCATCGGGCGCCGCCGCAGTGAGCGATCACCACTCAGGCTGGCGCTGATCCGCTGTCCGGCCAGCAGGCCGAGCAGCAGCCGGGCCGTCGTTCCCGAGTTGCCACAGTCGAGAACCGCGGTGGGCGAGCGCCAGTGCCGCCGTCCAGTCACCCGAATGGCGCTGCCCGGGCGGAGCGGCGAGATGTCGGCCCCCAGCGCCCGCAGCACCCGCGCCGTCGCCCGAACATCGAGCGACGTGAGTCCACCGACGATCCGCGACGTTCCCGGTGCCAGGGCCGCGAACATCAGCGCCCGGTGGCTTATCGATTTGTCGCCCGGCACCCGCACGACGAGGCCGGACCTGGACTGCCCACCGCTCACACGTCACTCCTTCGCCCGATGCGGCAGCGCCGCGCCCTGCCCATCCCGTCGTCCCGCCGCACCCAGCGACGCACTGGCGTCGCGCTGATCCGACGTTAAGATCCAGTTCATTCACAGTTCATCATCCCGCCTTACCCACCCCGCGGCGAGCTGCCTGGCAGCCGACGCCTTCCGTCAGTGATGAGCCCATGGCGCAGATTCTGATCGTCGAAGATAGCCCCGACAATATGAAGCTCTTCCGCACCCTGCTCGAACTGAAGGGACACCTGGTGACCGGGCTGGCGGGCGGCGACGACTTGCTGACCACGCTCGACCAGACCCCGCCGGAGCTGGTGTTGATGGACATTCAGCTTCCCGGCAAGGACGGCTTCGCGCTGCTGCGCGAGATCCGCGGGTCGGCCCACCGCGATCTGGCGATCGTGGCGCTGACCGCTCACGCGATGAGTGGCGACCAGGAGCGGGCGATCGAAGCCGGTTTTGACGGCTACATCACCAAACCGATCGACATTCACAGTTTTCCTGAGCAGGTCGCCCGAGCGCTGGTCGGCGACTTCCCCCGCGACGCCTGAGGTCGGATGACAGTACCGCCCGAGCACGAACACAATGCCGAGCTGGCTGCGGCGCTGCGGGATGTGATCGCCGCCAGTGACGCGGCCGAGCAATCCGCCGCCCGGCCGCACCGTGATCGGCACCCGGTCCAGCGGCTGACCATCCTGGTGGGCATCGCTCTGCTGGCCTGGCTCTGGATCACCCGCCCCGCCTGGGTCTTCGGGCCGCGGCCGCCCAGCTATACCGCGGCCGAAGCCCAGGCGGCGGCCCGCTACGGGATCGTGCTGCAACAGTACCGGATCGAGCAGTACCGCAGGCGTCACGGCAGCCTGCCCACCACGCTGACCAGTCTCGGCCCGTCGGTCGGAGTGGCTGTCGACTTCGCCCCGCTCGGCTCGACTGACTACCGGCTCAGTGCAACTGTCGATTCGGTGACAGTGGTGTTTGTCTCCGGCATGGCTGTCGACTCGTTCCTTGGCAACAGCCTCGCCATTCTTCAGCAGCGCACGCCCTGAGGCTACCAGCAGCTCACCACGCCGGCCTGGGTCACTGCCACATGGGGTGAATAGGCGGGATCACCCATGAAAATGCCGCAGTCATCGGCGGCTGTGGCACTCATGCCGGCATGGTGCGCCACCGCGCTCCAGCCTGCGCCCGCTCCGGCGCCGCCGTGATACGACAGCGTGATGGATACCTCGGGACTCGGTGTGAAGGGAATGGTCCCGCCACCGTCGGTGCCCGCCACTTCGAATGGACCGATGGCCCCGGCATAGTCGCCGTGAGTGAACAGGAAACCTTCCTCGGCTTCGGCGACGTGCCGCAGGTCCGAGATCATGGCGGCCGTCAATGCGCGCTGTTTGAACTGGCTGTAGCGCGGAATGGCCAGTGTGGCGAGCACCCCCATGACCACTGTCACCACCATCAGCTCGATCAGGGTAAAGCCGCGCCGGTCGACCATTCGGTTCGCTCCACCAATGTAGGTTTGATGCTCAGGGCGGGACTCGAACCCGCACGGGGTTGCCCCCCGGGATTTTTAAGACCCCTGCGTCTACCATTCCGCCACCCGAGCGCACCCTCGCGGCTCCGGCGGGAACAGCAGCCGACGCGGGCGGTCTACCAAACTGCCGTCGGAAACGGAGATCGGCAAGCGTGTCCATCGCTCGACCTCAATGCCAGCGAGTGCCAGTGACGGATCTCCCTCGGGCCGGCCATGCCCTGTTCGGAGCCCTCTGCCTCGCGCTCGGGGCCGCGGCTCCGCTCGGCGCGCAACTGCCGTTCATGACGGCGCCGGTGGGAACCCTGCGGATCGAGCTGCGGGGCGCTTTCGATCCCGCCACCCATGAATTCGCCGACGGTCAGCGCCGCGACCTGGCCGCCCCGATCCGCGCCGACGTGCTCGATGCCGGTCACTCACCGCTGGTCAGCGACATGGCACGGCGGCTCAGCGGTCTGATCGCACGACCGGCCGAGTCGGCATCGCTCGGCGCGCTCGATGCCGAAGTCGAGTTCCAGCGCGGGCGCGGTGTGATCGGCCTGGCGGTGGGCGTCACGCCGCGGGTGACGATCGGCATCGACCTGCCGATTGTGTCGAGTCGGACTCAAGCCCGACTCACTCCCCACAGCGATGCCGCCACTCTCGGCCTCAACCCGGCGCTGTTCGGCGGCAGCAGTTCGGACAGCTATTTCCAGCAATTCACTGCCGCCCTGAATGAACTCGATCTGCGATTGACCAGCGGGGCGTTCGACGACGATCCGGCACTCAAGGCCGCGGCGCAGGATCTGGTGGCCAGCGGACCCGCCTTCCGCGATCAGCTCGCCGCCTTCCTGATCGATCCGGCCACTGCCACGCCGGTGCTTCCCCTGGCGACATCAGCCGACGGCGAGGCGCTCCGCCAGCGGACAAATGACTTCCGCGATCAATTCGGCGAGCAGTTCGGCGTGACGGGATTCACCGCCGCCATCGCGCTGCCCTCGGCCCCGGTGGCCGACGCCGACCTCAATGGTCTGCTGGCGTCGCCCAGCGGCTTCGGGCTGTTGCCGACCACCGATCCCCCGCTTGTCGGTCTCGGGGACGTGCGGGTCGGAGCAACAGCGGCGCTGTTCACTCACGGCACCGCCCGCGATCGTTCACAGCTCAGCCTCTGGGGCCAGGCCGGTGTTCGCCTGCCCACCGGCACCGCCCCCCGCCCCGAGTATCTCCGCGACCAGGGGACCGGCAATCATGGTTACGCCATCGATGTGGGCGGCGTTATCGACGCCCGCTGGGGCGGTGTGGGTGTGCGCGGCTCGGCTTCGTTCACCCGCCGCTTCGCCGCCGAACAGACCAGCCGGGGCGGCCTGACTGACGAATACCTGCTCCCGGCCAGCCGCACCACCCTGCTGCGGCGCACGCCGGGACATACCCTGCGCCTCGATGCCCAGCCCTATCTGCGCATTGCCGATCATCTGGCGCTGGCCGGACGGATCGCGGTCGAGCGCACCGGCGATGACCGCTGGGAGACCAGCCTCGGCAGCACCGCGATTTCGGGCGGTGATGTCGGCGCCATGGGCGTGGGAAGCGGCTCCACCGCCGTGTTGGCCGGGCTGGGACTGAGCTATGCCCACGACGGCGTGAACAAGGAGGGCGTGGTGAAGATGCCGGTCGAAGCCGGCCTGGGCTTGCAGCGTGTCGTCACCGCCAGCGGCGGTGCCGTCGCCGATCGCCTCACGACCACAATCTGGTTTCGAGTGTACAAGCGGCTGTTCAGCCGCTGACCCCCTGCCCCAGCAGTGACAGCGCCAGGCGCCGGGCGTGAGAATCGTCGCTGCTGCCGAGCATCCGCGCGATCTCGATCACCCGATCATCGCCGTGGACCTCGCTCACGTCGCTGGTGGCGACTCCGGCGCGGGTGCCCTTCTCCACCACCAGATGACGATCGGCCCGCGCAGCGATCTGCGGCAGATGCGTGATGACCAGCACCTGATGGCGACTGGCCACCTGCGCCAGCGCGGTGGCGACGTGGACTCCCGTTTCGCCACCGATGCCCTGATCGATTTCGTCGAACACCAGCGTCGGGGTGGCGTCGTGGCGCAGCAGCGCCACCTTGAGGGCCAACATCAGACGTGAAAGTTCACCGCCCGAGGCCGAGCTGGCGATCGGCCGCGCGGCCAGGCCCGGATTCAGCCGGGCCATGATGGTGACAGATTCGGCACCACCGGCCGTGACATTCTCCAGCGGGGTGAGAACGATGTCCACCCGCGCCTCGGGCATGCCGAGTCCGGGCAGAATCCGCGTCACCTCACCCGCCAGGCGTTCGGCGGCATCGCGTCGGGTCGCTGTCAGTGTCGCCGCCGCGGCATCAAGACCGCGCTGAGCCGCGTCGAGGCGGCGATGCAGCACGTCGAGATCGAGCACCGATCTGTCGATCAGATCGAGTTCCTCTCGCGCCCGCTCGCCGCTCTCCAGTACCGCAGCGAGCGAGCCACCGTGTTTGGCCATCAGGCCGGCCAACTGCTCGCGCCGTCGCTCCACAGCCGCGAGTCGCTCGGGGTCATCGGCGACCGTATCGCGATAGGTCTCGAGTCGCCGCGCCAGCTCGTCGAGTCCGGCCCAGGCCGCCTCCGCCAGACTCTGCCAGTCGGCCAGCTCGGGGTCGCGCCGCGCAAGCTGTCCCAGGATCCGATCCAGTCGCGCCAACTGAGGGCGCATGCCGCGCCGATCGTCGTCGAGGCACTCCAGTGCCTCCGAGGCGAGTTCTCCCAGACTGCCCGCCTGGGCCAGGCGAGCCGCGTCGCGGGACAACTCCTCATCTTCGCCCGGACGGATCCGGGCCGCCGTAATTTCCTCGACCACATGGCGGAGCCAGTCGGAGCGGCGCAGGGCCTCGTCGCGCCGGAATTCAAGATCGGTCACGGCCTGTTGCTGGCTGGTCAGCTCGGCGTGAGCCCGCGCCACAGCGGCGCGTTCGCCCGCCGCGCCGGCGTAGGCGTCCAGCAGGTCGCGCTGGGTCAGCGCCTGGGTCAACTGAAGCGACTGGTGCTGGCCATGCATGTCGGCCAACAGAGTCGCCAATTCGGCCAACACGCCGATCGTGGTGGGTGAACCGTTGACCCAGGCGCGGGAGCGCCCTTCGGCGCTGACTTCGCGACGAATCACCAGCGACTCCGCCGGATCCAGTCCCGCCGCATCGAGGTGGTCGGCAATCAGCGCGGGTGAGACCTCCCACACGGCGTCCACGATTGCCCGACTCGCGCCGGTCCGCACCGCGGCCCGATCGGCCCGGTCACCCAGCGCCAGGGCCAGGGCGTCGACAAGCATCGACTTGCCCGCCCCGGTTTCGCCGGTCAGGACATTGAGGCCCGCGCCCAACTCCAGCGTGACGTCCTTCACCGTCGCCAGGTCGCGCACCCGCAGTGAACGCAACATTCAATCGCGCCCTGACAAATCGCCCCAATGCAGCTTGTCGCGCAGACGGGGCAGAAAGCCCATGCCGCTGAACCGCACCAGCGACACCCGGGTCGGTGCGATGGTCACCGACAGCACCTCATCCTTCCCCACGGTACGCGCGGTCTGTCCGTCACAGGAAATCATCAACTCGTGCGGCCAGGCATCGAGCGGCCGCACCGTGACTGTCGCGCCGGGATGCACCACCACCGGACGCACCGAGAGCGAGTGGGGACAGATCGGTGTCACAACAATCGCATCGAAGGTGGGAACGACTACCGGTCCGCCCGCGCTGAGCGAATAGGCTGTCGATCCGGTCGGCGATGCGATCACCACACCGTCGGCCGAGATCGGTCCAATCGCCTCGTCGTCAACATCGAGCTGGACCCGCGTGACACGCGCCACGCCGGCCTTGTGCAGCACCACATCGTTGAGCGCCCGGATCGGCGGGCCCGATCCCAGTGTGGCTTCGAGCATGGCGCGCGACGAGAGGGTGAAGCGGCCCTGTTGCCAGAGATCCAGCGCCTCGATGGCGCGGTCGCGGGGCATGGCGGTGAGAAAGCCGACCCGGCCAAAGTTGAGTCCGAGTATCGGGACTGTCGCGCCTGCCAGGCGATGGGCTCCCCGCAGCAGCGTCCCATCACCGCCCAGGGTCAACAGCAGATCGAGATCGAGCGGGTCGAGCGGAGCGATCGGACTGTCGATCAGCGCGGCCACGTCGGCGTCACCCGCCAAGCTCCAGCCGCGCGCCGTCGCACTGGCGGTGACCTCGGCGAGAATCGCACCGAGATCACGGTAACGCGGATTGGCGACGATGCCGATCCGCATCGGGGCTCAGCGCACGGCCTGTTCGGCCAGCGCCGCACGGACCTGGGCGGCAATGCCCTCGGCCGTGAGACCGAACGCCGCCAGTTGACGCGGTCGCGGCGCCTGCATGATCAGTTGATCCGGCACGCCCATGGTGATCACCCGCACCGCCGGATGGCTGCGGTCGAGTCGCGCCGCCACCATCGCGCCGAAGCCATTGATCACCGCCCCTTCTTCCACAGTCACAATCAGGCGGCAGGTGGCCAGCAGCTCATCCAGCATCGCCTCGTCGAGCGGCTTGAGGAATCGGGCATTCACTGCTGCGACATCCAGCCCCTCGGCGCTGAGCTGTCGGGCCGCTTCGGCCGCCGGCAGTGCCATGGTGCCGACACCCAGAATCGCGACGTCGCGCCCGGGATGGAGCCGCTCCCATGTGCCGTAGGGCACCGCCGCCACCGCCCCCACCGGATCGGGATCGTGGGGCGCCTTGTCGCGCGGATACCGGGTGGCAAACGGTCCCTGGTGATCCAGGGCGGTCCGCAGCAGGCCCACCAGCTCGTCGCCGTCCTTGGGCGCTGTCACCGTCATCCCCGGCACCGCCAGCATGTAGGGGATGTCGTACAGGCCCATGTGGGTCTGGCCGTCCTCACCCACCAGGCCGGCGCGGTCCATCGCAAAAATCACCGGCAGGTTCTGCACTGCCACATCGTGGATGATGTTATCGTAGCCGCGCTGCAGGAAGGTGGAATAAATCGCCACGACCGGCCGCAGTCCCTGGGTGGCCGCTCCGGCGGCAAAGGTGACAGCGTGCCCTTCGGCGATACCGACATCGAAGAATCGCTCGGGGAACCGCTTCTGGAAGATCGCAGTCCCCGAACCTGACGGCATCGCCGCGGTCACCGCGATCAGGTTGTCGTGCTCCTCACCCAGCGCGGTGATCGAATCGCCGAAGACCTGCGTCCAGGCCGGTGGACCACTCGCCTTCTTGCGGGCCTCACCGGTTTCCTTGTCGTAGGCCGCCAGACCGTGCCACTTCTCGCGGTTGGCTTCGGCAAACGAGAAACCCTTCCCCTTCTCGGTCAGGACATGCACCACCCGCGGCCCCTTGAGACCGCGCACATGACTCAGCGTCTGGCCGAGCTTGTCAAGATCATGGCCGTCGATGGGACCGAAGTACCGGAAACCCAGTTCTTCGAACAGCATGCCGTTACTGAAGAGATTCTTGACCGATTCCTCGACATTGCGCGCCAGGTGGACCACGCCGTCGCCGAAGACATCGCCCAGCCGCAGGGTCACCTTCTTGAGGCGTTCACGCAGCCGATCGGTCCGCGGATCGGCGACGATCGAGCCGAGCAGTTTGGAGATGGCACCGACATTGGGCGAGATGCTCATGCCATTGTCGTTGACAATCAGGATGATGTCGCGGTCGGACGCGCCGGCGTTATTCATCCCCTCATAGGAGAGGCCACAGGTCAGGGCGCCGTCACCCACCACCGCCACGACCTTGTGGGACTCGCCCTGGAGATCCCGGGCCACGGCCATGCCGAAGGCTGCCGACATCGCCGTTCCCGCATGTCCGGCGCCAAAGTGGTCGTGCTCGGACTCGTCGCGCTTGAGAAAGCCGGAAATACCGCCTTCGGTCCGCAGCGTCGCGAAGCGATCGCGCCGCCCGGTCAGCAGCTTCCAGGCGTAGGCCTGATGGCCGACATCCCAGAGGATCTTATCGCTGGGCGAATCGAACTCGTACAGCAGGGCGATCGACAGCTCGACCACGCCGAGTGAGGCACCGATATGCCCGCCGGTGACCGAACAGCGTTCGATCAATTCGTCACGGATCTCCTGGGCCAATGCCGGGAGTTGATCACGGGACAGCTTCTTGAGATCCTGGGGGCCATGAATCGTGGCGAGCAGCGACATCAACGCTCCGACGACGAGAGAAAGGTCACGAGGTCCGATCCACAATATACCGCGCCAGCGGTCCGAGCGATCCGGCGCGGAGATCGGCGGCGGCCAGCGCGGCCAGGGCGCGGTCGCCATGTTCGCGGGCCGCCCGCCCGGCGGCCGACACACCGAGCAGGCCGACGTAGGTGCTCTTGCGCACCTCGGCGTCCTTGCCGGCGGTCTTGCCGAGCTGCTCCGAGGTCCGGGTGGCGTCGAGCACATCGTCGGCCACCTGAAACGCCAGCCCGATCTCGCGGCCGAACCGGCGCAGCGCGGCCAACTGCGGCGCCGTGCCGCCCGCCGCCAGGCCGCCGATGGCCACCGAGGCGGCGATCAGCGCGCCGGTCTTGCCGCCGTGCACCGTCTGCAGGCCGGCCAGGTCGAGTTGTTGGCCTTCGGCCTCGAGGTCGCGCCACTGGCCGCCGATCATGCCGCGCAGCCCGCCGGCGTCGAACAGTTCGATCGCCATCTGGCGGGTCGTCTCGGCATCGAGCCGCATCGCGGCTGCCGCGCGGGCCAGCTCCTCACCCGCCACCGGCACCAGCAGATAGCCCACTCGCGTGGCCGTCGCTCCATCGAATGCGACATGGGTGGTCGGCCGCCCCCGGCGCAGCGGATCGTCGTCCATGCAGGGCAGGTCGTCGTGGACCAGCGAATAGGTGTGCACGATCTCCACCGCAGCCGCAATGCCGCCGATCCCGTCATCGCGGCCGCCGACGGCCTGGTAGGCCGCGACCAGCAGCGCCGGTCTGACCCGCTTGCCGGGCGACTGCAGCGCATAGGCCAGCGCCCGACCGACATCGCCCTCGATCTCCTGGGCGAGTCTGGTGGCGATCGCCGCCAGGCGCTGGTCGATGTCCCGCCGGACCCGATCCAGCAGCGGCGGCACCTCACTCATCAAGCGGTTCCACCCGGAGGCCATCGCCACCGGTGCTGTCCTTGAGCACCTGCATGACCCGGGTCTCGGCATCCGCCCCCGGCTGGTGACGCTGGACAACGGTGCGACGC
>CBFGTB010000046.1:0-16573 GCA_965651715.1 uncultured Gemmatimonadales bacterium
TGAAGAAGGTGCCCCCCCGGGCCGCGGCAAAGAGTCCCTGCTTGTCGCGCACCGCACCGGTGAACGATCCCTTGACGTGACCGAACAGCTCGCTCTCCAGCAGCGTCTCGGGCAGGGCACCGCAGTTGATCGACAGGAAGGGATCGGCAGCTCGGCCCGATGCCTCGTGCAGGTAGCGGGCCAGCACTTCCTTGCCGGTGCCGCTCTCGCCACCGATCAACACTGTCGAATCGCTCGGTGCGATCTGTTCGGCCAGCTTGAGGATCTCGAGAAAGCGACGCGATTTACCCACCGGCCGGCGCACACCATCGGGCACGCCCCCGCCCGCCCGGCGAATCTCCTGCCGCAGTTGCTTGTTCTCCACCCGGATCTGGCGGAACTCGCAGGCGCGGCGCAGAATCGCCAACAGCTCGTCGTTGGCGAACGGCTTCTGGAGGTAGTAGAACGCGCCGGCATTGACAGCCTGGATGGCGCTCTGCAACGAGGCCTGCGCCGTCATCAGCAGCACCGGCGTCATCGGATCGAAATCCTTTACCGCCTGCAGGATGTCGAGACCGGTCACCTGCGGCATCCGGACGTCGGTCAGCACAATGTCCGGCGAGAGACTGCGAATCGCCTCCAGGCCGGCCTTGCCGCCCTGGGCCACCGAGACCTCGAAGCCTTCCTTCTTGAGCAGAATCCGCAGGGTATCAAGAATGCCAGTTTCGTCATCGATGATGAGCACCGACGGGGCCACAGTATTCATCCCCACACCTTTCGCAAGAGTCGATCACTGACACATCGGACTACCGGTCTCGCCGGCACAGCGGCGCTACTCCCTCTCCCCCGCCACCGGCAGATAGACAGTGAAGCACGTCCCGGTGTTCGGGGCCGTGTCGAGCAGTACCACGCCGCGATGCGATGCCACCGCCCGCTGGACAATCGCCAGGCCCAGGCCGGTGCCCCCCGGGCGCCCCACCACGAAGGGCTCAAACAAGCGCTCCCGCACCGCTTCGGGAATCCCCGGGCCGTCGTCGCTCACCACCAGCTTGACCCGCGGCACCATCGGACCGCTGGCCCCCTCGCCGCTCGGTGCCGGACCCACCGCCACGCGAATGGTGCCCCGACCGGCCAGGGCCTGGGCCGCATTCAATACCAGGTTGCTAGCCACCCGATGCAACAGGTCCCGGTCCCCCTCCATCGGAGTGGCCTCGCCCTCCAGCCGCACAGTGACCCCTTCGAGGGCCGGATGCGCCGCCGCCATGCCCAGCGCGTCGGCCACCACCTCGTGCAGATCGAGCGGCTCAAACACCGTCGCCCGCACCCTGCTGAAATCCAGAAACTCATTGAGCAGCCGGTTGAGACGCTCACTCTCCCGCATCACCAGCGCGGCAAGAATCTGCTCGTCCTCATCGTCTCCCACCCGACCGGCGAGCTGCTCCACAGCACTGCGAATGGCCATCAGCGGATTGCGGATCTCATGCGCCAGCGAGGCCGACAGCGCGGCCACAGCCTCGAGCCGCTCGGCCCGAAGCCGAAATTCCTGCAACCGCTTGAGCCCACTGATGTCGGTGAAAATGGCGGTGACCGACGGCGCCGCGCTCCCGGGTCGCATGAAGGTGGTGGTGCTGAGCCCGACCGGAAAGAGCGAGCCGTCGGCCCGGCGGACCGAGGCCTCGGCCCGGCTGACCCGGGTGCCCTCACCGATGCCGCGGGTGATGGCCCCGTGCAGGTCGCGCGAGCGAGCCCGCAAGGTCTCCAGCACCGGCTCGCCGGCGGTGAAGCCGTCGCCCCCCAGAATCCGACGGGCGCGCGGATTGATGTAGGCCAGTCGGCCCTCGCCATCGACGGTGATCACGCCCGACTGAATGGTGGCAAGAATCTCATCGGCCTCGAGCCGCACCTGGGCCAGCGTGGTGGCCAGCTCGAGCTGCCGCTGCGCCGCGCTGGTCAGCCGATGCCCCAGAATGGCGATCATCGCACCGACAAAGGCGATCACCCCCACCTGGGTCCAGAACTCGGGTCCGGGACTCTCCTGCGCGAACTGGAGCGTGACAGCCACATAGCCCAGCGCAGTGAGCCCCGCCGCCAGCAGGCCCCGCCCCACCGGCAGCACCATGGCGTAGCCGGCCACCGTGGTGATGTAGAGCGCCGCCAGCGGCGTGGCAGTGCCCTGGGTGTAGGCCACAAGACCGCTGACCAGCGCAACGTCGATCACGAACTGGATCAACAGTCGATTCGGCGCCGGCAGGCGGCCCCGGCTCAACTCCCAGGCCAGGGCCGCCAGCGCCACCACAGCTACCGCGATCAGCAGCCACTCCACCCGAGGAGAGATCGGCACCCGCTCGGTGTCGGCCAGAACCGTGACTGTCAGCGCAGCGATCAGGCCGACCCGCACCAGCATCACGATGAACAGCACCAACCGTGGCCCCGGCAATGCGAACCGGTCCGAGGGATCGGTGGGCAGGGCCGCAGTCACGATCGGCAGTTCTCCCGTCCGGGAGCTGCCGCTGGCGGAGTCTGAAGAAGTCGTGGTCACGACACTACTAATATGGGGGAGGTCCCCCCTTCACCGCCCGGAGCCGCCATGCCCACTGGTTCACCCGCTGCCGCGACAGGCCCGCTCATCCCCCGCGCGGCTCTCACATTCCTGCGCGGCCTCAAGGCCAACAACCGGCGCGAATGGTTCGAGCACCACCGGGACGAATACCAGCATCTGGTCCGCGATCCGCTCCGCGCTCTGGTGGAAGATGTCGATGTGCTGCTGGCGCGGGAGATCCCCGAACTGATCGGTGAACCGCGGCGCTCGGTGTTCAGGATTCACCGCGATGTCCGCTTCAGCCACGACAAATCGCCCTACAAGACCCACGCCGCCGCCTGGTTCCGCCACCGCGATTCGGCCCGCGGCGTGGGCCAGAACAGTCACGGCGGGGCCGGCTTTTATGTCCATGTGGAGCCGCGCGGGTCGATGGTGGCGGCCGGCATCTGGATGCCGCCCAAGGCCTCGCTCGACCTGATCCGCGCCCGACTGCTCGACCACCACGAGCAGTTCGCCGCCATCCTGCGGGCACCGGGCATGCGGCGCCGGATGAGCCAGCTCAGCGAAGAGTCAATGCTGGTGCGCCACCCCCGCGGCAGCGATCCCGATCATCCCGCCGCCCGCTGGCTGCGCTACAAGTCGTTTACTGTCCATCGCATGATGACCGACGCCGAGATCACATCGCCCGACCTGCTGGCCGAGCTGAGCCGCGATCTGCGCGCGGTGCGCCCGCTGGTGCGCTGGCTCAATGAGGCCCTCGGCCTGGCTCCACTGGAGCGCCGGATATGAGCGACGGCGTCAGGATCGACAAGTGGCTCTGGGCCGCACGGTTCTTCAAGACCCGCTCGGCGGCGACGGCCGCGGTCCACGGCGGCAAGGTGACCCTGAACGGCAGCCCCGCCAAGCCGGCGCGAGCCGTCACGCCGGGCGATACAGTCGAGATCCGGATCGCCCCCTTCACCTGGACACTGGTGGTGACCGGCCTGGCCGAGCGGCGCGGGTCGGCCAACCAGGCGGCGACGCTGTACCAGGAAACGCCGGCCAGCCGCGCGGCGCGCGAACATCATCAGCAGCAGCTCCGCGATGCCCCGCTGCTCCGGTTCGACAGCGGCCGACCCACCAAACGGGACCGGCGCATGATCCATCGCCTCAAGCGCGGCGATTCGGAGTAGGACTACCCCGCCGCGTCGCTGTGCGCAGCCGCCGATTCCTCCCAGGCCGCCATCGCCGCCGCCAGCTCCTGACGGAGCGCCGTCTGTCGCGCCACCAATGCCTCCGAACGGAGTGCAGCCTCCGGTCCGACATACAGGCTCGGCTCGGCCAGCTCGACGTCGAGCCGCGCCAGCTCTTGCTCCAGCGCCGCCACCCGCTCCTCGGCCTCGACCAGTCGGCGTTCGATCCGGCGGCGCTCAGCCGCCGCTGCCCGCTGCACGTCGCGATCGCTGGCCACGCCCGTCGCAGCCGGACGCGGTTCAGGCGGCGTGACCCGCTCCGCCGCCCGGCGGGCATGATCCTGCTCCCATTCGGCGAAGCCGCCGGGATAGTCGTGAAGTGTTCCCGCCTCGATCGACCAGATCCGGGTGGTCAGGGTATCGAGCAGGGCGCGATCGTGCGAGACCAGCAGCACAGTACCGTCGTAGTCGGCCAGCGCATCCTCGAGCGCCTCGATTGATTCGACGTCGAGATGATTTGTCGGTTCGTCAAACACCAGCAGGTTGGCCTGCTCAAGCATCATCAACGCCAGCGCGACCCGGGCGCGTTCACCGCCCGAGAGCGTCCCGGCACGCCGCAAGACCTCGTCGCCCGTGAAATCGAAGCGGCCCAGGTGCCCCTGAATCTGGCCCCGGGTCCACATGCCGCGGCGATGCGCCACCAGGTCGTAAAGCGTCTCGTCGGGATCCACGTCGCCGAGATCCTGACGGTAGTAGGCCACCTCAACGGCGGGCATCAATCGCACAGTCCCGCCGTCGGGTGGTCGCAGCCCGAGAATCGTGGCAAGAAACGTCGACTTGCCCGCCCCGTTGCCGCCGATCAGTCCGACGATGTCTCCCCGGCGCAGTGTCCCGCTCCACGGCGCAATCAGCTCGCGCTCGCCGATCGCCACCCGGACCCGGTCGGCCACCATCACCTGATCGCCACCGCGCGATGCCGCGGCAAAGGCCACCGCCATCACCCCCTCGCTGCCGGGGGGCGGCGACAGGCGCTCGACCCGCATCAGCCGCCGCCGCCGTCCCTTGGCCTGCGATGACTTCTGGCCGGCGATGTTGCGGCGAATGAAATCCTCTTCGGCGGCAATCCGGGCGTCCTGCTTGCGCACCGCCCGCTCCAGCGCCAGGCGCCGCTCGGCTCGCTGGGTGACGAAGGCGTCCCAGCCGCCGCTGTAGGGAGTGGCGCTGTGTCCTTCAAGATGCAGAACGTGGTCGGCCACCGCCGCCAGAAAGGCGCGGTCGTGCGAGATCAGCAGCACCGCTTCGTCGATGGTGCGGAGATAGTCCTCAAGCCATCGCGCCGTGGCCAGGTCGAGGTGGTTGGTCGGCTCGTCGAGAATCAACAGGTCGGCAGGTGCCGCCAATTGGCTCGCCAGCGACAGCCGGCCCCGCTCGCCGCCCGACAGGCCGCTCACCTCGCGCTCGCGCGCCGCCTCGGGATCGAATCCCAGGCCGGCCAACACGGCATCGACCCGGGCGGTCGCCTGATAGCCACCGGCCCGCTCGAACCGTTCCTGATCTTCGGCATAGCGGTTGAGCATCGACTCGGTGACAGCCTCGCCGGCATTGCCCATTTCCTCAAGCTGCCGCTGGAGTGATTGCTCCAATGCGAAAAGCTCGGCAAAGCCGCGGGCCGCCGCCTGCCAGACTGTGGTCGCGTCGCCCATGTCGCGGTACTGATCCATGACAGCAATGCGGAGACCACCGGCCCGGGCGATCGCTCCCTCATCGGGCTCACGACGACCCTGAATCAGTTCCATCAATGTGGTCTTGCCGCTGCCGTTGCGGCCGACAATGCCCCAGCGATCACCCCGTTCGACAGTGAAGGTGATCCTGTCGAACAGGGTGGTGTGGCCGAACCGCACCGCGACATTGCTGACAGACAGAATTGTCATGCCCGGAACATACCCGGGCCCGGCCGCCCGGGAGCGGCGTCAGTGACCGCCCGACATCTCCACCACCGCCTCGCCGGTCTCGGGATTGACGATCCGGAGCGAGCCGCCGGCCGAATCACCCTGCATGTCGATCACGTCGCGGCCATTGACCTTGATGGTCAGCCTGCCGCTGTCATGATCCATCGCCGCAGCCATCGGATCTCCCTCGACGCTCGGCGCGTCGGGAACGGCCGGCGCCGCCGCGCTGCCGCTCTGCTGAATCTGATCCCGGATCGCCTCGGGAATCATCAGCCGGTGCACCGCCCCCGAGGGCGAAAAGGTGATAGTGCCGAACTGCACCAGATCCTCGAAGCCGCTGTCGGCGGCGGTGAGGCAGACGAACCGGGTGTCCTTGTCGAAATGCTCCGGATCGAGAACAGTCACTTCACAGTTGTTGAACTGACTGGCCTCCTCGCCGTCGCTGAGATCGACGTCAAGCCGAAAGGCTTCCACCCGATCGGGCGCGCTGCGCACGATGGTCAGCTTCTGCATCGCGCCGATGTCACCCTTGGCGGTCCGGAACGGCAGCCCGAGCAGCGGCACCGAAATGCTGGCGTCGGTGTGCAGCGTCTCGTCCACCTTGGCACGACCGGCCCCGATCGCCGAGGTTACGATCATGCCGACACCGAATACACCAGCCATCCCCAGACCGATCTTGGCCAAATAGACTTTGTCGAGCATCGTACCCTCCCCGGACTGAGCCATTGAATCTTCACGATCAAACGTACCCCGACGGGCCGAAGTTTCAACTCGCAACGTTTCGCAACTGAAACGTCGCCATACTTCGGCATGCTTCCCCGGCTTGAATCCGGCCTCGTCGCGTTAGGCACGACGTTCCACCAGCCGACCGATCCCACCCCGCTGCCCGATCCGGCGCTGCTGGCGTGGAATCCGGCGGTGGCCGACAGCCTGGGACTGACCGATGAGCCGCAGTCGTACCGCGACTGGCTGGCCGGCAATCGGCTGGCGCCGGGGAGCCGACCCACTGCCGCGGCCTACGCCGGCCATCAGTTCGGCAGTTGGGTCGCGACGCTGGGCGACGGTCGCGCGCTGATTCTGGGTGAGCTGATCGGCAGCCACCACCGCCGCCGCGAGCTGATGCTCAAGGGATCGGGGCCGACCCGCTGGTCGCGGGGCGGCGACGGACGGGCGGTGCTGCGCTCCACCATTCGCGAGTATCTCGCCAGTGCCGCCATGGCGGGTCTGGGGATTCCGACCACCGAGGCGCTGGCGATCGTGGGCAGCAGCCTGCCGGTGTTTCGGGAGCGCACCGAGACGGCGGCGGTGCTGACCCGGGTGGCACCCAGTCATCTGCGCTTCGGCAGCTTCGAGTATCTCGCGGCGCGACGACGCGACGCCGAGCGGCGGCAGCTCGTCGACTGGACCATCGAGCGCTGCTTCCCCGAGTTGCTGGTACTGCCGGCCGACCAGCGCTACGGCGCCTGGTATCACGAGGTCGTGAGCCGCACCGCCGAATTGATGGCGGCCTGGACCGCCGTGGGATTCGCTCACGGGGTGATGAACAGCGACAATTTTTCGATCCTGGGCCTGACGCTCGACTACGGCCCCTTCGGCTGGCTCGAACGCTACGACCCGGCCCATGTCTGCAATCACTCCGACACCGCCGGGCGCTACGCCTTTGACCAGCAGCCTGCTGTCGGGCTCTGGAACTGCGCCAGGTTGGGCGAGGCGCTCTATCCGCTGGTTGGCGATGAACCGGCCCGTGCCGCGCTCGCGGAGTATCCGGCGCAGTACCAGCAGGCGGTGCTGCATCGCTATCGCGCCAAGCTGGGACTCACCACGGCCCGCAACGACGACGCCGAGCTGATAACTGACCTGTTGACAGTGATGCACCAACAGGGTGCCGACTACAGCAACACCTTTCGGGCGTTGTCCATCTGGTCGACCGATCGGGCCGACGGCGCCGGCGCACCTGCCGCATTCCGGCAGTGGTTCGAGCGCTACTCCCGGCGACTGGCCGACGAGGCAACGCCGCCGGCGGCTCGGCGGGCCGCGATGGATCGGGTCAACCCGCGCTACATCCTGCGCAACTGGATTGCCGAGGAGGTCATCGGCAGCGCCGAAGCGGGGCGGGCCGAAGCTGTCGACAGCATCAGGGCCGTGCTGGACAGGCCGTTCGACGAGCATCCCGGCATGGAACGACTCACCCAGCCGGGGACTGTGCCGATTGTGGTCAGTTGCAGCGCCTGAGCCGGTGAGTCGCCGCTACGGCGCGGCTTCGAGGAACTCCAGCTCGGGGGCGGCCTCGATCGCGTGGCGCAGCGCCCACTCGTCTTCGGCCAGCAGAATCGAGGTTCCCTTGGCGTCGTAGAGCCGAACCCGGGAGCGCCCTTCGACAAGTCGTTCGATCTGATCGTCATCGCCGCGAATCCATCGGGCGACTCGGAACGGCAGCGGCTCCAGCGTCGCGCGGACACCGTACTCGCTCTCCAGCCGGTGCAGCAGCACATCGAACTGCAATTGCCCCACCGCACCGGCAATCGCCACCGGTCCGGCGATCGACTGCTGGTAGAAGATCTGCACCGCCCCCTCTTCGGCCAGTTGCCGCAGCCCGGTATCGAGATGCTTGCGGCGGAGCGGGTCCTGGAGCAGCACCCGGGCGAACAGCGACGGCGCGAAGCGCGGAATCCCGACGAACTCGGTGGTCCCCTTGCTCGACAGCGAATCCGACACCCGCAGATGGCCGCGGTCGAGGATACCGATCACGTCACCCGGCCACGCCTCCTCGACCTCGGTCCGTTCCTGGGCGAGGAACTGCTGCGGTTGCGCCAGCCGAATCGACTTGCCGGTGCGACTCAGCGCCGCCGTCATGCCGGCGGCAAAGTGGCCCGAACAGATCCGCACAAAGGCGATCCGATCGCGGTGGCGCGGATCCATATTCGCCTGAATCTTGAACACGAATCCGGTGAACTCGGGATCGGTGGGCGAGACGGTCCGATCGACCGCCTCGCGCGGCAGCGGCGCCGGGGCGTGATCGAGGAAGTCTTCAAGGAAGGGCGCCACCCCGAAGTTGGTCAGCGCGCTGCCGAAGTACATTGGCGACAGTGTGCCGGCCGCGATCGCACTCTCATCCCACGGCGCTCCGGCCATTTCGAGCAGATCGAGTTCTTCGGCCACCGTGGCCGCCGCATCGCTGCCGATCACGTCGGCAAGGGTAGCGTCATCCAGCGCCAGACGACGGGTCTCCACCAGCGTCGCACCGTGATCGGCACTGCGATCGAACAGCAGCACCTCGCGGCGGCGGCGGTCGGCCACCCCCACGAATCCGGCCCCGGTCAGCACCGGCCAGGTCACCGGGTGAACCTGCAGGCCGAGATCGGCCTCGACGTCGCTGATCAGTTGAAGCGGATTACCGCCGGGTCTGTCGCACTTGTTCACGAACGAGAAGATCGGCATCCGGCGCAGCTTGCAGACCTCGAAGAGCTGCCGGGTCCGCGCCTCGACGCCGCGGCGGTTGTCGAGCAGCATCACCGCGCTGTCGGCCGCCACCAGGGTGCGATAGGTGTCCTCGGAGAAGTCGGCGTGACCGGGGGTGTCGAGCAGGTTCACCTGATAGCCGCGCCAGGCGAACTGCATCACGCTTGAGGTCACCGAAATGCCGCGTTCCCGCTCCAGCGCCATCCAGTCGGAGGTGGCATGACGGGCCGCGCGCCGCGCCTTGACCGAACCGGCGAGGTGAATCGCGCCGCCGTAGAGCAGCAGCTTCTCGGTCAGGGTCGTCTTGCCGGCGTCGGGATGGGAGATGATCGCGAAGGTCCGCCGATTGGCAATCTGGCGCGCGATCGTGCTGGGGTCGGGTGCAGTCATCGGCGACAAAGGTACTCACCCCTCCCTCCCGGCTCCGCCTCGGGCTAGGATTCGGCGATGACCAGCGACAGCCAGCCCACCGCCCGCCGCATTATCGCCCTGACGGCTCTGATCTCCGGAATCGTCGCCCTCTACCTCCACCTCTGGAAACTGGGGCTGGCGGGCACCCTCGCCTGTGGCCCCTCCCACGGCTGTGAGGTGGTCCAGTTCTCCGCCTGGTCCTGGTTCCTGGGCGTGGATGTCGCCCTGATCGGCACAGTCGGGTACAGTCTGATTCTGCTCACCGCCCTTGTCGGCACCAGCGAGCGCTGGAGCCATGATCGCCGGATCACCTGGCTGCTCGCCCTGCTGATCATCCCGGCCTTCATCTTTACGCTGCGGCTGAAGTACTACGAATTCTTCGTCATCCATTCGTTCTGCCCGTGGTGCGCCATCTCGGCTGTCACCATCACGCTCCACATGGTGCTGCTCTGGTTCGACGCTCGCCGCCTCTCGCCCCGCTGAGGGCGCGTCAGGGCGAGCCGGGCGGGTCGGGCGAACCGACCGGCGAAGCAGCTACCACAATCCCGCCCGCAATCAGCCGCGCCCTGCCGTCGACCGGCATCGCGACCAGCAGCTCGCGGCCGTCGGCGCTGAGCACCGGGTAGCGCCGCTGGTACTCCGCCAAGGCCGGCAGCAGCAGAATCTCGGGCACGGGAAACCCCGCCATCCGCAGCCGTTCGAGCCGGAACCGCATCACCCCGTCGCTGTGCTGCGGCATGCTGATTTCGGCTGTGAACGGCGTGCTCGGATCGATGAATGAGAACAGCAGGCCCAGCTCGTCGCGTGCAACGGCCGGGAAGTCCATAAGGCGCCCGGAGATCCGCACCCGACTCGAATCCGATGTCACCCGGAAGTTGAGCGAGTCGTCGAAACGCGGCACGCCGAGTCGCGCCAACAGGTGCGAGGCGAAATCGCCGATGGCAATGGTGTCCTCGGCGAGGCGACGCTGCTGGAACACCGCGTCGATACTCGAGTCGGCGCGCAGCACGCCGTCGTTGCTGATCCGCCACGACTCGTTCGGCGCCGCCTGACTCACCAACCGCAGCGGCAGCACCAGCAGTGAGAAAGCCAGCAGCGGACGCAGAGAGCGCATTACCATGACCTCGACGCGGGAATCATTGCTTTCCGGAGACGGGCGATCCGCGCCGGTCCCCACAGCCGGGCCGACCCGACTACAATCCGGCCAGATACCAACCCCATTCCGGAACCCTGCCGATGCTGCTCACCCCGCTGGCCCTTGTGGTCCTGTTGACTCCCCCGGTGCCGCGCGTCAGTGCTGTCCCGCCCCGCCGACCGACTGTGGCGGCCCCGTGGCCGCGCCGCTGGGGGCGCACCGGCCACCGACTTGTGGCTCGCCTCGCCGCCGAGCGATTGACGCCCGAAGCCCGTGACGAAGTGCGCGACCTGCTCGGCAAGAGCAGCCTGGCCAGCATCGCGAGCTGGGGCGACGAGATCCGCAGCCAGCGGCCGGAGACCGGCAACTGGCATTACGTCAATATCCCCGTCATCGACTCCACCTGGGACGCCAGAGCCGACTGCCCCCGGGGCTGCGTGGTCGAGGCGCTCACCCGCCAGCTCACCATTCTTGCCAATCGCAGCAACTCGCGCTCGGAGCGGGCCGAAGCCCTCAAATGGGTGGTCCATCTTGTCGGCGACATTCACATGCCGCTCCATGCCGGCGACCGGGGGGACCGCGGCGGCAACGACGTCAGGATCATCTGGCAGGGCCGTCCCACCAACCTGCACCGCCTCTGGGACAGCCAATTGCTCGATGCCAGCGATCGTGATGAAAACGCCTGGGTCAGCCAGCTCGGTCGGCAGATCGCCCAGCGGGGCGATCTTGTCGCGCTGGCCGCCGGCACCCCGGTGGATTGGGCGATGGAATCTCATGACGTGGCCCGCGACGTGGTCTATCCCTTCCTGCCGCGCTCGCTCCGGCTCGATCAGCGCTACTACGACCAGGTGCATCTGGTGCTTGAGGACCGTCTGCTGCGGGCCGGTGTGCGCCTGAGTGCCGTGCTCAACCACGTCCTGGCGGGGCGTTAGCGGGGCGGCGTCACGCCGCGCAGCAGGGCCCGCATCTGATCGAGAATGCCGGTCAGAGTCGACAGATCGGCCACCAGCGGCGTCTGATCGATCGCCGCATAGAGATCCTGCAGCGCCGGATCGAGTTGTTCCAGCACCGCCAGGCCCGCCGCCGTGATCACGCAGGTCACCTGGCGCCGATCGGCAGCGTCGCGCTCGCGGGCGATGAAGCCGGCCCGTTCCAGCTTGTCGACAAGCCGGGTGATGGCCGCCGCCGGATCGATCAGCCGTTCGCGAATCGTCAGGGTGGGCAGCCCCGCCGCCCCGGCCCCGCGCAGGATCCTGAGAACATTGTACTGCGCTGTCGAGAGCCCGTGCGGCGCCAGCAGCTTGGCCGTGGTCCGCTCGATCAGACTGGCGGTGCGCGCGACACTCAGCATCGCCTCGTGGGCCGGCGAACCGAAGGGACGGGTCTGCTGCAGCTCCTCGCGCAGCGTGGTCACCGGAGAGATCCGAGCCGAAGAATGAGGCGATTCCATAAGGAAGGGTGGCCGGATTCGCGTCAGTGGTCAACCTCATCGCCGCGGCCCGATCTGGCGATCCCGGCGTCGCCCCGCCATCCTTCCGCCATGGCGGCTCCGTGCTGATTGTCGCACTCATTGGCTTTGTCGGCGTCGGGATCTCACTCGGGATGCTCGGCGGCGGCGGCTCGGTGCTGGCCGTCCCGATCCTGGTCCACCTGCTGGGGCTGAGCGCCGCGGTGGCGGTCCCGATGTCGCTGCCGGTGGTGGGAACCGCCGCCGCACTCGGCGCGTTTCGTCGCTGGCGGATGGGGCAGCTCCGCTGGCGAACCGTTGCCATCCTGGCGGCCGGTACCATGGTGGCATCGTTCGCTTCGGCCCGCCTGGGAGCCGACATTCCCGACCGGGTGCGGCTGCTGCTGTTCACCGCCGTGCTGCTGATCGCCGCCACCGTGATGTGGCGCCGCGCCAATCGGACGCCATCGACTGCCGACGTCGAGGCGACCGGGGCGCCGCCGGCGCCGGTGACCCGGCTGCTGATTACCGCGCTGGTGGTGGGATGTCTGACCGGTCTGGTCGGGGTGGGTGGTGGCTTTCTGATCGTGCCGGCGCTGGTCGGCGTCCTCGGTCTGGCGATGCCGATCGCGACAGCCACCTCGCTGGCGGTGATCGCGCTCAACACCCTCGCCGCGTCGGCCGGCTGGTGGGGACGCACCAGTCTCGATCTGCGGCTCACCGGCCTTGTCACTCTGGCGGCGCTGCTCGGCATGATGGTGGGGACCTACTTTGCGCCCCGGGTGCCGGCTCGCATTCTGAGTCGGGCCTTCGCCCTGTTGCTGATTGCGGTGGGGATTCTGATGTTGTGGAAGGAACTGTAACCCGCGCCGGCCCTCTCTCTCACGCCGACAACCTGCTGATTCCGGAGTTTCACACCATGCTGGTCCGCCGCTTTTACGATGATCGTCTGGCTCAGGCCAGCTACCTGATTGGTTGCCAGCAGACCGGCGAGGCCATCGTCATCGATCCGCCGCGTGACAGCGGCGCCATCCTTGCCGCGGCGCGCGTCGAAGGCGTCAGGATCAGCCAGGTCACCGAGACCCACATCCACGCCGACTTCGTCTCGGGCGTGCGCCAGCTCGCTGCGGCGACCGGTGCCACTGTGCTGTTGTCGGCCGAAGGCGGGCCCGACTGGCAGTACCGCTACGCCGCGGCCGATGGCGCCACCCTGCTGCACCACGGCGATCGGATCCGGATCGGCAACATCAGTCTCGCGGTGCGCCACACCCCCGGTCACACCCCGGAGCATCTGGTGTTCATCGTCACCGACCATGCTCGCAGCGAGGTGCCGGTCGCGATGGTCAGCGGCGACTTCATCTTTGTCGGCGACGTGGGCCGTCCCGACCTGCTCGAACGCGCGGCCCAGGTGGTGGGCACGATGGACACCGCCGCCCGCCAGCTCTACCACTCGCTTCAGGCCACTGCCGATCTGCCCGACCACCTGCAGATCTGGCCCGGCCACGGCGCCGGCAGCGCCTGCGGCAAGGCGCTGGGTGCGATGCCCAGCTCGACGCTGGGTTATGAGCGGCTGACGAGCTGGGCCTTCGGCGCCGCCGACGAGGATGACTTTGTGCGCACCGTCCTGGCCGGCCAGCCGACGCCCCCCAGCTATTTCGCGCGGATGAAGCGGGTCAATCGCGACGGACCGCCGCTGACCGGCGAGATCGCGCTGACCCGGCGCCACATCGCCGGCATCGGCACGGCGCTGCTGATCGACGTGCGTCCCGGCCGCGACTTCGCCGCCGGGCATCTGAGCGGATCGCTCAGCCTGCCGCTCACCAGTTCGTTCACCACCTGGGCCGGCTGGTTGGTGGGGGAGGATCAGACGCTGATGCTGCTGGCGCCCTCCGAGACGATTGCCGCGGCGGCGCGCGTGGCGCTGGCCGCAATCGGTCTCGATCGGGTGGTCGGCTGGATTGATGCGGCTGAACTGTCCGGCCGCGACGACCTGGCGGTGGCCCACCACGGCGACATCGGCCAGGCCGGTGCCATGATTGCCGCAGCGCGGCGGGTGATCGACCTGCGCGAGGCCCACGAATGGGCAGCCGGCCACATTCCCGGCGCCGAGCATCAGCCGCTGGGGACGCTGGCCGAAGCCGTCGCCGACCTGCCGCGCGACACCCCCCTGGCGATCCACTGCCAAGGGGGCGGACGGTCGGGCATCGGTGCCTCACTGCTCGAGCGGCTCGGCTTCAGCGATGTCCTGGATCTGAACGGCGGCTACCGCGCCTTCGTGCGGGACGGCGAGTAGTCACGGCTTCTGCCAGACGTTGTTGCTCCGATCGATGTCGACAAGCAGCGAGGTCGGGTCGAGTTCGACCTTGACAAGGTGCTTGCCGGCGAAGGTGTAGCTGCGGGGATAGTGGGAGCTGTTGGTGCTCCACACTTCGGCCGGATAGCGGTACTCCGCGGTGCTGCCATCGTCGAAGGTGAACACCGCCCGGATCGGCAGCACGCCATGCTGCCGGTTGCCGTAGACCACCACCACCTGCTCCCCCTCGGCGGTGGGCTTGGCCACCACGGTATCGACGGCCTGATCGAATCGGGCATTCTCAAGGAACCAGCCACGCCAGAACCAGTCGAGCCGCCGACCGGCACCGTCTTCCATCGCGCGGAAGAAGTCCACCGGCGTGGGATGGCGGAAGGCCCAGTCGGCGGTGTAGCGACGGAAGGCGTCGTCGAACACCTCGGGCCCGAGAATCTCCTGCCGCAGCAACTGCAGCCCGACGCTGGGCTTGAAGTAGGCCGACAGCCCGAGGAAGTTGGGCGCGATCCGGTCGGGGGCGATCTCCACCGGCTGATCGACACCGGCCCGCATGACCTGCTCGATGATGCCCCGCTCCTGCGCGGCGCGGGCCATCTGATCGCCCTGATCGGGGTAGCGACGCGCCTCGGAGAAGGTGTTGATGAAGGTGTTGAAACCCTCATCCTGCCACATATGACGCCGCTCGTTGGAGCCCACCATCATCGGGTACCACATGTGGCCGATCTCGTGGGTGACCACATTGTAGAGATCCTGCACCGTGCGGCCCCGGGTCTCCATCGCGATCATGGGATATTCCATGCCGCTGATCGGACCCTCCACCGCCGAAATCTGCGGCCAGGGGTAGGGGAACCAGCGCTCGGAGTATTCCTGAATTGACATCCGCGCCTGATCGGCAGCGTCGGCCCAGGTCGCCACAGCACTGGGGCGGTAATACGCCATCGCCAGATGTCCCTGCCAGCTCGACGCGTCCCACTGATACTCGGGGGATGCCGCCCAGACCGCATCGCGAACATTCTCGGCGTGGAACTTCCAGGTCTGGCTGCCGCTGCTCCGGGGACGGGCGGCGCCGCTGGCCAACTCCTCGGCTGTGATGATCCGGATGGTGGTGTCGGACTTGGCCGCCAGCGCCAGCCGCCGCCGTTGGGTGGCGGTGAGCACCTCGGTCGGATTGCTCAGCATGCCGGTGGCGGCCACCACGTAGCCGGCCGGAACCGTAATGGCGAGGGTGTAGTCACCGTACTCAAGGTAGAACTCGCCCTGCCCCAGGTAGGGGTCGGTGTTCCAGCCGTCGATATCGTCGTACACCGCCACGCGCGGGTACCACTGGGCCAACTCGAACAGCGAACCGTCGTAGCCCATTCGGTCGGCGCCATGTTCGGGAATGCTGAAGTGCCAGCCGATGTCGAAGGTGGCAGTCGCCCCGGGGGCCAGAGGCCGCGCCAGATCGACCCGAGTCATGGTGCCGTTGTCACGCGGCGACAGCGCCACCCGCTGGGCGGCCTTGCCGCGGCCGACAAGTTGGTCGAAGCGATCGATCAGATCGCCGCCATCGAAGCCGCGGGCACCGAAGCGGGAGTCCTGCGGGAAGATCAGCCCGTTGAGCGAATTGGCCCTGAAGGCATTCTGCTCGGTCTGGAACCAGACGTAGTGGAGCGTATCGGGCGAGTGATTGGTGTAGCGCAGCGTCAGTCGGCCGGTCAGTGCGCGGCTGGCGGTATCGAGAGTCGCGGCGATGTCGTAGTCGGCCCGGTTCTGCCAGTAGGCATGGCCGGGGCGTCCGCCGGCGGTGCGGGTTTCGGTGGCCGGTCCCCACGGGAGGGGAGCAAAGATTGAGGTGTCCCCCACGGTGGTCTGGGGGCGAAGTGGCGGCAGGCCTCCCTGCTGCGCAGCCAGCGGAGCGGCAGCGAGCAGCAGCAGAGGCAGAGTGTATCGGGACATGCATCAGGGTCCGGAAAGAGGGGAGATGTCGCTCGGCGAGTCGACCACCGGCTCCGGATAGTAATGCCCGGAGGGGGGAGCCCGCAGGGCCTCCGGCGCGTGACGCGCCGGGTGCCCTGCTGATGACCGGCCCGGGCTCAGCGTCGCATCGGGGCGGGCCCGGGCGGGGGTGGCCGCCCGGCGGCGGCCCGTCCCGCTACTGCTGCACCGTGTCCATCATGTTGAAGATCGGCAGG
>CBFGTB010000047.1:0-16505 GCA_965651715.1 uncultured Gemmatimonadales bacterium
ACTCACCAGCGACAGCTCGCGCCGCCCGGTGACCGGATTGGTGGCACAGGCGGCCACCCCCACCACCATCAGTGCAGCGATCAGCTTCAGCATTGGCCCCTCCCCCGTTGTGCGTCTATCATACCGCCCGTGAGCATGTCGTCGCTACCGCCCGGCGGACCGGGTACTCCGTTGCCGCATCGCAGCGACTGGACTGGCTGGACGCCGGCCCACGGCCTCCCGATCGAGCCAGGCGTGACCACAGCCGATCCGCGGATCGGCTTCATCCTCCAGTTGGGCCGGGCACTCCACACCTCCGGCTACTCGGCCCAGCGGCTCGAAGAGGCCCTGATTCTCACCAGCAACCACCTGGGAATCATCGGCCAGTTCTTCTCGACCCCCACCTCGATCATGGCCTCGTTCGGTCCCCAGGACGATCAACGGACCTCGATGATCCGGGTCGAGCCGGGCGATTCCGATCTCGGCAAGCTCGCCCTGGTGGACGAAGTCGTGCGCGATGTCCTGAGCGACCGGCTCTCTCCGGCCGCGGGCAGTGCGGCGATCTCGCGGATCGAGGCGGCGCCTCCCCCCTATGGCAACCTGCTGACCACTCTCGCCTTCGGCCTCTGCTCCGGCAGCGCGGTGCGCTTTCTGGGAGGCGGCGCCTGGGAGGTGGGGGTCGGCCTGCTGGTGGGCCTGGTGACCGGCTTGATCGCCCTGCTGGCCGCCCGGCTGCCCAGCCTGGGACGGATCTTCGAACCCGTTGCCGCCTTCGCCGCCGCCGCCGTTGTCGCGCTGATTGCGGTGGCCGGAGCCCCGGTCTCGGTCTTTCTCGCCACGCTTGCCGGGGTGATCATTCTCATTCCCGGCTTCACCATCACCACCGCCATCACCGAACTCTCGACCCGCCACCTCGCCTCGGGCACCGCCCGCTTCATGGGGGCCCTGGTCCTGCTGATGGGCATCGTCTTCGGAATCGCCTTTGGGACCAAACTGGTGGCGCTGGTCTTCGGCACCATCCCCGAGGTCGCGCCCATGCCGTTGCCGGGGTGGACGCTCGCGCTGGCGCTGATCCTCACACCGGTGTCGTTCGTGGTGCTGCTCAAGGCCCAGCCGCGCGACCTGCCCTGGATCGTGGTCGCCGGCGTGGTGGCCTTCCTCGGCGCCCGGGTCGGCTCGATGATCCTCGGCGCCGAGCTGGGCGCCTTCGGCGGCGCACTGCTGACCGGCATGTTCAGCCAGTGGTACTCCCGGCTGACCAACCGCCCCTCCCAGATCACTCTGGTCCCGGGCCTGCTGCTGCTGGTGCCCGGCAGCCTCGGACTGCGCTCGCTCAACAGCATGCTCAGCGCCTCAGGCGTGCTGCCCGGCATCGAGGGAATCTTCAGGATGGGACTGGTGGCGGTGTCGCTCGCCTCCGGGATGCTGATTGCCCGGGTGATCTCTCCCCGACGTCCTATGCTCGACGACTGAGCCTCCCCGCCTCATCCCGGCGGCGGATCCACCTGGTGGTACGCCGCAATCACGGCTTCTTCGCCGGCCGCTCCCGAGCCCGCTACCCCATGCTCCATGCCCACCACGCCGGTGTAGCCCTTGGCCTGCAGGTGACGAAAGATCATGCCGTAGTTGATCTCACCTGTTCCCGGCTCGTTCCGGCCGGGATTGTCACCCACCTGGACATAGGCGATCTCGTCCCACGCCGCATCGAAGTTGGGGATCAGATTTCCCTCGGTGATCTGCTGGTGGTAGATGTCGAACAACACCTTGCAGGCCGGTGAGTCGACCGCGCGGCAGATCTGATAGGCCTGCGGGATCCGGGTGAGGAACATCCCCGGATGATCGCGCCGGTTGAGCGGCTCCAGCACCATCACCAGATCGTGGGGCTCGAGCAATGCAGCAGCCGCCCGCAGAATCTCGACAGCGTTGGCCGTCTGATATTCCGGCTCCAGTCGCGGGGCCACAGTGCCCATCACCACAGTCATCCAGCGGGCACCCACCCGCTGCGCAACCTCGATCGAGGCCCGGGTGTCGCGCAGGAACGATTCACGAAAGTCCTCGCTGCCGGCGGCGAAGGTGGTGGTCCACGCGGTGGCCGGGTTGAGCACGAAGACGCCGAGGCGCATATCCAGCCGCCCGAGTTCGGCGGCAATCCGCTGCTGCTCCGCCACCGATCTGTCGCGCATGCCGTTGTCTTCAAGCGAGCGGAAGCCCCGCTCATGCATGAAGCGCAACTGATCGATTGGATCGTCGCCCGCCAGATCGCCGAACATCCCCAGGTGGGGGGCATAGTCGAGGGTGAACGACGCCCGCGACGGTGGGGCCGCCGCAGCAGCGGCTGTCGCTCCACCCGCAAGCAGCACACCGCCGCCCGCCGCGCTCATCTGCCCCAGAAAATCGCGTCGCCGCATCTTACCAGCCCTCCGTGAAACCGCGATCGAGCGTGGTCTCCCCCGGTGTCGCCACCGCCGGCGTCGCCAGCGGCCCCAGCGCAATCGGAGCGGGCATGATGTCGAGTCCCGAGGCAATCAACTCATCATAGCTCACCACCTGGCCGGTGTAACACGACTCGCGTCCCATGATCGCGCTCAGCGTGGATTCGGCAATGCGACGCCCCTCGTTGAGCGGCGTTCCGGCGCGAATGCTCGCGACCAGATCGCGATGCTCCTCGACATAGGGATCGACGTCGACCTCGGGGTGATGCCACGGGGTGGCGGTCGTGATGGTGTCATAGCCGTTGCTGCTGCCGCGGGTGCCCTGGAAGTGTTCACCCACCCGACTGGCCGTGCCGTCCTGCTGACGACACATCGACGTGATCCGGCGGCCATCGGGATATTCATACTCCACCACGAAGTGGTCGTAGATGTGGCCGTACAGCGGATCGGTCCGGGTCTGGCGGCCTCCCATACCCAGTGCCCGAACCGGATGGGCACCCATCACCCAGTTGGCGACGTCGAGATTGTGGACATGCTGCTCGACGATGTGGTCGCCCGAGGCCCAGGTGTAGTAGAGCCAGTTCCGCAACTGATACTCGGTGTCGCTCCACTCCGGCTGACGTTGATGACTCCAGAGTCCTCCCTGATTCCAGTAGATCTGGCCGGTGAGGATGTCGCCGATCGCGCCGTCGTGCAGCCGGGCGATCGTGGCGATGTAGCGCGGATCATGGCGACGCTGCGTGCCGGCGACGATAGCCAGCCCCTGACGGGTGGCGCTGTCGGCGGCCGCGATGACTTCCAGCGCGGTCCGCACATCCACCGCCACCGGCTTCTCCATGAACACATGCTTGCCGGCGGCAATGGCCGCCGTGAGGTGCAGCGAACGGAACGCCGGCGGTGTCGCCAGGATCACCAGATCGACATCGGTCGCCAACACCTGGGTGTAGGCGTCGAAGCCGGTGAAGCAGTGGTCCTCGGGCACCTGATACTTGCGGGCAAAATCGGCGTTGTCATTCGCCGTCGAGGCGAAGTGGCGTCGCGCCGCCGCCAGATGATCCGGGAACAGATCGCCGATGGCCGTCAGGCTGACATTTTCGCTGGCGGCAAGCGCATTGTGAACCGCTCCGGTGCCACGGCCACCGCAGCCGATGACGCCGATCCTGATGGGATCAGCGTCGGGCCGACCGATCCCGAAGGCCGGCCGCGGCAGGGCGGCAGCGGCCACGGCCATGGCGGTGGTTTGGGTCAGGAAGTCACGGCGGGTCTGGGTCACGGGATCCTCACGAGGCGAAAGCCGGCAAAGGGACCATCCGAGAGCCACCAACGGCTCTTGGGAATCTGGGGATCAGTCTTGTTCCACGCGGGCGTCTGCTCGGCACGAGCGCGGGCGTCGAGCGAATCCTGAAAACTGCCGCCGCGAAGTCGGGGATGGCCGTCGGCCGATGTCACCCATTCCGCCACATTGCCGAACAGGTCGTGCAACCCGAGCCGATCCGGTGCCCTGCTGCCGATCGGGTGAGTCGTGCCGTCGGCGTTGGTCACATTCCAGGCCAGCGAATCGGTCAACTCGTCGCCGGCCAGCGCCAGGTCGGCGGCTCGCTGCCACTGCGCCTCGGTCGCCACTGCATAGTGATGCCCGGTCCGCTCGCTCAACCAGGTCGCAAAATCGACAGCCGCCCGATAGGTCAGCGACATCGCCGGATAGCCGCGGTGGCCGAAGCCACGGTCCGGTGCGCCGTAGGGTCGCGACGGACGCGAGGCCGCATCGACCCCAGCCCGTTCGGCCCGCGGCAGATCAAAGCGCAGATAGAACACATCGTAGAGTTGCCAGGATACCTCGGTGCGCCCAATCCAGAACTCCGGCACCGCCACCGACGATTCGCCCGGCAGCCGCACCGTTCCGGCCGGCACATAGACCATATCCCAGCCGATCCGCTGCCCCGGCAATGAGTCGCGGATCGGCGCCTGAGCCGCGGCGACCGAGGTGAGAAATAGCACCGACGAGATGGAGCCCAGTAGCTTCATCGCATGAATGGGTTGAAGTGGGTTGCACGCGCGACGGTCGTCGCACTGCTGGCAGTGAACTTGCACCCGTTTCCGCTTCAGGGACAGGGGGGCACGCGAGAATTCGAGCAAGTCCACCTCGGCATGGCGGTCCGCCTGGTGCTCCCGACCGGTCCGGCGGCCGACTCCGCGGCTGCTGAGGTCTTTGAGCGGATCGCCAGCTACGAGCAGATCCTGAGCGATTGGCGCCCGACCAGCGAGCTTCGGCGGATCAGCAGTGCGCCGCGGCTCACCTGGCAGCCACTGTCGGCGCCGCTCACCGCCGTACTGACAACAGCATTCGAGCTGGCCCGGGCATCCAACGGTGCCTTCGACCCCACAGTGGGGCCCCTCACCGCGCTCTGGCGGCAGAGTCGTGACCGCGGCACAGCCATCAGCGATTCCGCCCGGGCTCTTGCCCGGTCCCGGGTCGGCTGGTGGTGGGTCGACCTCGATACCGCGCGGCAACGGATTCGCTTTGCCCGCGACAGCATGCGACTCGACCTCGGCGCCATCGCCAAGGGCTGGATCCTGGATCGCAGCGCCGAACTGCTGCGACAGCGGGGGATCGACAGCTACCTGATCGAAGCGGGCGGCGATCTGATCGTCGGCGCCGCCCCACCCGGCGCGTCGGCGTGGCACATCGCGGTCAGCACCGATCGGGGCGATTCGGTCATGGCCCTGGTGCATCAGGCTGTCTCGACCTCAGGGCCGGGGGCCCAGTCGATCGTCACTGACGGGGTACGCCATTCCCACGTGATCGACCTCACCAGCGGTCAGGGGACTGTCTCGCCGCTTCAGGTCAGCGTCATCGGCCCCCGCGCCGAACTCACCGATGCGCTGGCCACCACACTCACGCTGGTGCCCCGGTCACGCTGGCCGGATCTCACAGCCCGCTTCGGCGTGCGGCTGGTGGCGACCTCACAGGACTGACCGCGCTGCGCCGTTCAGAGCGTCCCGGCGACGATCATCCCGACCTCACCCGCCAGCACCAGTTCAGTATCCCCGTCAATGGCCAACCAGTAGCCGGGCTGATAGCCGTCAACGGGAACCGGCTGCCACACGCCCGCCGCATACCTGAACACCTCACCAGCATCGCCGGCGATGTACACCGCGCTGCCGATCCGTCGCACCACACGGATGTCGCGCATCGTGGGCGACGCCTGCCGTCGCCAGGTGACGCCATCACCCCGCAAGATCAGCCCACCGTCGCCGACGACCCAGATGTCGTCATCCTGCGCCGGTTCGACCGCTCGAAGATTGGCCGTGGTCGGAATCGGCACCTCCCGCATCATCCGACCGTCCCAGAACAGCATCGTCCCGCTGTCACCCACCACAAAGAGCCGGTCATGGCTCGTGCCAGCCACCTGCCGCAGGAACCGGGAGCTGCCACTGTTCACCTGATGCCAGACGCCGTCGTCGCGAGCCCACGCCGTGCCGGCGGCGCCCACGGCCAGAGCCCGGTGGCCGTCGAACCAGACCGAGCGGAGCAGCGTCTCGCCCGCAAGTTCCTCGCTGTGCCACTGCCCACCTGACAGCAGCATCACAGTGGCGCTGTCGCCCACCGCAAGCTGGGTCGCGGCATCGGGGCCGTCGATGGCATAGAGTGACGCGGCGGCGGGAATGGTGGCTGGCTGCCACCGTCCCGCGACCCGCCGATACGCCAGACCACCCGTCCCCACGGCCCAGCCCGCCCGATCCGGGGTCAGGCTCAGACCGTAGAGTCGGCTTCCGGCTGTCACCGTGGTCCAGCCACCTGACTCGACCAGCACCGCTCCGTACCAGCCCACCGCAATGCGGTGGCCGGGCCGACCGACCACACCACGGAGGTTCTCGCTGACACCCGCCACCGGCACCCGGTGCCAGACGCTGCCGTCGCCCTCGATCACAGTGCCGCCATCGCCCACCGCGACGAACTCACCGGCGCCGCCGGCCCGCAGGTCGAACAACGTGGCAGTGGTGGGCGAGGCCGCAAGACGCCATTCCCCCGCCTCCCGCACCACGATCGTTCCGCCGCTTCCGACCGCCACCATGCGACCGGCGCCGTCGCTGGTCACAGCGAACAGGGTACGGCCGGTGGGCGACTCCTCACGCTGCCATGTCAGGCCGCCATCGGCACTGCCGAGGATGATCCCGTTCTGACCCACTGCCACCAGATCGTCGGGAGTGCTGCCGCCGATGCCCCAGACTTCGTCGCTGATCGGTGTCTCGGCCCGACCCCAGCCCTCTGCGGTGCGGTAGAGGATCACGCCTCCCGTCCCGACGATCCAGACATGAGCGGCGTCCATGCCCCAGATGTCGAGCAGCGTGTTGCCGCCGGCCGGAACGACGAGCGGACGCCAGGAGGCGTCATCGTCTCGCTGCCACAATCGGTTGCCGGCCACCGCCATCGGCTGGCCCTCCGGGGCCGCCCAGATCCCGGTGACAACCAGCGCCGCACCGAGCGACTCGATCTGCCACGCTCCCGGGCTTCCGATCAGAATCTCGCCGTAGCTGCTGCCGACCAGCAGCCGATCATCGTCGTCCTGGAACAGCGCCACCAGCGAGGCATCCGTCACCCCCCGCACCTGTTGGCGGAGCGATGTGATGGCCGGCTCCGGCGGTGGCAGCGGGGCCGGCTGATCGCTGCAAGACAGGCCACCCAGCAGCAGCACCGCCGCGAGGACAGCGCCGAGGCGAAGCGCTGCTCCGCGTCCGCGGCGCGGCATCATTGGCGTCCCGCCCGATCGAGCAGGCTGACGATATGCTGCCGCTGTGTCCGGTAGATCGCACTGCCGGTCAACGCTGCGACCAGCAATGCCACACTCCGGCCCGGTCGGACATCACCGTGACACAGTATGATCAGCAGGGCCGCGGCCAGCGTCATGGTGGCGCCGCGCCCGGACGAGCGGCGGCCTCCCTGTTCGGCGATGGCATACCCGAGCACCGAAAACCCCGCCAGCAGCTCGACCACGCTGAGGGTATCGACCCGCGCGACGGCCCCATGCCCCGCCCACCCCAGTGAGCCCATCGTCGGCGACGTCACGACAAACCAGGGCAACATCAGCAACAGCACGGCCAGGGCGGCGCCCGGCTCGACCCGGCGCTCGGTCCGTCCCGATCGTCCCCACCAGGCATCGCCCAGCACCAGTGATCCCGCCAATGCCAGCACCGCCGCAGCGCCGATGGTGGCATTCAGCCCCCACAGCGGCATCAGCCCCATCGCAGCCCACCCCAACGCCATCGGCGAGAGCAACGGCCAGCGCGATCGATCGTCGTTCGGCCGAGCGCCGCTCCGCCCGGCCGCTGCCAGGGCTGTCCCCGCCGCAGCGGCCAGCGGCACCGCCAGCCAGAGTCGCCCGCCGCCGGTCGGTTCCCACGTCAGGCTGATCAACCAGAGCCAGGGTACCAACAGCCAGCACAACGCCACCAGCGGCAGGTCGAGAAAGAACCGGCCGACCAGTTCCGCCCCGCTGCCGAGCCGGCGCCGAACCGCCACCGATGCCCATGCGCCCATCCCGGCCCCTGCTGCATTTGTGGCGATATCGATCACCGAGCTGTAGCGCCCCGGGATGGTGAGTTGAATCAGCTCGATGGCGCTCGACAGCACGGCGGCCAGCCCCAGCACCCGCAGCGGTGAACGGCGCCCGCCGCCCAGCCGCTCATAGAGCAGGCCCAGCGGGAAAAACAGCACCACATTCAGCACCACGTCGCGCCCCGTGGCATCGGCGAGGCTGGCCCAGCCCACCCGAGCCGGTCGGGTCGGGTCGAACTGGAATGGCGCCAGCACGATCAGGGCGACCACCAGGGCGAGGTACCCCAGCAGCAAGGCGCCGAGCCGGCGCCCACCCGGATCAGGAGTTGCGGCAGTGATCACAATGTGATATCATGTTGATGTCACCTATACCAGGACACTGCCATGATTCGAGAGACGACGTCGAAGCCCACGAACGGTGTGATTGCCCTGCTGTTGCTGCTGGTCCTCGGCATCGGTGCCGCCGCGGCACTGGTGCGCTCGATCAACCACGAACAGCCCCTGGGCATCGGCCTGAGCCTCTGCCTCGGCTTTGTTGTACTGATCGGACTGACCGGCCTCTTCGCCATCCAGCCCAACACCGCCAAGGCGCTGACCCTGTTCGGCCAGTACAAGGGATCGGTGCGGCAGGAGGGGTTGTGGTGGGTCAATCCGTTCATGTCGAAGAAGAAGGTGTCGCTGCGCATCCGCAACTTCGAGACCACCAAGCTCAAGGTCAACGACCTCGATTCGAATCCGATCGAAATCGCCGCCGTGGTGGTCTGGCAGGTCTTCGACAGCGCCGAAGCCCTGTTCGAAGTCGACAACTACGAGGACTACGTTCGGGTCCAGAGTGAATCGGCGGTTCGGTCGCTCGCGACCCAGTACCCCTACGACGCCCATTCGGCCGAGATCGTGTCGCTGAGCCACAACGCGGCTGACATCTCGGAACAGTTGGCGCGCGAGGTCCAGGATCGGCTGCAGAAGGCCGGCATCAAAGTCCTCGAAGCGCGGATCACCCATCTGGCATACTCGCCCGAGATCGCCCAGGCCATGCTGCGCCGCCAGCAGGCCAGCGCCATCATTGCTGCTCGGGAAAAGATCGTCGAGGGGGCGGTGTCGATGGTCGATATGGCGCTCAAGCAGATCGAGCGCGACCAGATCGTCGCCCTCGACGACGAGCGCAAGGCCGCCATGGTCTCCAATCTGCTGGTCACCCTCTGCACCGACCAGCCGATGCATCCGGTGATCAATACCGGGTCGCTCTACCAGTAGCCATGGCCGAACGGAAGCCGGTTCTGCTGCGGCTCGATCCCGCCCTGCACGCTGCGGTGCAGGGCTGGGCCAACGACGAGCTGCGCTCGGTCAACGCCCAGATCGAGTACCTGCTGCGCGAGGCGCTGCGACGCGCGGGTCGGCTCGGACCGCGCCCGGGCACTCAGTCAGCCGACTGAGCGCCCGCCGCCGCTCGGGCCGACGATGAAGGCATCGAGGTCGGCCAGCGTCTGGTCGACGGCAATGTGTTCGTCGTCGGAGACCGCGCCGATCCGACACACGGTTCCGATCCCGGCCGCAGTGGCAGCCAGCGCGGCGGCCGAGCCGGTGACGGCGGCCCGGACCCGGGTCGGGTCCACCTGACGCTCATCCAGCCAGGCGCTGATCGTATCGGGACGAGGCAGGCCTCGCTCACCGGCGCCGGCCACGGCGTAGTCCAGCGTGGTCTCGAACCCGCCACCGTCGAGCAACTCGGCAGCCAGATCGGGCGGTCCACCGAAAAGAATCAGCAGGGCTGTCCCGTCGTCGATCCGATCCCAGCCGGCGAAGGCTCCCGCCGCCGGGCGGATCAGGCCGGAACGGACCATGCCGCCCCACTCCCTGATGATCCGGTCCGTCAGCTCGGGAACCCGGTCGACCAGCTCGAATCGGCCATGCCCCTCCAGCAGGGTGGTCAGGGCCCAGCCAATGTCGGCGCCGCCGACCTGGTCGAGCGCTCCCGGTCGCAGGATCACCCGCTCGGCCGCGAGTACCTCGCGAAACGTGCGGGCCAAGGCCCCCCGGTCGTCTAGAAGAGGACCGATCAGTTCGATCACCACGCCGTCAGTAATCGCAGTATCATTGACCCCGTCGAACTGAAGCGCCACTGTGACCCCTTTCCGAGGACCCGATCCGATGATGCCCCGCCGCTCGCCGATGCTTGCCCTGCCCCTCGCTCTGCTGATGTTCGCTGCATGTGCCGACCAGGCGGCCGACCAAGCGCCCAGCGGAGATTCCACGACCACCGCAACGATTGAGGTACCCACCACACCGATGGTGACGGCGATCCAGATCGGTCGCGCTGTCGACGACAGCAACCGCATTCTGGGCGGTGGAGTCGAGCACTTCCCGCCCAGCGATACGCTCTACGTCGGCGTCACCACTTCACATGTTGTCGCCGGCACGCCGCTCACGGCCCGCCTGAGCAAGGGTTCCACAGTCATCGACAGCGCCACCGTGCCGAGCGGAACTGTCGACCCGGAGAGCATGGCCCATACCACCATCGTGCTGCCCGGAGCCTCCAAGGCCACCGCCGGGAGTTATCGGATCGAAGTGCTGCTCGACGGCGCGTCGCAGGGCGTGCGGGAAATTTCCATCGACAGTTGACGGCTCATCGTCAGTCGTCCCCGCCCCCGCCACGGGTCACTCGTCGGCGGGGGCAGTCGGGTCGTCGCCGGCGGAATGCACGGCGGTGATGTAGGCGGCGTGCAGCGCTCCTGAGGGGCAGCGCGCCACCGCATTGATCACCGCCTCCGCCGCCGCGGCATCGGGCTGAATCCAGCGCCGCCTGCCGACATCGAAGACGGCCGGCAATGTCCGAAGACACACCCCGCTGTGCTGACAGACATCGGGATCAAAGGTGACCCGAATCTGATCGGTCTGGTATACCTGAAGTCGCTTGGTCATGGTCCGACCTCCCGGATGGTAACATCTGAAGAATCCGCTGGCGTCGCGGCCACGGCAAGGCCCTCGACCGGACGCGATCGGCGCACCATCAGCCAGATCCCAATGGCCATGATCGCAACTGCGACCAGCCGAATGGCCCGGGCGATCTCGATGTCCCGCGCCAGAACGCCCCAGTGGCTCAGCAGATAGGTCCAATCGTGCTCGCCGCCACCGACCAGCGGCAGCGCCTGCGCCCGGGCATCGGCGACGTAGCGCGCGACATTGATTCCGCTCTGACCGCACCACCACACCATGCATCCGGTGCCCACAGGATCGTTGCGTCGAACAAAGTAGCCGGCGAAGATCAGCGGCATACCCAACTGCAACAGCGTCCCACCCAGGGCCACCAGCGGTTCGCTCCCCCACGCGAAGACCAGGTGACCGGTTTCGTGGATCGGCAGATTCAGGAAGTCGGGCAGATGCCACCGCTGCCAGCCGACGGCGATCCTGAGGGTATATGCGCCCAGCAGCGACGCAGCGATGATGATCGCCAGCCGTCGATGCGGCATCGCGACAGCGTCGATCGACGGGTTCATGCCGTGATCAACTTGTAGCCGGCCACCAGCAGAACCAGCGCCAGCAGGCCGCGAATTGCGGCACTGGGCAGGCGCCGGGCGCCGAGGTAGGATCCCAGCGATCCCCCGGCCACCACCGCGACAATCCACCACAGCAGCATGTCGGGCCAGCCGCTGATGCTGTGAAGTTGACCCAGCAGACCCGCGGCGGAATTGGCGAGGATGAACACCACCGAAGTGGCCGCTGTGGTGCGCAACGTGGCCCATCCCAGCAGCAACAGCAGCGGACTGAGGAAGATGCCGCCGCCCACTCCCGTGAGACCCGCCAGAAAGCCCAGCGCCGCGCCGCAGAGGAGGGCGATCGACAGCGGCGGCATGCGGCGGGCGACGTCGGCGTGCCTGAGTGTAATCACGAACCGCACCGCCGAGAGTACCAACACGATTCCCACCACGGTCCGATATACCGCAATCGGCAGCGACAGGCGCCCGCCGAGATAGGCCATCGGGACCGATGTGACAAGAAAGGGCCACAGCAGCCGCCACTGCAGATGTCCGGCGCGAATGAAGTTGCGACTGCCGATCGAGGCGACGATCAGGTTGAGTGTCAGCGCCGCCGGCCGCATTTCGTTAGGAGCGATGCCGATCAGGGCCATGACGGCGAGGTATCCCGAGGCTCCGGCGTGGCCGACCGAGGAATAGAACAGCGCAGTCAGGAAAATCAGTGCGACGCCGAGCATGGCCCCCGAGTCGCGCTCTCGGGCCCGCGTCCGATCACCATCACTCGGGACGCAGCGCTGCGATGGCGGTCATCTCGACGCGACACCCCGGCCGCAGGTCGGCTCCGCCCACAATCGCGCGGGCGGGTTTGTGGCCACCGAACCGACGGACGCAGGCTGCATTGACGCCGGGCCAATCGTCGCGTCCCGCCACAAAGACCGTCAGGCTCACGACCAGATCGAGTGCGCTGCCGGCGGCGCGCAGCACGGCTTCGATGTTTCGGATCACCTGCTCGGCCTGCGCCTCGGCGCTATCGCCCATCACCGCACCGGTGAGCGGATCCAGCGGCAATTGGCCCGCCAGATAGACCAACCCGCCGTGCACCACAGCCTGACTGTAGTGCCCCGCCGGTTGGGGGGCGTCGTCGGTGTGAATCGGGCGGGGACTCATGGCGTCCGCCCGTCGATCAGCGCCTTCACCCGGTCGATCGGCAACGCCCGCGCCACGCGTCCCTGGCCGCGGACGGTCTCCGCCCGAAGCAGTGAATTGTAGATCGCCTCTTCAGTGGCTTCGATGGTCGCCAGAAACACCGGCGAGATCGCATCGTCGGCCAGGACACTGTCGGACCGCACTGTCAGCCCGCGCGGTCGTCGCACGGCATCCGCCGTGCTGAAGGCAATCACAAAATCGCCTGACCCGTTCGAGGCATCGGATCCGGTGCGGCCCAGACCCAACATCGCTCGCGCCGCCACCCGCTCGAGCTGGCGTTCGTTGAGCGGTGCATCGGTCGCCACCACGATCATGACCGACCCATCACCCCGTTCGGACATCAGGGCATTGCGATAGGAGAAATTGCCGAGCGCCTCCCCGACCGGAATGCCATCCATCTGCAGCACGCCACCGAAATTGGTCTGCACCAGCACGCCCACGGTCCAGCCGCCGAGCGTGGCTGGCAGTCGCCGACTCGACGTGCCGATGCCTCCCTTCCAGCCGAAGGCCCGCGTCCCGCGCCCGGCGCCGACGCTGCCCTCCTCCACCGGTCCGCCGCGGGCGCTCTCGAGCGCTGTCACAACATCGGCTGCGGCAATCGGACGGGCGCGGATGTCGCTCAGGCCGCCGTCATTGGTCTCGCCGACCACCGGATTGATCGAGCGGACATTCTCCATCCCCGGCTGCGCCAACATCCACGCGACCATGGCGTCCGCGGCGCGCCAGACACAGAGCGTGCAGGTCAGCAGGATCGGCGTTTCCAACTCGCCGAGTTCCTGCACCTGGGTGCTGCCCACCAGCTTGCCGAAGGCATTGCCGATGTGAATGGCAGCAGGAACCCGATCCAGAAACAGATTGCCGCCATGGGGGAGAATGGCAGTGATGCCGGTGTTGATTGAATCGCCGCGGGCGATGGTCACCTGACCGACTCGCACGCCGGCCACATCGGTGATCGCATTGAGCGGTCCGGGGGGCAGCACACCCGGCGTCAAGCCGAGATCTCGGGCGCGGGGCCGCTCGGTCTGGGCACCGAGACAGAGCGGCAGCACCACCAGGGCCACGCCGAGCCAGCGCATGCTCATCGTGCCGCTCCCGGGCCGGCCCCGAGCAGCACGCCGACGCCGACCAGCGCGGTGGCGGCCAGCAGGGCCAGGGGACGCTGCGCCGTCATCACGGCCAGAGGCGAGGCCAGCCCCAGAGCCACAAGGCCACCGATCGATCCCCCTTTGATCCGGTCGGCCGCGAGCCAGCCCCGTCGGGCCGCCAGTTGCAGTGTCAGCAGCAGCGTCAGTGTGCCGCCGACCATGGCGGCCAACATCGTCACCCGCGCCCCCAGCGGCCGGCCCGCAAGGACTCCGACAAATGCGCCAAGGCCGGTCAACAGTGAGGTCAGGCAGATCAGCCGCAGATGACGCATGCACCTTCTCTGAGGAAAATGTGATGCCGCAGGCAGCGGTCTCTAGTTGCCAACGGCCAGGCTCCGGTTGCCGCCCCCGAGGGCAAACAACGGCACGCCGCCGAGTCCGCCGATCCACATCCAGGTCGGGTGGGGAAACAGGGCGAGTTCGCGGAATATCACCCCGGTAAAGATCAGGGCAAACAACCAGACGCCGCTGCTCAATCGGCTCCAGCGCCAGGCCATCGATCCCCCGAAATAGGCGGCAAGGTACCAGCCCGCCAGGATCAGCAGCAGCGCGAGGAAGGGGACCTCGCCCGCCTCGAGGGCCTGCTTGAGGACGCGGGGATCGCTGATGTCAGCGCCGGGCGGCAGCGGGTTCAATCCGGCCGCAACCCGCTCCACGGCGTAGACGATCACTATCGCTACAACCAGTGCTCCGATCACTGCTACGAGTCGACGCAGAAAGGGGGTCATCGCTCATCTCCGTGTCGGAGTCGCACCTCAGGCGGGATCTCCGCCGAGGCACCACTCGCTCACTCGGCCGCGAAGGTATCGCAGGCGCTCGGACTCGCCGCCTGAAAGCCTCGCCGGAACCATTTGACCCGATCGGCTGACGAGCCGTGGGTAAAACTCTCCGGTTGGACCCGACCGGTCGCGGCGCGTTGTAACCGGTCGTCGCCGACGGCCGCGGCGGCCGTCAGGCCCTCTTCGAGATCGCCCTGCTCAAGCTGTCCGGCCTGGGCCGCACTGGCACCCCACACGCCGGCGTAACAGTCAGCCTGGAGCTCCAACCGCACCGAAAGTTGGTTGGCCAGGTCGGGACGCGAGCGCTGCGCGTCGCTGACCTGAGCATTGATACCCTGCAGGTTCTGGACGTGATGCCCGATCTCATGCGCCAGGACATAGGCTTCGGCAAAGTCGCCCGGTGCACCGAACCGATCGGCCAACTCGCCATAACAGGCCAGATCGATGTAGACCTTTTCGTCGCCGGGACAGTAGAACGGGCCGGTCGAGGCGGCGGCCCGACCGCAGGCCGATTCGACAACATCGCGGAACAACACCAGGTGGGCGTCGCGCCATGGCGTCCCGAGCGGCGGCAGCAGCCGGGCCCACAGGGCCTGGGCGTCATCGAGCACGAAGGACACGAATTCGACCTCGCGCTCCTCGGCAGGATCAGTGAGCGGCTGGCTGACCTGCGAGGATGCACCACCGCCGATCTGCTCGGCCTGACTGAGCAGCGCCAGCGGGTTCTGCTTGGTCACCAGGGCGATGACCACGACCAGGACAATACCACCCAGTCCCAGGCCACCGGCTCCCCGCATCCCGCCGATGCTGCGACGGTCTTCGAGATTCTTCGATCGCCCTCTGCTCTGCCACCGCATCGGATGCCCTCCTGGTCGTGGCCCACTCGTCTCGGCACCGGCGGTCGCCGCTGTCGAGACCTCAGCGCGGAATCGTGAAGAGACGGTTCCACCGGATCGCCGAGAAGAACGGCCAGGGCCGGTAACTCGACGGATCCCAACTGTAGTAAATCAGTATCGGCGTGCCGCGGACATTGCGCCGGGGAACCAGTCCCCAGAAGCGGGAGTCGCGGGATTGATCCCGGTTGTCCCCCATCATCCAGAGCGAATCCGGGGGCACGACCAGCGGCCCCCAGTCATGCACATCGGGAAGATAGTGCTCGGGGTCCTCGCCGACATAGTGGGGCAGTTGCCGCCGGCGCATCGCCAGTCGGGTCGATTCGTCGACCCGCCAATCGGGCTCGGTGGCCTGGGCCCACGGCTCGACCAGCGCCACCCCGTTGCGGCGCAACGTTCCCTGATGCATCTCGATCGTATCGCCCGGCGTACCGATCAGTCGCTTGACCAACATCGAGTCTTCGATCGGGGAGAGGAACACCACGATATCGTCGCGGCGGGGCTCACGCACCGCCGGGGTATGCACGTCGATCAGCGGGATCTTGGCGCCGTAGAGAAACTTGTTGACGAACAGCACGTCGCCCACCATCAGCGTCCGCTCCATACTGGGAGACGGAATGCGATAGGCTTGGACGACGAAGGTGGTCAACAGCAACCAGGCCACGACCGTCCAGACGATCGCCTTGACCCATTCGATCAGTTTGGACTGGAACGTCGGCTTGCCGGCGGCGTTCATGAAGAGTCTCCCGACTCATGGGGCGTTGTATGAATCGTCACGAGGCGAGCCGGGCCGCATATTTCTGGCGCAGTTTGGCCACCTTCGGGGCGATGACTGCCCGGCAATATGCCTGATCGGGATGGCGACGGTAATACCCCTGGTGCTCGGGCTCGGCCGGCCAGAACTGCTCCAGCCGACGCAGCTCGGTCACGATCGGCGCCGGAAAGACCGCGGCGGCAGTCAGTTCATCGATCAGTTCGCCGGCTGTGGCGTACTGCTCATCGGTCTCAGCCAGAATGATCGACCGGTACTGCGAGCCGTGG
>CBFGTB010000048.1:0-16328 GCA_965651715.1 uncultured Gemmatimonadales bacterium
GGCTGTCGATGATCCGATCCGACGCGCTGGAACCGGCCACGCTCACCGTGATGGTGTCGACATACACGCCCGGCGCGAGGCCGGCGGTGTTCCGGCTCCAGGCCACAGTGCCACTGCCGGTGCCGCTGCTGGTGGTGAGCGTCGTCCAGCTCTTGCGCTTGGTTGCTGTCCACTTGGCGGTACTGGCCCCGTCGCCGCTCAGCGTGACGCTACCCTCGCCCTTGGGCGCGCTGGCTCCCACCTGCGCCGCTGCACTGCGCGACGCCGGAGTCACGGCCAGGGCCAGCGGCACCGGCGCGGCAGTGATGGTCAGGCTGTCGATGATCCGATCCGACGCGCTGGAACCGGCCACGCTCACCGTGATGGTATCGACATACACGCCCGGCGCGAGCCCGGCGGTGTTCCGGCTCCAGGCCACTGTGCCGTTGCCGATGCCGCTGCTGGTGGTGAGAGTGATCCAGCTCTTACGCTTGCTGGCGGACCAACTCGCCGTGGCCGCATTGTCGCCGGCCAATGTCACGCTGGCGTTGTCAGCCGGCGCCGAACCACCCGCGACAGCGGCGGCCCGACGTGAACCGGGAGTCACACTCACCGTCAGCGGCTCAGCCGGCGCCGGGGCGGGCTTGCCGCCCGACACCATGTTGTAGGCCTGAATCAGCCCCCAGCCGGTCCTGTCGTCCCAGCCGCTGGCACCGACATCGAGCGAGCCGGCCTGCAACTTGGCGCGGATCCCGGCCAGATCGATCCCGGGATTCTGCGCGATCAGCAACGCCACCACCCCGGTGACATGGGGTGACGCCATCGACGTGCCGCTCTTGCTGCCGTAACCGCCACCGGGCATGGTGCTGTTGATGCTCTGGCCCGGTGCTCCCACTGCCATGTTCGTCCCGTAGGATGAACTGCTGACCCGGTTGTTCGATTGATCGAGGTTGGCCACGGCGATCGCCTCGGCATATGCCGCCGGATAGAGCATGGCACCGCCGCTGTTGCCCGCTGCTGCCACCAGGTAGGTGCCCTTCGCCGCAGCCTGGGTAACGGCCATCATATACGAACCCGAGGCGCCACCACCGATGCTGGCGTTGACCACTCGGATCCCGTGATCGGCAGCCCAGAGCAGGGCCGCGATCTGACTCGAGGCATAGGCGACGCACTGCCCGCCGACATTCTCGAACACCTTGAGGGCATACAGCGACGCCGCCGGCGCCACACCCACCACGCCGATGCCGTTGTCGCGCGCCGCAACAGTGCCGGCGACATGGGTGCCATGCCCCTTACAGATCGTGTCGGTATCGTCCCAATCGCTCGGCGATGTCGAGCCCTTCATCGGGTTGTACCCACCGGCCCATGCCAGGTCGGGATGGTCGATGTCGCCGCCCGAATCCATGATTCCGACTTTGACGCCGCTGCCCTGGCCCACCACGTCCCAGGCTTGTTCGGCCTGCACCCGGGACACCCCCCAGGGCACCGACTGCGCCGCGCCGCGATCGAGTCCGGCGAGATGTTCGCGCAGCGGGCCGGTGGCAGGCTCCTCCTGCAGCACAAAGGCGATGTCGGGCTCGATCATCGCGACATTGGGGTCGTTCAGCAGTTCCGCGATGCCGCTCTCGGTGGTTCGGGCCGACACCGCGCCGATCGCGCTCAGCTCGCGCGGCTGGGTCAACACCCGTGCCGTCTCCAGCCGTGAACTGATCTGGTCGAGTTCGGTGGCACTCACCGGCGGCGTCCCGGGCGCCATCATCTGCGCTCCGCTGCCGGGACGCTTCATGGTCACGATCACCCGACCATTGTTGCGCAGCAGCTCCGAGCGCGCTCCCAAAATGCGCGCCTGCGCCGCCAAGGTCGGTGCCACAGCCGTTGTCAGCGCCGCAATCACCGCCACTACTCCCCAAACCCGCAGCTTACCGTCGTTCATGCCCATGCCCGAAAAGGTTGATGCCCGAAGTATCGACCAACGGTGCCGGCAGTTGCAGCAAGCGTTCCAAAATTTTCCGATTTCTAGAGCTGACTATAACCGCTTATGTGACAGCCACTTGGTGTCATGCCAACCGTCATTCAATGGCAGGTGCTGTCGTCAAACACGACAGTAAGCTCCGGTCCTGCCCCCCGAGACGCGAGACATCTCCGCAGGATGCGACCCGATCAGAGCGGCGCGGGAACCAATCAACACATTTGTTGCACTGTTGCGACACCGCAACACTTCCGCCCCTTTCGGCGGCCTGGTCGCCGGCCGCAGCTCCGCCGAATGATCGACGAATAAACCATGGCTATCTTGTGAAGTGCCATTGTCTTACGCCAACTGTTGCCGAGCCGCATCACGGCCCGAACATGGCATCCCGCCGTTGGCACGGAGCGTGCGCACCTGCTCAGCGTCGAATTCGGACACGAGTAAGCAACCACGCACCTCCCTGAACGTCAGGAGTCACACCATGCTTCGTCGCGCAGTTTCAGCTCTGGCCCTGACCGCGGTGCTTGCTGCACCGGCAGTGGCCCAGAATCCGTTCCAGGTCGACTTCCAGTTCTTCACTGGCGGTTCGAACACGGACTACGACCAGTACACCGGCACCTTCAACGGCGGCGACCTGTTCCAGGTGTTCTGCGTCGATCCGACCAAGTACGTCACCGATGGTCAGCTCTACGCCAACGCCTGGGTGACCCCGCTCAGCTCGTCCAACTCGAGCCACGTCCAGGACTACACCAACACCTGGAACGCCCAGTACATGGAAGCGGCCCAGATTGCCAGCTACATGTTCGGCGTGCCGGGTGCCGGCGACCCGTCAGTGGTCCATGCCAGCGTGCTGCAGTATCAGTATGCCATCTGGTCGGCGATGGGCTTCGCTGTAAACGACGGCGGCGCGTGGACCGGCTACGACGCGGCCCAGGTTGCCGCGATCCGCAGCGCTGCGGCGGGTGTCGCGATCTCCCCGAACCAGTGGCTGGTGATCACCGCCCCGGGTAAGGGCTATCAGGAGTTCATCACCTTCGACGGTGATCGCCCGCAGGAGACTGTTCCGGAGCCGGCGACGATGACCCTGCTGGCCACCGGCCTTGCCGGCCTGGCGGCGACCAAGCGGCGTCGTAACCGCAGCAACTGAGTAGCGCGCTGGCTCCGGCCAGCATGCTCCAGCTAGCTTGAAGGGCGGGTCCGACTGCGGTCGGCCCGCCCTTTCGCTTGCCACTTCAACCCCGGACCGATGCCCGTCACCGATCCCTCGCCCGCCTCCGTCGCTCCCCTGGTCAGCGTGATCGTCCCGATGCGCAACGAAGCGGCCGGCATCATTGCCTGCCTGGAGTCGATCCTGGCCAGCGAGCTGCCACCCGGCGCCGAGCTTGAACTGTTGGTCCTCGACGGCGCCAGCACCGATCAGAGCGCCGAGCTGGTGGCCGAGCTCGCCCGGCGCGATGCCCGGGTCAAGCTGCTCGACAATCCGGCTCGCCTTCAGGCCGATGCCTTCAATCGAGGCCTCCGCGAAGCCCGGGGCGAGTATTTGGTCCGGATGGACGCCCATACCCGCTATGCCAGCGACTACATCGCCGAATCGATAAGACTGCTCGAGGCCACCGGCGCGGAAAATGTCGGCGGGGTTCAGCGCGCCGAAGGACAGAGCTGGGTCAGCCATGCCATCGCAGCGGCAGTGTCGAGTCGGTTTGCGGCGGGTGATGCCAAGTATCGCCATGCGGCCGAGCCGACCTGGGTCGACACCGTCTACCTCGGCGCCTGGCGCACCGCGACGGTCCGCGCTCTGGGCGGCATGCGTCCCGGTTGGGCGGTAAACGAAGACTACGAGATGAATGTTCGGCTGCGTCAGAACGGCGGCCGGGTCTACCTCTCGCCCACGATTCGCTCCACCTATATGGTGCGCGCGTCGCTGCCCAAGCTGATCCGCCAGTATCTGCGCTACGGCTTCTGGAAAGTCCGCACCCTGCGCGCTCATCCCCGATCACTCCGCTGGCGGCAGTTGGTCGCCCCGGCGTTCGTGATCGGCCTGCTGCTGACACCGCTGCTGATCCACTGGCTGGGGCTCTGGGGACTGACCCATGTGATCCTGTACGGTGCGGCCAACCTGCTCGCCAGCGTGCTCACTGCGGCATCATCCCGCTGGAGCAACCTGCCGCTGCTGCCATTCATTTTTCTGGCCATCCACCTCAGTTGGGGCATCGGCTTCCTGGCCGGCTGGTGCTGGTGGCCGCTGAAACCATCAGATCGTGCCCCGGCGCCCGTCTGACCGCACCGGGGGGATCCGCTGGATCGGCCCGGTGCTGTTGATCGCGGCGTGGCTGCTGCTGCGGCTGGCCGGCGACCGCTGGTGGCTGGCCATGCCGCTGCTCTACGGACCCCGCTTTGCTCTGGCCCCGCTGGTGCTGCTGCCGCTCTTGACCTGGCGCCGGCAGTCGCGCAGGGCCACCCTCGCCGCGCTGGCCCTGGGTGCAGTGGTCTTCATCTCGCTTGTCGATTTCCGGCTGCCGTGGCGCGGCCTGCTCCAGTCAACCGATCCGTCGGACCCGGTCTTCACTGTCATTACCTGGAACGCGGCAGGCGGAGGCGGCTCCCCCGAGGCAGCGGCTCACTGGGTCTACGCCCAGCATGCCGACCTGACACTAATCACCGAGTGCAACTCGGCCATCGCGCAGCAGCTCAGGCGGCTGCCCGATCTGACCTTCCACCAAAGCGCCGACCTCTGCTTTCTGACGCATTTCCCGGTCGAGGAATGGGCGCCGCGTTCGCCCGATGACTTCTGGAAGGCCGGCGGAGCCGGCGCCATTGCCCGGATGGTGATCACCGTCGCTGGCCAGCCGCTGGTGGTGGGCGGCGTCCACCTCGAAACCCCGCGAGAGGCGCTCGAAGCGCTGGCCCACGGGGCGCTGTTCTCATTCCGGCGCGATGCGGCCAGCTCGGTTCATGAACGGGATATCGAATCGGCGGCGGCCCGCGCCTGGATTCGCCCGGGCGAGGAGACCCGGCCCACTGTGATCATGGGAGACTTCAATCTGGTCAGGGAGAGCGCCATCTATCGTCGCTGGTGGAGCGACCTCACAAATGCCTTCGGCACCGTCGGAACCGGCCTGGGCTGGACCAAACGGACAGCATTCTTCGGCGTCAGAATCGATCACCTGCTGAGCGGCGGGGGCGTCGTACCGCGGTCGGCCCGCGTCGGACCGGAACTCGGCTCGGATCATCGCCCCCTGATGGTCGAGGTCAGCCTCCCCCGCGCCGCTCGGCCGCGGGGCCCATCAACTCAGTGAACCACGGCCAGGTCATACTGCCCCTGAAGTGTCCGCAATTCCCAGGTCGACAACTGCGCCGCCGCCGTCACCGACACCTGATACTGCGACGCCCGCGCCACGTCGGCCACCCGGAATCGCGCCACATTGCCGCTTGTGACATTGCCGGTGATCACCACATCGGCCACACCGTTTGCCACCGAGCCGAAGCCGTCAAACGCGGCAGTCGGAGCGATGCTGTCGATCGCCGGACCAGTGACCCGAAGCTGGACCGCACCATCGTCGGAATAGGGAGAATCGAGCTGAACCGTCAACCATCCCGGCGTCGCCACGGGAGGGACATCGGTGGAAGAATCCGAGGAACCGGTAGGACTGCTGCTGCCGCAGGCTGTCAACCCGACCAGCGCCACCAGCAGGACTGCAATACCAGAACCGCGTGGGTGAGAAGCAGCCAACCGACGGGACAGCTTGAACTTATAGGTCATCTGATCAACGATCCGGACTCAGGTCGATATGGCACCGACCCAGTGGGTCGATCGGCCCGGGGATATCCCGCGGGATACTGTATAGAATCGGCAAGGTTGGTGCCGAACTGGAAGAGAGCCGGACGTACCACACGGAGTTCTTGCAGGACAATGACTTAGGTTATATGGCCCGTCCGGACTACGATCAGATTTTCGACGGTTCCGTTCAAATACTGAACACTTGGGAGAGAGTCGCCTGACCCGCCGCATCACAGTCTTGTGGACTGCCACTGCCGGCCTCCTCGTCGCAGTGGTCCTACTGCTCACCCTGCGTGCGGCCCCCGAGGCGGCCCGCGCCGCGGCGGCAACGCCGTGGTGGTGCCTGAGCTGCGGCCCGGCCGGCGGGGCCGATCTGTTTCAGAACCTGCTGCTGCTGATTCCGCTGGGTTTCGCGCTGCGGCGAGCCGGCTGGTCGTTCGGCGCTGTCGCACTGGCGACCCTGCTGCTGCCAGCCGCCATCGAGCTGACCCAGCAGCTACTGATCGTCGGTCGCGACGCGGCTCTGGGCGACGTCCTGACAAACTGGGCCGGCGCGCTGATCGGCTACCGCCTGGCGGGCCCCGCCACCGGCAGCCGCGGGCGATCCGCAGCGGCCCCGGCGCTGCTCACCGCGCTGTTCCTGGCACAGTTGATAGTCACAACCCTGCTGCTGCGCCCGCTGCTCGACGGGCCCCGGCCCTGGCGGATCGACCTGCATCCCATGACCGGCGCGGCACCGAGCTACGCCGGATCGGTGCTCAACGTCGAGCGCAGCGGCCGACCACTGCACCGCGCCAGCGACCTCGCCGCGGTGGCGGACTCGGGCGCTGCGTCAGTCGATCTGAGCTGGACATTTACCTGGGACCCGGGCACAACGCCGCAGGCAACGCCGATCATGCGGATCGATGATGCCCGCGGCTGGGCCCTTGTCGCGCTGGATCATCGCTCCGAAATGGTCGCTGTCGAGGTGCGCTCCCGCGCCACATCGCTGCGTCTGCGCGGCGCGACATGGGGCGTCGTCGTCCCCTCCGGCACCCGCGCCGGTGATACGCTGCAACTGAACTGGCATGCCGCGCCCGGAAGTGTCGAACTGGCGCTGACCGGACCGGCCGGTCGGACCGCCCGCCACATCGATCTGGGAGCGGCCCACGGCTGGACGCTGATCAATCCGTTTACCCCGCTCCATGCCAGCGATCGCGCCTGGCGCGGCTGGACCATCGCCTGGTTGATCGGCTGGGGACTCTGGCTGGGCTGGGTCGCCGCCGGCGTGCGCCGCCCCTTGATGTGGGGGGCCGGCGCACTGGCGGGTCTGATCCTGATAACCTTCTGGAGCGGTGCCGCGAGCGACCCGCTCGCCGCGCTGATGCTGGCGCTGAGTTGGCTGGCCGCGTGGCGTCTCAGGGCAACACTGTCAGCTCGTTATTGAGCGGACGCGGCCGCAGATACCACGTCCCATCGCCCAGCGGGACCAGCACGCCCCGGAATCGAAGGCTTCGGCCAAGCTCGAACACCGAGTTGGGAACATGGAGCGTCGAATCCACCCGAATCGTGGCGGTATCGGGCGCAACCGCGACCCGCACCACAAACTGAGCCCCGCTGGTGGTGGTATCGACGATCACCGCGCTGTCCACTGAGACCAGCGCCGCGTCGAGGCTGCCGCCTCGCGCCGTCACAATGTCGGCCACGCCGATGGCGACCGGGATCGGCGCCTGTCGCTCGGCCAGCGTAGCGATCAGTCCGTTGAGCAGCACCGGCTGGCCGGCCTCAACCCCGGTGGTGCCGAAGACGATCACCGAATCGCCGACGTTGTTCCCGGTCCGCCCCGGACGGTGCTGCGAGGGAATCACTCGCAGGTAGGCCTCGCCATCGGTCAGATAGCTGGCCGAATCCGGATGGTATTGCAGCGCCGAGGCGACGATACCCCGCACGAAGATCGGCCGGCCCGCCGGCGCCTGCCGCGCCGCTGCCAGATCGAGCGTGGCATAGCTCACCAGGGCAGTTGCAGTACCGGTGGCGCCGTCGCGCTGGGCAATGATCTCGAAGTCACCGTCATCGGGCATGATGATGACCGGCAATGTGTCGCCCAGCGACGCCGGCACCAGGGCAAAGCTGTACCGGCCGATGGGAACCGAGTCGAAGATGGCAAAGCCGTCGGCGTCGGTCACCGCGGCAACGACCGTGTCATGACCGCCGGCGGCAAAGAGGGCGACCCTCACGTCGGCGAGACTGGTGTCGAACGGTGTGACAGTTCCACTGCCATCCCGATCCAGCACCACGCCAATCCCGATCGCCCCGCGGGGCAGGTCGGGCAGGCCGAGGTCTTCGCCGGCGTTGTCGCAGGCCGTCGCCAGCAGGGCAGCGGCTGTCAGCAGAGCAATCGATCGCCGCATCATCAGTTCTCCACTCGCAGGCCGATCCGGATGGTGCGCGGATCATTCCGTCGCACCAGCAGTCGGCCGAAATCTTCGTTGAGAGTCAGGGGCAGCACCACCCGCCCGGCGGCATCGTGACCGATCGCGCCGGTGGGATCCACTCGGACGGCGGCACGATCGACAAGCCCGACATCGCTGGCGACCAGATTGAAAGCATCGACAGTGAGCCGCACGCCGGTGGGACCCAGCGGCAGGCGGATCGAGGCCTGCAAGTCCAGCGCGTGAACTGCCGCTTCGCGACAACCATTGCGCTCGGCAAAGCCATCGCCGGTGCTGCAGCCGGCCCGATTCAGCAGCGCATCGAGTCCGGCCACTGATCCGACAGCCACCGGGTCATTGGCGCTGGATCCGTCGCCGTTCACATCGGTCCCGCGCGGGAATCCGGCAGTAAACGGCAGGCCGCTCCGCAGCCGGAATCGGGCTCCGAGCGTCAGGGCATCGCTGGGGGAGTGCCAGACGAGCTGCGCCACCAGCCGGTGTGGGACATCGTAGTCTGAGGTGCCCTCATCCCAACCGGTATCGTCGCCGAGGGGCGCGAGTCGGTCGGCGACGTCATTGCTCAGCGCACCGACCATGTTGTCGGTGGTCCGGCTGTAGCTGTACCCGCTGCTGACCGACAGCCCCGCTCCCAGGTCCCGGCTGAGCCGCACACTCAGTTCGTAGTTGTCGGCGTAGCCGGTACTCGCCAGGCCGTAGACATGATCAAATCGGGCGATCCGGGTATTGCTGCCGGGTAGCGGGGCGATCAGACTGCCCACCTGATCCAGCGTCCCCCAGATCGGTCGGCCGTCGGCTCCGGTCTCGAGTGCCGCGGCGGGACGATTGATGTCGCTGCGCCGCAGCAGATAGTCGGTGTGGTGATAGCTGGCACCCAGCGTCAGCTCGATCCCATGGGCCAGCGCCTGGCGCAGCAGGCCGTTCAGCACAAAGGTGCGCGGTGCTCGGGCCGTGGGGGCGAGGAAGCTGTACCGTGCGGCGCCCTCGCCGCCGTCGAGATCGGGCCAACTGACGTCGCCCAACCCGCGCCGAACCATGACCCCGCCGTCATGACGCGCCACCTCACTCAGCGCTGCCCGATCCCACCGTCCCGGCACCAGCCCGCCGCCCAGGGTCAGCGCCGTGCGTCCACTGCTCCCGGGATGGAAATCAAGACTCAGCCGCGGACCGATGCCGCTGTTCTTGTCGCTGGGAACTGCCGCATTGAAGACCCCGAAAGTCTCAGCCACCTCGAGGCTGGGTTCAACGAGGTCGAGCGGCAGCCGTTCCATCTGGTAGCGCAATCCCGCTGTGGCCCGCAGATGGGGCGACAGCGTGAACACCATGTCGGCGAAGACGGCATACTCGAGCAGTGCCACCTCGTCCGCCGCGCCGCCGCTCACCCGGCTGAACGCGCCGCGACCGGCAACAAAATCATCAAATGAGCCGTAGGCGGCGTTGCCGGTGGCACCGGGCAAATAGTCATCGGTAAAGGTTCGCCGGCCGGCCATGCCGCCGATCTGCGCCACGTGCCGACCGACCGGAAAGCTGAACTGCTGCGCGATCTGAATCATGGATTCATCGAACAGCCCGGGCAGCCCGGGATCGGTTCCAAAAGCCGCAGCCTCGGCGCCCAGCGTGGTGTACGGCAGTTGCGCTGTGGCCCAGTCGCGCGAACTCGAGCGCAACCCCACGCGGGTGATGCTGGTTACCAGGTCGCTGGTGTAATCGACGCCGGCACCGAACGAGAGATCCTGCCCATCGAGCGTCACACCGCCGCCGTTGGTGGCGGAGCCAACCAGTATCGGCGCTTCTTCAGTCCAGTCGGCGGCGCCGAACCGGGCCATGAGTCGCCACGATTTGTTCAACCGATATCCCATTCCGGCCTGACCGGTCACCCCGCTCCAGCGCCGAACCGCAGGCGTCGCAGTTCCGGCCAGCGAGGCGGGCAGCGCGGCCTCGCCCAGGGCATCGGGCGTCAGACCCTCGACCTGGGGCAAGGCTGCGGCGGTGGGCTGTTCGGTATCGCGGTAATCAAGTCGCGCGAACCAGCTCACGCTGTCGCCCTTGAGCATCCCGCCCAGCGTCACACCCGCCTCGATCGAGCGGGCGCTCGAATCTGCTGGATTGTCAGCAGTCTTCCCGCCCAGCGATGCGCCGCTCAGCGCCAGCCAGGGGCTGATGGTCCGCCCGCTGGTACCCAGCTCACTCACGGCGGAGGCGGTAACGCCACCGGTGGCCGGCAGCGAGGGATCGGCGATAAAGCGGGACATCAACATCTGGCTCACACCGTCGCGAGCAAAGATCGGTGCAGAGCCCAGTTCGCCCGGCATCCCGGGGTGGCGCAGCAGCGATTCGTCGAGTCCGTCCACCAGCAGGCGGGCCGCATCGCTGCCGAGGCCGCCGCCGCCGCCAATGACCGATCCCACCCCGCCGTCGAACCGACCGACAAGAGCCGTCGCATCGCGGCCGAGGTCGGTGGCCGCGCGCGACCGGGCGAACAGATCGAGTCGGCCCGACAGGGCCAGCCAGCCGGGGGCCGCCGGGCCGGCGCCGTCGTAGCGTCGCTCATCGGTACTGGTGATCGGTGGCGGACGGCGGTCGAGTCGGATTCCGATCGGGGTCTCGAGCCCGGCCGCAACCGGAATCGCTGTCACGCGGACCGGTTGGTAGCCGACCTGTTCGGCCAGCAGTTGGTACTGCCCCGGGGCCAGGTCGGCGAGGGTGAATCCGCCGCTGATCTCCCCCCGCGCGATCCGCACGACTGCGCCCTCACGGGTGAGGGTCAGCGTGGCCGAGGGAACGGCGGTCCCGCCGCCATCGACAAGAATCCCGGAAATCTGCCCGGTGGTCGCCAACTGGGCGGCCAGCGGGTGGACGGCCGCCGACAGCATGCCGACCGGCAGGAGAAACGCGGCAGCGTGCCGCAGGGTGGCGCGATTGATCCGCATCAGAATCCCGTGAGGAGGTTCGAAGTGGTCCTGGCTCAAATCTGGTGCAGGACAGGTGCCACAGCGAGCCGGTCGGGCTGCACCGGCCGGATGGGGCATTCGGGCGAGCCGATCGATCTCCCCGGCCCGGCACCTGTCGCAGTCCCGCAACACCCCGCTTCGACCTGCGATCCGGCTACTTTCAGGCGTGCCCCGGCTTTCATTTCGCGGTCGTCTCTTTGTCGCGCTGCTCCTGGTGAGCGCAGTGCCGGTGGGCCTGATGGCCTACGCCGGCTATCTGACGCTGCAAACTGTCGGCTTCGGCATCGATGGCCGTGCCGAGCTGGAGCGGATCGAATCCAGCTATCACGAACTCGATCTGGCGCTGACCGGCACCCCGCGGGCGCCGGCCGCCGATGCCGCCCTGCAGGAGCATGAGCGCGCCCTCCAGGATTTTGATACCAAGTTCCGCAATGTCGATGGGATCCGCCGCAGTCTCCCGGGCCGACTCGGCGGCATGTTGGCAGTGGCGGCGGTGATCCTGTTTGTGATCATCGCGCTGGCCGGCACCGCGCTGTCCCGCCAGCTTTCGGCACCCCTCGACGAAGTTGTCGACTGGACCGGTCGGATCAAACGGCGAGAGGCGCTGCCCGACGAATTGGCACGGAGTCGGGGAATTCCCGAGTTTGCCGCGCTGCGCAATGCGCTGCGGGATCTGGCGACCTCGCTGGAACAGGGGCGCCGGGCGGAACTCGAAGCCGAGCGGCTGCGCACCTTCGGCGAGGTGGCCCGTCGGGTCGCCCACGAAATGAAGAACCCGCTCACACCGATCCGCCTCGCGGTGCTTCAACTGCGACGCACCGCCACGCCCGACAGCGCCGAGATGCTCGAAGTCATCGCCGCCGAATCGGCACGCCTGGAGGCGATGGCCCGGGAGTTCGCCCAACTGGGCCGCCTGCCCGACACCGTCCCCTCCCCGGTCGATCTGGGCGAGTTGCTCGACGCCATGTTGCGGGCTGCGGTACCGGATTCGATTACCACCAGCTTCAGTGCCGATGCTCCGGTGGTGGTCGAAGCTCAGTACGATGCGCTGCGCCGCGCCTTCAGCAATCTGCTGCGCAATGCCGTCGAAGCCTGTGACGCGAGCGGCCACGTTGAGGTGAGTTTGACGAGCGGGACCGATGCCATCGAGGTGCGCATCGCCGACAATGGCCCCGGCATCCCCGCCGACAAGCGTGAGTTGGTCTTCCAGCCGTATTTCACCGACAAGCATGACGGGACCGGCCTCGGTCTCGCCATTGTCCGCCAGACCATTGAACAGCATGGCGGGACGATCTCGGTGACCGATACCCCCGGAGGCGGCGCCACCTTCATTGTCCGGTTACCCGCATGACGACCAAGATTCTTATCATCGACGACGAAGCAAACATCCGCCGCATGGTCGGCGCGCTGCTCACCTCCGAGGGTTTTGAGGTCGCCGACGCGCCGAACGGCAACGCCGGCCTGCTGGCGATCCCGACAGTCCAACCCGACCTGATCCTGCTCGATCTGATGATGCCGCCGGGACCCGATGGGTTGGCGACGCTCGAGACGCTGCGCGCCAGCGACACCGAGATTCCGGTCATCATGATGAGCGGCAAGGCCCAGCTCGCCGACGCGGTCCGGGCGGTGCAGATGGGCGCGTTCCAGTTCCTGGAGAAGCCGCTGGCGCCCGAGTCGCTGCTGGTTGCGGTCCGCTCGGCCGAGACCCTGGTGCGCACCCAGGCGGAGAACCGTGCTCTCCGGGCCCAGCTCGGTCCGGAGCCATCGCTAATCGGTGGCAGTGCCGCGATCAGCCATGTCCGCGAATTGATTCACCAGGTCGCCCCCACCGATGCCCGGGTACTGATCCTGGGTGAGTCAGGCACCGGCAAGGAACTGGTGGCCACAGCCATCCATCGCCAGAGCGCTCGTTCCCAGGGGCCGTTCATCTCGGTCAACTGCGCCGCCATCCCGCGCGATCTGGTCGAGAGCGAGATGTTCGGTCACGAACGGGGCGCCTTCACCGGTGCGACCGAGCGCCGGATCGGACGCTTCGAGCTGGCCCATACCGGGACGTTGTTCCTCGACGAGGTGGGCGATCTTCAACCCGAAGCCCAGGCCAAGTTGCTTCGGGTTCTCGAAACCGGCGAGATCCAGCGAATCGGCGCCGAGCGCACCCGCACCGTCGACATCCGGGTCCTGGCCGCGACAAATCGGCAACTCGAAGCCGCGGTCGCCAGTGGAGCGTTCCGCGAGGATCTCTACTTCCGGCTCAATGTCTTCCCGATCACCATCGCCCCGCTGCGGGAGCGCCTCGACGATCTGCCGGCGCTGGTCGCACACCTCGCCGCCCGGCTGCGCCCGCGCCAGCCACCGCGATTCACCAGTGAGGCGTTGGATCTCCTGGCCCGCCACGGTTGGCCCGGCAACATTCGCGAGTTGGCAAATATCGTCGAACGGCTGACCATCATCGGCGGCAACGAAGTGACAGCCGACCTCGTCCCGCGGGTGCTGGCCCAGACGCCGCTCCGCGCGGGCAACGGGGCAGCGGCTCCGAGTCCCCCCGGCGACAACGAGACGGCAACCGATCCGCGGCCGCTCACCGATCGTCTCGACGACTATGAACGGCAACAGATCAGCGGCGCGCTCGAGGCAGCGGCGGGCAACATCGCCGAAGCGGCCCGTCTGCTCCAGACCGATCGTGGCAATCTCTACCGGCGGATGCGCCGCCTGGGTATTCGAGGAGGGACCGAATGAGCACCACGCGCAGTCACCGTCTGATGCGCGTCGCCGCCATCGCGCTGGCGGCGGCGCTGGGGTACGCCACCCCCATTCTCGCTCAGGACGACGGCGTCGTTATCGACTTCGGCGCCACCCGGGCCCGACCGATCGCGCCGCTGCCGATTCCCGACAGTGTACTGAGCCAGGCGCTGGCCATCTTCAATGCGCCACCGCCGGCCACCTCCCGCACCTTCGGCGGTACCACCCAGGTGGTGGCCCCGCACGGGGGCAACTACGCCATGGTCGGCGGTGACCTGCTGGTGCGTTCAACCATCGAGGGCGATGTCGTCGTGATCAACGGCGACCTGCGGATCACCGCCGGCGGGCGAGTGACCGGGCGTGTGATTGTACTCGGCGGGCGCTATTCCGCCGACAGCGGCGCGACAGTCCTCGGCTCGGTGACTGAGTACCGCGAAACCGCCGCAGTGCGGCGGACACCTGATGGCACGCTCGAGCCGGCCGAACCGACTCCGTCGCTGCGGCAGCTCGCCGGCCAGCTCTCCTTTCAGATCGGCCCCGCCGTGCTCAGCCCCCATCTGGGGCTGAGCGGCTACAACCGGGTCGAGGGCTTTCCGGTCATGCTGGGCGGACGCATGGCGATCGCCGATCCCACCGGACTGCACTTCACAGTGGGCGGCGATCTGATTCTCCGCACGGCACGCGACGCGGCCGGAGCCCGCGATCCGCTCGGCTGGGTCGGACGCCTCGCGACCCAGGTGCCGGGGCGCGACGATCTGCGCCTTGCCGTCGAGGCCGGCAACCACATCGTGGCCACAGCCGACCGACCGTTCTCCAACCTCGAATCATCGCTCAGTGCGCTGCTGTTCAAACGCGACTACCGCGACTGGTATACCAGTCGCGATGTCAGCCTGATCGCCGGGTGGTCGCCACTGCCCACATTGCGGGTCCGCGCCCGAGTCGGTGTCAGTCGCGAGCGGAGTGTGGCGGCGGTCGATGCCTTCTCGTTGCTGCGCAGCGCCGAGGCGTGGCGACCCAATCCCCTGGTCGATGACGGGAGCTTTGTGCAGATCGCGCTGGGAGCCACCTGGGATTCGCGCACTGATCACAGCCGTCCCTCAAACGGCTGGACCCTGCAGACCAGCGTGCGCCGCACCTCCAGCAGTGAACTGACGCCGATTCAGTTGCCCACCCAGGTCCGCGATCCGCTCCCCTCATCGGGGTATTCCTCGTGGGAGGCCTCATTCCTGGTGCGGCGCGAGCAACGGCTGAGTCCGGTCACCACGGTGCGCGCCCAGATCAGCGGCAGCGGCTGGCTGGCCGGCGATCCCCTCACCATCCAGCGACGGCTCGCCCTGGCCGGGGGCGACCGGATGCCCGGCTATCGCTTCCGCGATATCCGCTGCGACCCGCAACGTCAGGTGGTTGTCACCGGTGTGGCGCTCTGTGATCGTCAGATCACAGCGCAGATCGAGGTACGCCGTACCACCGGCCTGCGGGTCGGCACCGATTTCGGCCCCTACACGGTCGGGATCGATCGGCCGGACCTTGTCCTGTTCGGCGACTTCGGTTCCGCCTGGCTGGCGGGCGACGGCCCGGGCCAGGTGCCCCGCAACCGGATCCAGTCCCTGGCCGAATGGCGCGGTGATCTGGGTCTCGGGATCGACGCCGGATGGCTCGGCGTCTATGTCGCGCGGGCGATCACCGATGATCGTCCGGTCCGCGCGGTCGTACGGTTGCAGCAGCGCTTCTGAGTCCGGTGCGGCGTCTCGTCTTCCTCGTCGCCGTCCTGCTCGGCGGCGCCACGCATGTGGCGTCGGCGCAGGGCGATGTGCGCGTGGAAGTCACTGTCGACCCGTTCACCAAGGACCCCAGTGTCCAGGTGCGCAATCTCTTCGGCGAAGCCCGCTGGCGGGAGGCGCTTGACGACGCCTTTCGGATCTCGATGGTCTGGAAGATCGAGCTGTGGAAGAGCCGACTGATCGACGCCAACATCTCCAGCAACAGCTTCACCATGGTGGCGCGACGCGAGCCGCTGCTGGGCCAGTACTTCATCACCTACTACGATCAGAACGGCGAAGTCCTCAACGAAATCGCCTTCACCTCGCGCATTCAGTTTGCCGCCGCGCTGGAGCAGCCGGTGCCGCTGCGTGGGATCGGGCCGCGCACCGAGGGCAACTGGTACTATGCCATCGAACTCGACATCTCGGCGCTCGACGACGCCCAGTTTGCCGAGCTGGAGCGCTTCATCGGCACCGACCAGCGCAGCTCCCTGACCGACGTGATCGCCGGCGGCCTGCTCAAATTGTTTGGCGCACCATCGCAGAAGGTGACGGCACGGATCCCGGTGCGGGTTCCGTAATCGCCGCCAGCGCCTCATCGTCAAGCGCGACGAGATGGTGGGCGTCTATGACCTGACGGCGGCCATGGGGCATCTTACGGCCCGCCAGCTCAACCTGCCGGTCGAACTCTACGACATGGATGCCTACTACGAATCCGTGAAGGAC
>CBFGTB010000049.1:0-16203 GCA_965651715.1 uncultured Gemmatimonadales bacterium
GGTGGAGAACGTCTTCGTGGGCCGCAACAGTCGCAGTGCGCTGGTGCTGGGCCAGGCCCGGGGCGTCATCCTGCTGGCGGCAGCTCGCGCCGGCATCGCGCTGGCCGAACTGTCGCCGCGCGAGGTCAAGGCGGCGATCGTGGGCAGTGGCAGTGCCGACAAGCATCAGGTGGGTGTGATGGTGGCGCGGCTGCTGAAGCTGGTGGCACCGCCGCGGCCGGCCGACGCCGCCGACGGTGTGGCCATCGCCCTGACCGAGGCGTGGCGTGCGGTGCCGCGCGGTCGACCGCTGGCGAGTGGCCGATGATCGCATCGCTTCGCGGCACGCTCAGTCAGCGCGACGGGGGCAGCGTGGTCATCGATGTCGCCGGGGTGGGCTACGCCGTCGAGCTGCCGCTGATGACAGCCCAGCGGCTGCCGCCGCTCGGAGAGACTGTCGCGCTCCACACCGATCTGGTGGTGCGCGAAGATGAGTGGCATCTGTTCGGCTTCGATCAACCGGCCGACCGGGTCATCTTTCGGCGACTGCGCGGTGCGGCAGGAGTCGGGGCCCGTCTCGCCTTGGCGATTCTGTCGCACCTGGGCACCGATCGCACAGTCCAGGCGATCCGCACTCGCGATCTGGCGGCGCTGGCATCGGTGCCCGGCATCGGGCGCAAGAAGGCCGAGCGGCTGGCGCTCGAACTGGCCGACCGACTCGACGACATCGCGCTGGCTGCCAGCGTGCCGCAACCGGCCTCGCCGGCGGCCGACGCCAGCCGAGCCCTGCAGGCACTGGGCTATACTGCGGCGGCGGCCGATGCAGCAGTCCGCACCATCGCCGAGGCGTTGCCCCGCGCCGACACCGCCCTGCTGGTTCGCCGGGCACTGACCGAGCTGTCGAGGAGCTGACCATCGTGTGGGACAATCCCCGCCCCGCCCAGACGGCGGAATGGAACTGCACCCGCTGCGGCGTGACGAATCGCAAGCTGGTCGCGCCCACCGCCCGCGAGACGCTCGATCGCTGCGTCCACTGTGGCCTCAAGCATCGGGTCACCATCGACGAGCGCCCGCCCCGGTGGCGCGCCGCCGCCGCGTGACGTGAGCCGCAACGATCGGGTGGAGATCACCACCCCCGAGGCCCTGCCCGACGAGGGCGGCAATGACGCCGCGCTGCGACCGTCACGGCTCGACGAGTTCACCGGCCAGAGCCAGGTCCGTCAATCGCTGCAGATCGCCATCGACGCGGCCCGCAAGCGGGGTGAACCGCTCGACCATGTGCTGTTCTTCGGGCCGCCCGGCCTCGGCAAGACCACGCTGGCGATGCTGATGGCGCGCGAAATGGGCGTGCAGTGCCGCACCACCTCGGGACCGGTGCTGGAGAAGCCCGGCGACCTGGTGGGCCTGCTCACCGGCCTGGGACCGGGCGACATCCTGTTCATCGACGAAATCCATCGGCTGCGTCCCCAGCTCGAAGAGTTTCTCTATTCGGCCATGGAAGACTTCCGCGTCGATGTCCGCCTCAGCGATGGCCCACATGGCCAGACGCTGCCGATGGCGCTGGAACGCTTCACCTTGATCGGCGCCACCACCCGGTTCGGTCTGTTGACGCCACCGATGCGGGCCCGATTCGGCATGGTCGAGCGGTTGCACTTTTACAGAGAGACCGATCTGGCGACCATCATCAGCCGCTCGGCCGGGCTGCTCAACGTACCGATCGACACCGCCGGTGCCGACGAAGTGGCCCGCCGCTCGCGCGGCACGCCCCGGGTTGCCAACCGACTGCTGCGTCGGGTGCGCGATTACGCCGAAGTGCGCGCCGACGGCCGCATCACCGGTCCGGTCGCAGCGGCAGCGATGGAGCGACTCAATGTCGATCAGTTCGGACTCGACGACATGGACGGCCGCATTCTGGCGACCATCATCGAGAAATTTTCCGGCGGCCCGGTCGGTTTGGCCACCATCGCCGCCGCCGTCGGCGAAGACAGCGCGACAGTGGAGGAAGTCTACGAGCCGTACCTGATGCAGCAGGGCTTTCTCGAGCGCACCGCGCGCGGCCGGGTCGCCACGGCACGGGCCTGGCAGCGCCTCGGCATGACCATGCCTCCGGGCGCGCTGATTCAAGGCTCGCTGCTCGACGAGTGACGGTCGCTGCTCGCGCCGACCGGCCCGTGCCGCCGTTTCTCTGCCGCATCCGATGCAGACTGCCGATTTCGACTTCGCGCTCCCGCCGGAGCTGATCGCCCAGACGCCCAGCGCCGAGCGGGGTGCGTCGCGGCTGCTGATCGTTCCGCCCGAGGGACCACCCCGGGATGGCCATTTCCCCGATCTTGTCGGCTTGATCCCTTCCGGCGATCTGCTGGTCCTCAACACCACCAGGGTCCGTCACGCTCGGCTGTTGGGAACCCGCCCCGGCGGCGGGCCAGCCGAAGTCCTGCTGATCCACCCGCTCAGCGACGAGCGCTGGTTGGCCATGGGGAAGCCGGGCAGTGCGCTCCGCCCCGGCAAGCGGATCGCGCTTGGTCCTGATGCCGCAGTTGAGACTCTGGCGGTGCGCGACGACGGCTTTCGCGAAGTGCGACTGGTGGGACCCGGTGCCGCCCATGCCATTGCCAGGTACGGCCGACTCCCCTTGCCGCCGTATATTTCCCGCGCGCCCGATGCCCGCGACGAAGAACGCTACCAGACGGTCTTTGCCCAGCGGGAAGGGAGCGTGGCCGCCCCGACGGCCGGCCTGCATTTCACCACGGCGCTGCTCGACCAGTTGACGCAGCGCGGCGTCAGCATCGGGACGCTTGACCTCGAAGTCGGTCCGGGCACCTTCAAGCCGGTCGACGTTGCCGACCCCCGGGAGCACCCGATGCACGAGGAGCACTACGAGATCCCCGCCGCACTGGCCGCGGCAGTCACTACCACCCGCGCCGCGGGCGGACGGGTCTGGGCGGTCGGGACCACAGTGGTGCGCGCCCTCGAAAGCGCAGCCACCGACGCGGGCGAGCTGCGTGCGGGACCGGGAGACACCCGGCTGATGATCATGCCCGGCTATCGGTTTCGTGTGGTCGACCATCTGATTACCAACTTTCACCTGCCGCGGTCGACCCTGCTGATGCTGGTCGCGGCCTTCGCCGGACGCCAGCGCGTCCTCGACGCCTACCACCACGCAGTCGCCGCCCGCTATCGCTTCTACAGCTACGGCGACGCCATGTGCCTGATCGGAGCCCGCCGATGACCCACCCCTCGCCCAGTACCCCGGCCTACGTCGATGAAACCCTCGCCCTTCTGGGCGATCGGGATCCTCTGACCGTGCTCGACGAAATGATCGGCTGGCTCACCGATCATCTCGACGACCTCCCCGAGTCCGCGCTCGCCGTTCCCGAAGCCGAAGACCGCTGGTCGATCACCCAGGTGCTGGCCCACCTTGCCGACACCGAAATCGCCTTCGGCTGGCGGATCCGACTGCTGCTCACCGCCGACAATCCGCCGCTGACCGGCTTCGATGAACTGCGCTGGGTCGAACGATTCGATTACGCCGGCGCCGATCCGGTCGAGGCCTTTCATGCCTTCGCCATGCTGCGCAGTTGGAACCTGCGGATCTATCGCAGCATCACTGCGACCGATCTGCAACGCCGCGGCATTCACTCCGAGCGGGGCGAGGAATCGCTTGATCGGGTCTTCCGCATGGTCGCCGGGCATGACCTGCGGCACCGGCGCCAGATTGCCCGCATCATCGCCGCGATCAGTTGAGTGTTCGGCTTCACGCTCGAAGCCCGTGAGGGCGCCGCGCGGGCCGGCCGGCTCGAACTGCCCCACGGTGAAGTCACCACGCCCTGCTTCATGCCGGTGGGGACCTACGGCGCCGTCCGTGGTCTCCATCCGGCCGAGGTCGAAGCGCTCGGCGCTCAGATCATCCTGGGGAACACCTACCATCTCCATCTTCGGCCCGGCGAAGACCTGATCGCTCGGCACGGCGGCCTGCACCGCTTCACCACCTGGCCCCGACCGATGCTGACGGATTCGGGCGGGTTCCAGGTCTTTTCGCTGGCAGCCATGCGGCAGATCGACGAAGACGGCGTCAGCTTCCGGTCCCACATCGACGGCTCGACCCGCCGCCTCACGCCCGAATCCTCAATGGCGATTCAGTGGGCCCTGGGCGCCGATATCGCCATGGCATTCGACCATGTCCCCCCCGGCCAGGCCGACCTGGCCGCGGCGCGCGACGCGATGGAGCGCACTCTGCGCTGGCTCGAACGTTCGGCCCAATCGCACGCCGCGCTGGCCGCCGGACACCCCGAGCGCCAGACCCTCTGGCCGATCGTCCAGGGCGGCTCGCACGACAGCCTGCGCGCCGAATCGCTCAGTCACACCCTGGCCGCCGGCGAGTGGACCGGCATCGCCGTGGGAGGACTCTCAGTCGGTGAACCCAAGCCGGTGATGCACCGGGTGCTCGAGGCCCTCGCCGACGACTTACCGGCCGATCGCCCCCGTTATCTTATGGGCGTGGGATTTCCCGACGACCTGGTCGAGGGGATTGCCCGCGGGATCGACCTGTTCGACTGCGTCGCGGCCACCCGCAATGGCCGCCACGGCAGCGCCTGGACCGTGGATGGCAAGTTGCAGGTTCGAGCTGCGGCCATTCGTGATCAGGATGAACCGCTCGACCCCGAATGTGATTGCGCGGCGTGCCGGCGATTTTCCCGGGCATACCTGCGACACCTGTTCGTGGCCGAAGAGCAGCTCGGACAACGACTGGTGTCGATCCACAACCTGCGTTTCCTCATCCGTCTGGCCGGCATGGCCCGGGAGCGGATCCGCGAGGGAACCTTCAGTGGCTGGGCCGCGGCCTGGCTCCACCGCTGGCATACCGGAGAGGCTGTCTAGATGAGTCCCGCCATTGTCCTCGTGCTCCAGTTCCTGGGCATCGGTCTGATCTTCTACTTCCTGATCATTCGCCCCCAGGCCAAGGCCCGCGCTCGCGCCGCCGAAATGCTGGCAGCCCTCAAGCGCGGCGATGAGATCACCACGGTCGGCGGCATTGTCGGCCGGGTCAAGCAGTTGAAGGAGCAGCATGTGGTGATCGAAAGCGGCACGGCGGAGCTGGTAATTGAACGCGCCCGGATCATCCGGGTGGGCGACGTGAGTACCCCGGGGAGCTGAGTCATGGCCATTCGTCCGGTTCACTACCTCGGCCAGCCCGTCCTGCGCGAGCAGGCAGCCCCGATCGACACCATCGACGACGAGGTCCGTCAACTGGTGGCCGATCTGTTCGAGACCAAGGACGCCGCCCTCGGCGTCGGGCTCGCGGCCAACCAGGTGGGAGTGGCCCGACGGGTTGCGGTGATCGACACCGAGGAGCACCGTTTCGCGATGATCAACCCTCGCATCACCGCGACGGCCGGCAAGGTCGGCGCCAATGAGGGCTGCCTGTCGATTCCCGATCTGTTCGCCGAAGTGACCCGCCCCGAGAGGATCACTCTCGAGGCCACCAACGAGCAGGGAGAGCCGTTCACTCTCGAACTCGATGGCCTCACCGCCCGCGCGGTGCAACATGAGATTGATCATCTTGACGGCGTGATGTTCACCGATCATCTGCCGCCGCTCAAGCGGCAACTCCTGGTCCGTCGCTGGAAGAAGGAGCACCACGACGTGGGCGCGACCTGGCTGCCGACGCCCGAGGAGTCGGACGCCAGGACCTGAGATGCGGGTCGCCTTTTTCGGCACCCCGGCCTTCGCGGTTCCCACGCTGACGGCACTGATCGATCACGGCCCCCGTCCGGTGGTGGTGGTGAGCAATCCCGATCGTCCCCGCACCCGGTCACACTCGACCCGGCTGGCGTCACCGGTGACCAGCGTGGCCCGCGACGCCGGCATCCCGGTGCTCCAGCCGGAGCGACCGCGCGGCGCCGAGTTTCTCGATCAACTGCGCGGATTCGATCTCGATCTGGCTGTGGTCGTGGCCTACGGCCACCTGCTGGTGGACGAGGTGCTGGCCGTCCCGCGGCACGGCTATCTCAATGTCCACGCGTCGCTGCTGCCGCGCTGGCGCGGCGCGGCGCCGATTCATTGGACCCTGCTCAGCGGTGACCCGACGACCGGCGTGTCGATCATGCAACTCGAAGCCGGCCTCGATACCGGACCGGTCTGGCACCAGGTCAGCCTGCCGATCGGCAGTGAGGATACCACTGGTGTGCTGTTCGATCGCCTCAGTCACCTCGGCGCCCAAGCGCTGCTCGACACGCTGCCGCTGCTCAACAGCGCTCAGATGCCCGTTCCGCAGGACCATGCCCGCGCCAGTTACGCCCCCAAGGTCGATCGGACTCTGGCCCGAATCGACTGGGCCGCTCCGGCCGACGTGGTGAACCGACAGATCCGGGCCATGGACCCGGCACCGGGCGCCTGGACCAGCCACCTCGAGCGGGACATCAAGCTGTTCGGGCCGCGGCTGGCGGCCGGGGAACCGACAATGGCACCGGGACGCTTCATGGTCGCGGGAACTGAGCTGCGCATCGGGTGTGGCACGGCGACAGCGCTCAGCGTCGCCGAGGTCCAGCCCGCCGGGCGTCGCCGGATGCCGGCCGCCGACTGGGTCCGCGGGCTCGACCCGGCCGACCGGCACCAGTTCTCATGACCCGCTGGCCGCGGGTGCTGGCCTATCTCGACCGCGCGACGGCCGAGCACGACGACGCGGGGCGCTACCTCGCCGCGGCGGCGGCAGTGGGACCGGCGCTCGGCCTGGTGGCACGGCTGCCGGGCGGCACGGCCGACCAACTCGCGGCCCTGGCCCAGCGCGCGGTGGCCCATGCGACTCCGCCGGGCGCAGCGGTGTGGGTCAGCGGTCGAGCCGACATCGCGCTGGCGGTCGGCGCCCAGGGCGTGGTGCACCGGGCGGGGGATCTGACCGCCGTCGAGGCAGATGCCGTGGCGGAGCGCGCGGCGCGGCCCGGGAGGCTGCATCATATTGCGGCAGTGCACGGCCTGGCGGAGGCGCGCGCCGCCGTCGCCAGCGGCGCCGAGGCACTGGTGGTCGGAACCATCTGGGAATCGGCGTCGCATCCGGGGCGGCCGGGGGCCGGTCCCGCGCTGTTGAGCAGTTGCGCCGAGCTGGGGGTGCCGGTCTACGCCATCGGTGGCGTCACGCCGGAACGCGCCGCCCTGGCCCGCGCCCACGGCGCCTGGGGCGTCGCGGCGATCCGCGCGATCTGGCGGGCCGACGACGTCTACCAGGCGGCTCGGGCGTTACTGCCGGAGGTCGACAGTCCGACAGCGAAGGAGTGAGAAATGAACCTGATGATCAACGGCACACCGCGCGAGGTACACCAGAGCGCCAGTGTCGCCGATTTGTTGACCGAACTCGAACTCGACCCCCGCGGGGTCGTGGTCGAACTCAACCGTGAACTGATCCGACGCCCTGCGCTGGCCGACACGCCGGTGCGCGATGGCGATGTCGTCGAGATCGTTCACTTCGTCGGAGGAGGCTGAATGTTGGAAATCGGGGGTGTCACCTTCAAGTCACGTCTGATGGTCGGCACAGGCAAGTATCGCACAACCGAGGAGATGATCGGCGCGCTCGACGCCAGCGGAGCCCACGTGGTCACGGTGTCGGTGCGGCGGGTCCCGCTCGATCGCAGCGACGCGACCGGCATCCTGCACCATCTCTCGCCCGAGCGTTTTTTTCTGCTGAGCAATACCGCCGGCTGCTATTCGGCCGACGAAGCGATCCGCTACGCCCGCCTGGGACGGGAAGCGGGCTTCAATGATTTCATCAAGCTTGAGGTGATCGGCGACCAGCAGACGTTGTTGCCCGATACCGCCGGCCTGCTCGAGGCCACCCGAACCCTGGTGGCCGAAGGGTTCAAGGTGATGGCCTACACCAACGACGACCTGATCACCGCTCTGCGCCTTGAAGACGCCGGCGCCGTTGCTGTGATGCCGCTGGCGTCACCGATCGGCTCGGGGCTGGGGATGATCAACACCTACGCCATCCGCACCATCAAGTCGCGCCTCTCGGTGCCGGTGATTGTCGATGCCGGCGTGGGCACCGCCAGTGATGCCTGTCTGGTGATGGAGCAGGGTGTCGATGGCATTCTGATGAATACCGCGCTCGCCGCTGCCGACGATCCGGTTCGGATGGCCCATGCGATGCGCGCCGCCGTCGACGCCGGCCGCGATGCCTGGCGCGCCGGTCGGATGCCACGACGCGAAGTCGCAGTGCCGTCGTCACCGACGGAGGGGATGCTCGCCTGATCGATTCCGGTCTCGCGCCGCGCCGCGCCGCACTCTGCGTGCTGCAGAAGCTGCGGCGCGGCATGCCGTTCGAACAGGCTCTCGACCAGCAGTTGGTGGGGTTGGCCGACGACGATCGTCGGCTGACCCATGAACTGGTGGCGGGCGTGCTGCGGCATGGCGACCGACTCGATGCCCGCCTCGGACCATTGTTGCGCCGCGGCGTGGCGGCGACCCACCCGGGGGTGCTCGACATTCTCCGGCTCGGCGCCTATCAACTCACCGAACTCGATCGGATTCCCGCACACGCCGCCGTTGCGACTGCCGTGGAACTCACCCGCGACCAGGTCGGCGAGCGCCACACCGCCCTGGTCAATGCGGTGCTGCGGCGCTTGAGCCGCGAACGGAATCAGGCGGGCACCGCCGAGTTCAGCGATCTGGCGACAGCCTACTCCCATCCCCGGTGGCTGGTGGATCGCTGGCTGGCCCGCTTCGGACATGACGACACAGTCGCCCTGCTGGAATGGAACAACAGCCACCCGCCGCTGGTGATTCAATCGCGCGACGGCGACACCGATCGCCTGACCGGCTGGCTGGCCCGACACGACGTGGCCAGCTTTCCGGCCCCGCACGGCGCCGGCGTGGTGCTCGACAGCACCCGCCCCGACGCGCTGCCGGGATTCGCCAGCGGCGAATGGTTTGTCCAGGACCCCGCCCAGGCGCTGGTGGTTCGCTTCGCCGCCCTGGCGCCCGACGCCGTGGTGTATGACGCCTGCGCTGCGCCGGGCGGCAAGACAGTGGCCCTGGCCGCCCGGGTGCGACGGGTGGTGGCGGGCGAGCGGATCCGACGCCGGATCGCGCGGCTCCGGGCCAACATCGCCAGGCTCCGGCACACTAACGTCGATCTGATTCAGGCCGACGCCAGCCAGCCGCCGATCGGTCAGGTCGATGCGGTTCTGCTCGACGCCCCCTGCCTCGGCACCGGCACCTTCGCCCGCCATCCCGACGCCCGGCTGCGAGTGGATCGCCAGGCGCTGGCCACGTTGGTCGAGCGCCAGGCCGCCCTTCTCGATGCCGTGGCCGACCGGGTCGCACCCGGTGGCGTGCTATGTTACGCCACCTGTTCGCTGGAGCCGGAGGAAAATGCCGAACAGATCGACAGATTTTTGGCCCGTCACCCCGAGTTCGAGCGGCGCGCGTCAGCGGATGAGACATTGCCGATGAATGCCACCGGTGATCTGGAAATTCTGCCCCAGCGCGACGGGATGGACGGCGCATTCGCCGCCCGACTGATTCGGCGCGGCGGTCGGGCAGCATGACCCGCTGGACGGCGGTGGGACTGGTGACCGCGGCCGTGGTGGCCGGTGTGGCGGTGAGCTGGCTGCTCTACCCCACCCCGCTCAGCAACCGCGAAGCCGAAGTGCCCAATCTGCGCGGCCTGACCCTGGAGACGGCAGCCGCCCAGCTCAGCGCGGTCGGTCTCCGCGCCCGCACTGCCGGTCGCGCTCGTGATCCCGAGGTCGCCGAGGGGGCAGTCGCGTGGCAGGTCCCGGCGGCCGGCACGGTTCTGCCCGAATCCGCGCTGGTGCGGCTGACCATCAGCGATGGACCACCCACTGTGCTGGTCCCCGACCTGGCACGCCTCGACATCGGCACCGCGCTGACGGTCCTGGGCGCGGCCGGACTGAGGGCCGGCGTGGTCGACAGCCAGCGCACCAGCCAGCCGGTCGGTATCGTCGTCCAGAGTGATCCACTGCCCGGTAAGGCCATTCGGGCCGGCACCGCGATCAGTCTCACAGTCAGCGCCGGCCCAGGGAGTCGCAGCCGATGACCGTCCGAATCGCCCCCAGCGTCCTGAGTACCGATCTCGGGCGCCTCGCTGAACAGGTGGCCGAAGCCACAGCCGGCGGGGCCGACTGGCTCCATGTCGATGTGATGGACGGCCACTTCGTTCCCAATCTGACCTTCGGGGCTCCGCTGATCCGCGCCCTGGCCCGCCTCAGCAGCCTGCCGCTCGATGTCCACCTGATGGTGGAACATCCGGAACAGTACATCGACGAATATGCCGATCTCGGTGTCAGCGTCTTCTCGTTTCATCCCGAGGCCACCATTCACGTGCAGCGCCATCTCGCCCGGATCCGCGAGCGGGGCATGCGCGCGGGGCTGGTGCTCAATCCCTCAACCCCGGTGAGCTGGCTGGACGAAGTTGTGGCCGATCTCGATCTGGTCCTCGTGATGTCCGTCAATCCCGGGTTCGGCGGCCAATCGTTCCTGCCCAACTCGGTCGACAAGGTGCGGCGGGTGCGCCAGCGACTCGACCAGGCCGGATCGAGCGCCGATCTCGAAATCGATGGCGGCATCACCACCGCCACCATCGCATCGGCCCGCACTGCCGGCGCCGACACCTTCGTGGCGGGGACCGCCGTGTTCGGTGCCGCCGACATCGCCGCTGCGGTGCGCGCCCTGCGCGCGGCGGCCACCTGATGCGACGCGCTGCGACGCTGGCCGCGCTGCTGCTGCTGGGCTGTGGCGCCGGAGCGACCCCGATCCGGATCGGTGACCGCGCGCCCGATGCGCAGGTGGTGGACCTCGCCACCGGCGACACCATCACCCTGGCGAATGCGTATGCCGGCAAGGTGACACTGGTCAACATCTGGGCCACCTGGTGCGGCCCCTGCAAGGAAGAGATTCCGGCTCTCGACTCGCTCTATCGCGCTCTCGGCCCCGAAGGACTCCACGTCGCCACCATCAGCATCGACAGCGACGACGGGGCCGCTGTGCTCGACTGGCTCCGCCCGTTCGACGTCGCCTTTGACGTGCTGCACGATCAGTCAGGCCGGATCCAGCAGACCTACCGCACCACCGGTGTCCCTGAATCGTTTCTCCTCGACAAGCAGGGACGCATCATGCGGATCGTCCACGGGGCGCACCCATGGAACTCGGTGGCCAATCGCCGGATCGTCGCCAATTTGCTGAGTGCGCCGGAGGTGAGCCAATGAAGCGGCAATGGATGATGGTCGGACTGATCCTCGCCGGACTCGGTCTGATCGTGTGGGGCCTGACCCGTTTCGGTCCGCCCCCCGAAGGGGCCCGGGTGGGCGCATCGGCGCCCGATTACCGCGCCGTCAGCCTCGCCACAGGCGACACTGTGGCGGTCCGCAGCGACTATGCCGGCCACGTCACGCTGCTCAATGTGTGGGCCACCTGGTGCGGCCCCTGCCGCGCCGAAATGCCCGCGATGCAGCGTCTCTACGATACGCTCGCGACTCAGGGATTTCGTGTTGTCGCAGTCAGCGTCGACGCCGGTGAATCGAGTCGGGTCCAGCAATTCGTCGACGAGTACGGGCTGACATTCGATGTCCTGCATGATCAGAGTGGCGCCATTCAGCAGGCCTACCGCATGGTCGGCGTGCCGCAATCCTTCCTGCTCGACCGGCGGGGCGTCGTGCGCTACATCTCGTTGGGCGAAGAGCAGTGGGACAGCCCGGCCAACCGCGCCCGGGTCGAAGCCCTGCTGGCGGAATAGTCAATGCGCGTGCTCGCGATCGAGACGTCGTGCGATGAGACCTCAGCCGCCGTGGTCGAGCGCCAGGCGGATGGCGCTCGGATCGCGAGCCTGGTCATCCTGTCGCAGGATATTCATCGTGTCTTCGGTGGCGTGGTACCCGAGCTGGCCTCACGGGCCCACCTCGAAACCATCACCCCGGTGGTGGACCGGGCTCTGAGCGCCGCCGATTGCAGCCTCGAGCGGCTCGACGGCATTGCCGTCACCCACGGCCCCGGCCTGCTGGGTGCGCTGCTGGTGGGCGTCACGTGGGCCAAGACTGCGGCGTGGCGCTGCGGTCTCCCGCTGATCGGCGTCCACCACCTCGAAGGGCATCTCTTTGCTGCGAGCCTCGAAGATCCCACCGCTCAGCCGCCGTTCGTGGCGCTGCTGGTGAGCGGTGGTCACACGCTGCTGCTCGATGTACCGGCCTGGGGCGAGTATCGCCTGCTGGGGCAGACCCGCGACGACGCCGCCGGCGAGGCCTTCGACAAAGTCGGCACCCTGCTGGGCCTCAGCTACCCGGCCGGTGCCGCCATCGAAAAGTTGGCGGCACAGGGCCGCCCGGAGCGATACCGCTTCCCCCGTCCCCTCAAGGACGCCAGCGACGACCGGTTCGGCTTCTCGTTCAGCGGACTGAAAACGGCGGTGCTGCGCGCGGTGCAGCAATGTGATGACCTCGATGCTGCGCGGGCCGACCTGGCCCGCGGCTTCCAGGATGCAGCCATCGACGTGCTGGTCCAGCGAACCCGACGCGCCGCGATGGAATGCGGTCGCGACCTGGTGGTCCTGGGCGGCGGTGTGGCGTGTAATGGCGCCCTGGCCGACGCCATGCGGCAGGCGCTGCCGGCGGGACATCGCGTGGCAGTCGCATCGCCGCGTCTCAATACCGATAACGCCGCCATGATCGGCGCCGCGGGAAGCTGGCGGCTCGAGCGGGGCGAACGCCACGACCACAGCCTTGAGCCGAGCGATTCGCTGCAGTTGCCCGGACTCGTCAGCGCCATCGGAGCCAGCACATGATCAGCGTCTACCCTCTCGAATACCGAATCGGGCCGCTCGATATCACCGGCTTCGGCGTCACCATGGCGCTGGCCTTCATGATCGGCGCCTGGGTGATGGAGCGCGAGGCCAGGCGGCTCGGACATGCCACCGACTTCATCGGCGACGTGGTGCTCGGCGCGGTGGTCGGCGGCATCGTAGGGGCCAAGCTCTGGTACGTGGCACTCTACGGCCTCGCCACGCTCTCCTCCCGCTCCGGCTTCGTCTTCTACGGCGGATTCCTGGGCGGTGTCGTCGGCGTCATCGTGGTGGCCTGGGTCAAGCGGGTCCCACTGCGCTGGACCATGCACCTGGTGGCTCCCGCTCTGGCCGCCGCCTACGCCGTGGGCCGGGTGGGATGCTTTGTGGTCGGCGACGACTACGGCCGCCCCAGCGAGCTGCCCTGGGCGGTGGCGTTCCCCGAGGGCAAGCCGCCCTCACTCGCCGGAATCATGCAGCAGCAGTTCGGGACCCAGTTCCCGGCCGGCACCGACCCCGGCGCTCTGGTGGCAGTCCACCCGACCCAGCTCTATGAAATCGGCATCATCCTGGTGGCGTTTGCGCTGCTCTGGGCCTGGCGCCGCCGGGTCGGCGGCACCGGCTGGCTCTTCGGCGCCTACCTGGTCCTGGCCGGTGCCGAGCGATTCGCCGTGGAGTTCCTGCGGGCCAAGGACGACAGGTTCCTGGGGCCGTTCACGCTGGCCCAGGCCACCGGCCTGCTGTCGATCGCTGTCGGCACCCTGATCTGGACCCGACTCCGCCGGGCCGGATCGATCGATCCGGGCCCCTATCTCCGCCACGGTAAATCGGCCTGAGGCAGCGGTTTGACGCAGGGTTGACAGTTGAATGTCAGAGGGGTATGTTACCTCCCAGACGGTGGGAAGAGATGCTGGGTCCCACTGGAAAAAGTCCCAGGACGAAGAAGGGTGGAGCGAACACATCTGTTCGTCTCCGTATACTCAGGGGGCGTTCTGGGACCTCCCACAGAAAAGGCCCGCCGGATTTCCGGCGGGCCTTTTCGCTGGGCGTCATGATCATTCAGATCCCGGGGATCCGGGTTGCGCCGGGCCGGGGTCGTCACTGCCCCATCCTCGTATCAGTGTCATCGGCGCAGTTCTGGTCGCGGCCTGTGACCCTTCCCCGACCGCTACGATTCCACCGACTCCGCCGCCACGGCCGAACGCAACCGCTCCACTTCGTCCTTGAGCGCCGCCAGATCGGCCTCCATCTGTTCGAGCGACCTGATCACAGTTCCCTCAATACCGGTCGCGGCGGCCGCGACCTGGGCACCGGTCCGAGCCGGTGACTGCTCACCGACTCCGGCTCCGCTCCGGCGCGCGAAGATCCACACCAGAGCGAAGACGGCCAGCACCACCAAAATGCCCTGCGCCAGCAGCGACTCGACAGTTGGATAAATCCCGAGCGCGGCGACCCGCGGCCATCCCGGCAGAACCGTGGTGCCGACCACACCGCCCGCCTGCAACTCGGCAACACCCTTGCCCGCAAAAACGAAGGCGGTGTAGTAGAGGAAGGCGCTGGTCACCGCAAAGAACGGGCGCAGCGGCAGCTTGACACCATAGCGATTGATCAGCACATACACCACAGCCAGCAGCAGCGTCGCAGCGGCAATCCCCGCCACCACCGGCAGCAGGGCTCCCGATGCGCCCCCCGAGACCAGCAGCGCCTTATAGAACAGCACAGTCTCGAACCCCTCGCGGTAGACCGCCAGAAAGGCCGCCGATGCCAGGGCAAAGGCCGATCCGCCGCTCACCGCAAGCTGGACCCGCTCTTTGACAAAGGCGGTCCACTTCTGCACTTCCATCTTGGACAACAGCCAGTAGCTGACATAGAACAGCACCACGACCGCCACCAACATGGTGATCGCTTCGAGCACCTCCTGATGGGCCGGCGAGAGTTCGAAGACCGTCTCAAGCAGCACGGCCGTCAGCAGCGACAACGCCACAGCCGCCCCGACGCCGATGTGAATATCGCGCCTGCGATGAGCCGCGCCGATCTTTGCAAGGAACGCCATCAATGCCCCGATGATGAGGATGGCTTCCAGCCCCTCGCGCAACAGGATCATCAGTGACTGCACAAAGAGATTGACCGGCGACATGCGATCCGCCACCACCCGCTCGGCCCGCTCCAACCCGGTATACAGCTCGGCCGTGACCGCGCTCAGCTCGGCCTCGGTGGCACCGCCGCCCACCCGGGTGCGCAGCGTGGCGAACGAGGCCTCCAACGAACTGGCGAGCCCGGCGTCCTTGGCCGCAACTGTGCGCTCCACCTGCTCGAAGGCGAGGTAGGCATCAAAGGCCGCGCTCACGGCGGCATCGCTCTCGCCGCTGCGGCCCAACCGGGTCGCGTCGTCGACATGTTGCCGCACCGCAGCGAACACCGCAGCTCGCGCTGCCCCATCGTCGGCGTCCATCTGATACGCCCGCACGGCGGCCACGGCGGCCGGCGAAGCGTCGGCCCCGAGCGCAGCGGCAATCTCCAGATCATTCATGGTGGCCACAGTGCCAAAATCCCGCAGCGCCGCCGGCACCTCACCGGCCGGCTCAGCCTGCCGCAGGGTCGAGGCGTAAAGCGCCACCGCCCAGCGATCGGCCGCCGGCATCCGGCTCTCAAAGGCCGGCATCGCCGTCCCGGCCACCCCGATGGTGATCCGCTGATAAAAGGCCAACGGCGTCACGTCGGCCAATGCCGCCCGATCGGTCAGGTCGGCAGGAACGGGATCGAGCCCGCGCCCAGCGGGGCCGTCTCCCCGACCCAGCGTACCGTGACAGGAGGCACACTCACTGCGATACACCTCGGCGCCGCGCGCCAATACCGGAGTCCGCGCCGGAATCTCGACCATCGGCACGCCGAACCCCTCGGCAAGCTGGGCTGTCACCCGCGCAACCATGGCCGCAAGTGAATCGGGCGAGGCCACATCGGCGACCAGCGCCAACGCCGAATCGAGCCGGACCACCGCCGGCCCGGAGATCCCCTCAGGCAACAGCTCAGCCGCCCGCCGCGCCTCGGACAGGAACAGTCGCGCCTCGTCCACCTCGGCCGGCTGGACAATCCGACCATCCACCACCCCGATCCGGTATTCCTGAGCCGCGAGTTCAGCCGACGCAGCGATCCGCCGGGCCGCAGCGACCGAATCGGCGACGACCACGCCGCCACCGACGGGGAGTGAAGAGACAACAGCAGCCATCAGGTAAACGAGAACCATTATCAATCGCTTTTTCGGAGACGTGACATGGTAATCGGGTCCGCTGCACCATGCTACGGCGTGGCGCCGATCAGATTGCTACGATTCCAGGATGGCGACAGCGGCCGCCACGTCGCGGGAGTGGGAAATCGAGAGATGAATCGTCACCTGGTGGGGCGCCAGCACCTCGGCCGCACGGCCGCTCACCACCACGTCC